>JBFWON010000012.1:0-59286 GCA_050250515.1 Bdellovibrionales bacterium | reverse complement strand
ATGTGCGACTACTAAAGGGGGTGGCAAATCTTATCACGATCGCGTTTGTGACGGCTAAGATTTCTAAGCTCGAAATTGAGCGACGAAATTTAGAAAAGAACTTAGAGTTAACCGGCCAGGTTCAGTCACTCCTACTGCCTCACAAAAACAATTTCGAATCCGAAGAGTTCTCGCTCGTTGGCCACTATCAACCAGCCGAGCAATCTGGAGGCGACTGGTGGTTTTTCGAGCGGCTTCACAACGGAAGTCCAGTGATTGTAGTGGGCGATGTCACTGGGCATGGTGCCGGGCCGGCTATGGTAACCGCAATCGTGGCTGGCATTTTCCAGTGTTTGACCGATCAACTCGATTCCACCTCAGATCTATCCGATGTTTGTCGAACACTTAACCAACGACTTGTCGAAATCTGTCAAGGACACTACTGGATGACTCTGGCTTTAGTGCACTACTCACCCGAGACCGGGAAAATTCGACTGTGGTCAGCAGGTGCCCCGCCCGTCTTAATCCATCGAGAAAATGGCAAAGTCGAAGCCGCCTTTGCAACAGGATCTCTGCTAGGAGCGATAGATTCAGAATTTGAAGTTGGCTTTGTCGAAAAAGATTTGAAACCTGGGGAAAGAGTCCTCATTGCCACAGATGGAGTCTTCGAGTTGGAAACTCCCGATGGTCAGCTTGGAATGAGGCGGACCATGCGAATAATGCAGAGTGTCTCCGAAGAGCCATCGATCATCCTTGCCCACGAAAAGTTTCTGACTAACCTAGAGACGGCCAGATCTGGCGTGCCTCTGAAGGATGATCTCAGCTATGTGCTCCTAGAGCGGATCAAGTAGTTCAAGGATGCAAGAACTTGAAACGGTTAACGTTGCACACTGAATCCACGCATGCGTACAATGAAGAACCCAATTTCAACTAGGAGGAATTAAAATGGCATTTCAGCGGTACAGCCCGCCCGAAAGCGCGGTTAAAGAATCTCAGGAATACTGCAAGAGTAAACAAAATTTCGGAATGCGTTTAGTGCAGGAACTTTCCACCTTAGCGCCACCCGCCGCAAAGGCATTCGCGGACTACTATGCGACGGTGTTTTCTGACGGTGCAATTAAAGGTTACATGAAGGAACTTATGTTCCTCTCAATCGGCGTTTCTTACTGTTCACCGGCTTGTCTGATACATGTAATTGCGGCCATCAATGGAGGCGCCACAGATGATGAAATCTTTGAAGCCGTCGTCGTTGGCACCAATGGGGCCGGAATGGTACCTAAGGGTCCAGGCATTCCTTACGCCTTTCAATATGCAAAGAAAGTTTTAGAAATGGCCCATAAGTATAGATCTGGAGAAAAGTGGGATGACTACATGACTCCCCCTCGTTTCCCACTCGACTAGAAAATTAAAGGGCGGCGTCCTCAGGTTCGCCGCCTTTAAAATAATGGTGCTCGGGAGAGGACTTGAACCTCCACAGCCTTGCGGCCACAGGCTTCTGAGACCTGCGTGTCTACCAATTCCACCACCCGAGCGGAGGATGAAAGGCCGCAAACTTATGCTGGGCAACGCCACTAGTCAATAAGGCTTCGCAGGAGTTTACGCAGGGCCTAATGAAGCGCGGCGAAATACGAGCGTCACCAGGGTGCCAGAGCCTCGCAGCGGAGTGGAAAAGGCCACCTGAATTCCATGAATTTTGGCAATCTCCGCGGCAATGGCCAATCCTAAACCTGAGCCCGGAACAATATGGGAAGGTTGTCCGCGGGAGAATCGCTCAAACATTTTGCCTTTGAGTTCTTGGGGAATACCTGGGCCCGAATCCAAAATGGTGAGCTCAATGTCTCGCTCGCGGCCTTTGAGGCTGATCTCCACATTGGTGTTTTCTGGTGCGTACTTAACCGCATTCTCCACAAAATTCTCTAACATAGAATCCAGAAGTTCCTCGTCTCCGGGTGTTTCCACGTCCAATTCCTCACCTGGATTTTCAGCTAAAAGTTGCGTACGAAGTCTCACACTTTTCGCACTCGAAATTTTTTGCACCCGAGAGACCACCTTCATCATCACTTCATCCAGTCGCACCGGTGAGAAATCCAGAGTGTCGTGACCGGCCTCGAGTCGAGCCAACAGCAAAAGGTCTTGAACTAAAAGGATCATTCGCTGAATTTCGTCCGACACCGAACGCAGCCCATCCGATAAATCCAGACCCTGGCCATGAGCCTTCTGCAGCAAATTCAATTCGTTTTTCAAAATGGTCAGTGGCGTTTTAAGCTGATGAGAAGCATTCGAGACAAAACGATCCTGGCTGGCGAAAGCACCTTCGAGACGGTCCAGCAGCTGGTTAAATGTCACGGCCAACTCACGAATTTCATCGTCAGGTCTTGGTACAGGGATGCGCTCCTTAAGCTTTTCCACACCTGTAATGGAGGCCGCCTTCAAAATCATTTGGTGAACCGGCCGCAACGCTCGACGGGACATCCAAAAGCCCGCCATACCCGCGATCAGCAAGAATGTCGGAATCGCTATGGCAAAGAACAATAAAAGATCACGTCGCTCGTGCTGCGGAAGGTCCAAAGGCACCGCGATTTGCAGAAGAAGCGGCTCCCGCCAATCACTGCGGGTGGCAAAATAACTGATCAGGCGGAAATCGGGGCTCGAATCCGGCACACCCAAGACCGCAGGACGAATGGTTTCAAAAATAGCTTTTTCGGTTGGCAAGCGCTTGAGCGTCTCCGGCGAAAGAGGGAGCCGGCGCTCACCAAGCGATTTGGAGTGAAGTAAAACGCGACCGCTGACATCACGAAACTCAAAAAAGCTATTCCCTAGGTGAAAAGGGAAAAGCTTACCGGCCTCGGTCATTGCCGAATTCACCACAAAAAGCCGTCCGACAAAATCCATTTCCAAGTTCGAATTGATATCAACTGCGAAGTTATAGAGGGCCGTATCGAACGCCTGCACTTGCGTGCGCTGGAAGTACTGAAAAAGGAGCGCGCAGAAAACCCCAAGGCCTACGGCAAAAATGCCTAGGTAAAGCGACGCCAGGCGCCAGCGAATTCCGCGGTTGCGCCAAACTTTCATTTTAAGTTCGCTTTAAAACGTAACCGTAGCCAGTTACGGTGTGCAGGAGACGTGTGGGAAAAGGCTCATCAATCTTCTTGCGCAGGTGGCGAACGTAGACGTCGATGACATTGCTCTCATTGTCAAAGTGGACATCCCAAACGTTCTCGCCAATCTCTGTGCGAGTCAGCGGGCGGTTGGCGTTACGCAAAAAGTACTCCAGCAAAGAAAATTCTTTTTGCGTTAACGGGATCTCGGCACCGGACCTCGACACCCTTCTTTGGATCAAATCCATCTGGAGGTCTTCAAAGCTCAGTCGGGTTCGACCGCCCTCTTTGCGGCGAAGCAACGCCCGAATTCGCGCCAGCAGTTCATCGAACTCAAAAGGTTTTGCCAAATAATCATCAGCACCAGAATCCAAACCTCGAACTTTGTCGCGGGTGGAATCCAAAGCGGTGAGCATCAAAATAAAACCTTTGAATCCCTCATTGCGCATTTGCCGAGCAACGTCCATGCCGTTGCCGTCTGGTAGCATGACATCCAAGACGATCAAATCGAACTCGGAATTGGACGACAGCGTGAGACCAGCACTGGCGCTTTCGGCCATTTCCACTACGTAACCAGCTTCATTTAGGCCGTTGCGAATGAACTGGGCGGATTTCTTTTCGTCTTCAACAACTAGTACTCTCATAGCGTCAAAATACCTCGGTCCCACGCGCCTTCGCAACCGTATTAACGTCTTTTAATTCGGCTTTCATAACGGCTTTAGAGCCCCTGGGGTAGAAGAGGATCAGAGCAACGAGAAATCCCCTTTTTTGTCTTTGGGTGAGGAGAGTCAGCTCTCCTCACCCCCCCTCCTTGACGTAAACCCTCACGCCCCGTTTAATGTTCCTTTGGAGGAAATGAATTGTCTTGGATACTCTCGCTGATGCTGACGCTGGCCTCCGCCAAAGGTCTGGTGACCCGAGTGGGTGGCTGCAAGACCCGCAAAGAAGCGCAAAGCGTTTTAATCTACAAACAGTGGCATCTTCCGCCGACCACAGTGACCAAGGGCTTTAAGGAAAAATATCCGCAGGAAAAAAACCAGACCTCGATTTAC
Source organism: Bdellovibrionales bacterium (assembly GCA_050250515.1). Classification (GTDB taxonomy): domain Bacteria; phylum Bdellovibrionota; class Bdellovibrionia; order Bdellovibrionales; family UBA1609; genus JALHOQ01. The sequence goes on along the minus strand of JBFWON010000012.1, from coordinate 55,157 downwards.
ATTACCTTGGCGGACAAAGTGAAATCTAAAAAGGTGGATCTTGTCCTTGCCGAAGGCTGTGAGGGCGAAATTGATGAGAATTTTTCCACCACCTTTAATGGCTGGGACTATAAGAGTCTCAAAGCCGAAAGCCATAAAAGATCCTACCAGCGCGTTCTAACCCACGTTCCCCTTAAGCTCGAGGCTCGCTTTGGGGCCGGACTCAAGACACTTTGTGGCGACAGCGACAAGTTGATTTTGGAAGGGAATCATCGAATGTCCAACCTGCGGGGATGGATGGGCTACTGGATTCGATTGACGGAAAAGACTTTGGACGAAGAGAAGCGAAACCCTTTTCGTGAAGCTGCGGCCGAACAGTTGAAGATGGACAAGTCATCGCCCGTGTCGACCCTCTTACCAGAGATTCAGAAAAAACTGCGCGAGGAACTCGAGGGATTCAATAGATCTCTGGCGGAGCGCGATGATCAATTCGTCAAGATCTTGCAAGAAAGCCAGTTTAAGACGGCTGCGATTGTGATTGGTGGCCTTCACGTCAAAGACCTGATGAAAAAACTAGAGGCCGCCGGTTTTGCCTGCGACCTCTATGAGCCTCGCGGATATTCTCGCGAGGACGAATCACTTATTCAGGATTTTCAAAGGGCGCTCGGCGCCAATCCTATTTAGTCGTTTTCGGATGATCCTGGCTACCGGACGGGGCCTCTCCCGTCGGGCATCCACTATCGCCCGTGGCATTTTTATTCATGGCATAGATGCGATCTCCCATGACCTGACACTCTTTACAGAATAGGCCTTGGAATTCCTTTTTCTCCATGCACATGGACTTAAATGTCTTGGCTAAGCCATCACGAATGCTATTCCACTCATCCATCATCGGGGTGAGGTCGTTGTCCCGGGGATTACAGGCGGCAATGCGTGATCCCGTAACATCGAGATTTCCCATTTTGGACAATGGACCCTGCCCAATTCGATAATCGTCCGCTGTGTACTGCTCAAACTTCGTATTACAAGAGGCGGTGAAGTTCTGGTCATAACGGGCACACAGTAAAATAGGTTGAATGCTATCGTTTGAAAACGCCGCTTTAACCGTCAGATCCTGCTTGAGGTCGGCCCAATTCAATTTGTTTTTCTTGGCGGTATCCTCGTTGATCACCGCACCCAAACAGAAGAGCACCGGGTTGCAAAGTCGCTCAGGCTTCCCTTTGGGCGATTGAGCCAAACACGGGTCGGTCTCACGAGATAGATCCAGGCGAACTTCTTTTCCATTATCGATGTATTTCAAACTGGCCTTCGGCTTTTCGCAAGTGGCCCCGCCACGTACTTTTTTGCGATCCACAAAAAATCCACCAGAAATACAATGATCAAGTTTGCTGTCGCGGATCTTCTTCACCCGCGCGGATTCAGACATCGAAGGGCAGGTAAACTTGGGCTGCACACAGGCCGCGCCCCTGGGATCTACGCTCGCGCCATTGCCAGGTCCTGGGGTCGGATCGGATCCATCCGCGGGCTTAACCCGGGTTCCATCCGTATTGTGGGTTCCACCACCCAAAACCAATTCTTTTGTGGCCTCGGGCGACGTGGCACCGTCAAAAAAGTTGGGATGCAAGCGATGGCCCTGAGCCAGAGATTTCCGACGATCCGACGAAAGCGCATCAAAGCTATCTCCCGGAACACATCGGCGCGAACTGCTGCCAAGGTAAAAGGCCGTAGAGCCGTCGGGACACTCGCCGGTCCCGAAATCAAATGTCTGTTTTCTTCCAAAAAATCCACTGCGAACTGATCGGGTATAAGCGCAGGTACCAAGCGTGGAGTCAAAAGCGACATCTTTATAATTACACTCCCACCGCTTTTTTGCCTCATTCCAAACAGGAACCATGCCGTCGGGCTTAGCCGGGGCTGGGGGCTGAACGCCGGGATCGTTTTCATCAATCGCGTCGGTCGCATCTTCGGCATTCGCCTGCGGAAGAAGTGAGATCGCGTTCATAAACATGGCGATCTGTTCGCGCAACTGCTGAAGAGCGGGGTCATTGGCGGCCACCAAGCCCAGCGACTTCTGATTCTTTTCCATTACGCTTAAGAGATCTCTAAGATCTTTCAGATACTGCATTTGCTTTTTTGCAGGAAGCTTGGAAAAGCTTTGCCAGCTCAAAATTTCGCCGCGAAACGAGGTGGGGTTCATATAGGACTGAGCATTCTTAGCTTGAGCACCCCAGCTAAGGGTGGCGATCATCAAGCAAAAGACGAGTGTTTTTCGCATCTTTCATTCCTCCTGAGTGGCAAAAGTCCTTCGGTCAGTGTAGACGAAGCCCCGCTGAAACCGAATTGGACAAAGGTCGTATTTTGCATTTAAAAGACCAAGTGAACAGGCTCTCACGGACAGGAGAGCGTCTAAAGAATAGTCACTTGGTTTCATATTGATACACAGTGGAGGTCGGGTTATGGTGCCCCCTCTTATGGACAATCGCGATGTCATAAAAGCCACTAAGGTCTCGAAATCTTTTGGCGACTTCAAGGCCTTGAACGAATTCAGCTGCACCATTCGCAAGGGCGAATGTTTCGGACTGCTGGGGCCCAACGGGGCCGGGAAATCCACATTTATCAACCTGCTCTATGGTGTACTGGCCCGCTCCGACGGAGATCTGACAGTCTTTGGTATGGACCCCAGTCGAGATGCACGGGCCATCAAGCGCCGACTTGGTGTGGTTACGCAGGACAATGCGCTCGACGAAAGCTTAACGGTTTTAGAGAATATGCAGCTTTACTCGGCCTTTGTGGAAGTGCCACGGTCCGTTCAGGCGGAACGCATTGATCACCTCTTAGGTTTTATGAACTTGAACCATAAACGAACTCAGCCCATTCGAACTCTTTCTGGAGGCATGAAGCGTCGCCTTGTCTTTGTACGAGCCCTTTTATCCGACCCCGATGTAGTGATTCTAGATGAGCCCACCACTGGGTTGGATCCCGCCGTTCGGCATCTTCTTTGGGGTAAGATCAGTGAACTTAAAGAGCGTGGCAAAACCATTTTGCTGACAACACATTACATGCACGAGGCCGAAGTTCTATGTGACCGATTGGTGATTATGAATGGCGGTCAGGTGGTCTCTGACGGATCTCCGAAAGAATTGCTGCACCAGCATACTCCTGGCTACGTCGGCGTGTTTGAAAAATCATTGGCCGCCAGCGAGCATTTTTCGATTTTGGCCGAACGCCAGTTCCATGTTTTGGAGGATAGCTCCGGACTTTACGTGCGCGCACCAGAGCTGGCCGATCTCCTACGCCTTCAGGAAGATTTTAATACGAAGGCCCTTCAACTTAGACCTGCCCACCTCGAAGATGTTTTCTTGAAGCTGACAGGAAAGGAGCTTACAGCCGATGCGTGAGTCCTTTTTGCTGAGCTGGCATATTGTAAGGCGAAATTGGCTGGTCTATCAGAAGGATCTTTTGGCTAATATCTCACCCTCCCTGGCGGAACCGGCGTTCTTGCTGCTCTCCCTTGGTGTGGGCTTAGGTGTATTTATCACCAATGTGGACGGAATGTCTTACGCCCAATACCTAGCACCAGGCCTTGCTGTATCGACGGCCATGTTCACTTCGTTTTTTGAATCGAGTTACGGATTTTACGTTCGGATGACCTTTGAGAACATCTTTAAAGCCATGTTAACGACCCCCATTGGAGTTGAGGAAATCGCCATCGGGGAATTTATTTGGGTGAGCATTAAAGGCGCAATCATGATCACGCTCGTGGGCTTGTTTTTGATGCCCTTTGAAATGTGGCGCGATCCCTGGCTGATTGTGTTCCTGCCGATCGCGGGCATTCTGACGGCCCTACCTTTGGGGGCGATGGGCCTGCTCGCCAGTTGTAAGGTTCACAACATCAATCAGTTTCAAACCATATATTCATTTATAATCGCTCCCCTTTATTTTTTCTCAGGTACGTTCTTTCCCATCGCACAAATGCCTGAGCCGCTTCAGATTGTGGCCAAGGCCTTGCCCGTCTATCATAGCGTTCGACTTTCACAATCCTTATTTTGGCACGAATCTGTAGTTCAGACTTGGCTGACCCATGGACCCATTCTAATTGGATACTCTTTGGTTCTGACCGTTCTAGCACTTCGCTCAGTCCGCCGAAAACTATTGGCTTAACTCTACTTTTGTCGAAACATCCTGGACCTATCCAAGGACCTGCCCGGGCAAAACCCCATGATCTTTATTCCGGCGTCTATTAATATGGAAGTACCAATTTAGCAAAGGAAGTCGGATGTCCAAGGCGCCGAAGCAGCCGGTTGTAAAGCAGTTCATGAGCCAAGTTCTTCTGTCTTTAGATGAAGAAACACTTTTAAATGAGGCCGCCCAGTTTTTTGCAACTAACAAGCTGACAACGGTTCCAATTGTGAGCCGAGGTTCCGAGGTCGTCGGTGTGCTGACGGATTTCCAATTGCTCCGTGGCCTTCTTCGGTCCCGACAAGAGCCCGAAATCAAAGCCGTGGGACACATTCGGGACGAGCTCGACCCCGTGGTTACCGTGCATGAAGATGACTCGATCGTCACCGCCTTTCGCCTCATGATTCAGTCCCCCAACCATCGGATCTATGCGCTTCATGATGGCAAGCTCACCGGGGCCGTCAGTCCAAAGGATCTTCTGCTTTACATGTCAGGCGTAAAAAACAAAGCCGATCATGCGATGGATTCCATTGTGCAAAGGCAGATTGAAACCATTTTGAAAGAGCTCCATGACACCCGACGTTTGCTCAGCGACTATCAGCAGATGTTTCATGATGCTCCTTACCTTATACACTCCGTGGACCTGGAAGGAAAAATCATCGCCGCCAACAAAATGATTCATTTTGTTTTGGGCTATGAAGATGGTGAGCTCATCGGGCGTACCATTCGACAACTCTATCCGCCGGAAAATTATCGAAAGGCCCTCGAAGGCATCGAGACCGTCAAGAATCTCGGTTTTCACCCCTTGGTTAACGTGGTGATGGTGAAGAAGGATGGAGATTTGGTCCGGGTGGACATCGCCTCAACCCTCCGTAAGGATGACAAAGGCCATCCAGACGGAACAATCACTGTCGGTCGCCTCAGTGACTCTTACCGCATGCTCAATTTCTTGCAGCGAGCCGCGCAAGTGGTGAATCGAAAAGTCACTTTGAAGTCAGGCTAAATTAGTATTCGGACTCGTCTGTCCAAAGCGCCTTTGGAATCAGGTTCCATCGCGCTAGGATCTGGGCGTCCATCGCCGTGCTACGCTGGTTCACGCCGTAGACGTACATGAAGGACCCGTCTTGGGCACGAGCAATAACCGTTTGAATATTGGCATAAGGAATTGCGGGACAACCCCAGCTCCGACCCTGTTTCGTCCGACCATCCACCACGTAGTGCGATGGGTGAAGCACGATGGCTCGATCACGAACATTGCTATTGGATGACTCCAAACCATCGAGTCGCAGTGACTCACCAAATTTGGAGCTGACATATTTTTCTTGGATCAAATACGAACCAAGTGAACTCATGTGAGAATCTGGAATATTAGAGAAATACTTGGCGATTCCATCATCCTGTGGATCCGTCGCTTCGCCGTGAGCGACTGGCCATTGGTCAACCCGCCCTGTCGTTCGATGCACCATATAGAAGCGGGAGTGTGTCGAATGCTGGGTGAAATCCACCATCGTAATGTAGGTGGGATTTCTCACCACGTCTGAATGTTCGTCATACTTTTCAAAAGCTTTCTTAGCGACTTTGAGTGGAACACCCTGCGCAATTACAGCCTGATATAGGGTGATGGGGCCGGCCGGCCGGCCATCTCCTAATTTTTCAACAAGCTCAACAACGCCCCTGCCCGCCGGTGCGTCCGTCGGCTGAATGATCGAAAGGGCGAGAGGCGTCTTCTTGCCCGCACAGGCGGTAAGGATAAACGGTAGAATCAATAAAATAGACTTGAATCGCATATCCACCCCATCGGCGGGCTAGCGCCACGCCTCAAGTGTATTTTATCTATAACACCCCCGGGGTGAGGGTTCTCCCCCGCCATTTTTGGACCTAGGTCACGGCGCAGCCATTACCTCGGGCTGGTAACAGAAGCGTGACCTGTACCAGAGATTTGCGGTAAACTCAGATTTGCCGCTATGTCAGGTAACAAGACCTTTTTACATTATTCGGTTCTACTTTGGTTGATGCTCGCCGGTTGCTCGTCGTTTTCTCGACGCCCACCCGTTGTCCTGATGACCGATTTTGGTCAAAAAGATGGCGCAGTATCGGCAATGAAGGGTGTGGCGTACACGGTCTCCGACAAATTAGTGATCTCAGATCTCACGCATGAAATAGAGCCCTTTGATATTTGGGCCGCCAGCTATCGTCTGCAACAGACTTTCAAATATTGGCCCACCGGAACAGTGTTTGTCGTCGTGGTCGATCCGGGAGTGGGTTCGGGCCGCAAATCCATCGTCGCTAAAAGTCGCACAGGACATTATTTTGTCGGCCCAGACAACGGCGTCTTCACTCTTGTGGGAGATGACGTGGGTTGGGAAGAGGTGCGCGCGCTTGATGAATCCGCGTACCGGAGAAAAGGGTCGGAAAAATCCAATACGTTTCATGGCCGTGATCTGTATGCGTACGTCGGAGCGCAGCTGGCGGATGGCCAGTTGAAGTTCTCTGGTCTCGGTGAAGTGTACCCGACCGACAAACTCGTCGTCTTCAGCTACCAAAAGCCGGTGTTGGAAAAAGGTATGCTCAAGGGATCGGTCCCCGTCTTAGATTCCTATTTTGGTAACGTCTGGACGAACATTCCCCGCGAGCTTTTGATCTCTCAGTTTCCCAATGCCCGACGCTTTCGCTTGCGGATATTGAATGGCACCCGCCGAGTTTATGAAGGCACTCTACCGCTTGTGGACACCTTCAGCGGTGTCCGCGAAGGGGCTCCACTCTTGTATTTCAACAGTCTTTTCAACTTGTCTGTTGCGTTAAATCGGGGAAATTTTGCCAAAAAATACCGTATCGAGTCCGGCCCTCGATGGACGGTTGAAATTCTACCTAAATAAATTGTTAACAGCCTGCTGCGTTGCTGATAAGGACTGAAGCATGAAGTTGCATGTCTTTTTAGCCTTCTGCGTTTTGACCTTCACCGGTCTTGATGTCTGGAGCCTGCCTCACACAGTCCAAGGCCCGTCGATCATCGACGGAAAAATCATCAAGATAGAACCTTCAGACAAAGGAATCGTGGTCGTCTTTTTGTCAGCTCGGTGTCCGTGTTCAATGAGTCACATTCCTGAGGTAAAGACTCTGGCGCAGAAATTTCCGGATTTCTCTTTCATTGGTGTCCATTCCAATCAGGATGAACCCATCAGTCTCAGCCGCCCCTATTTTGCTGGTCTCGACCTACCCTTCCCCGTAGTGGAAGACGAGGGGGCCACCATAGCTAACCAATTCAAAGCTCTCAAAACTCCGCATGTCTTTGTCGTGAATAAAAAGGGCGACGTTTTATTTCAAGGGGGCATGACGAATTCTCGCGATTGTGCCACCTCTGACGAACATTATCTGCAGGACGCATTGACCGATATTCAGGCCGGCAAGAAAGTGGCGTCGGCTTCTGTTCGAACCCTGGGCTGCGCGATCTCGAGGCGAAAATGACAAAGTGGCTATTTTTGTTTTTGATCTTGTGCGGCTGCGGTCGCAAATACATTCAGTCAGAGAATGGGCTGGGCGGCGGTCGCGGTAAAGCCACCAACGAGGCCTGGACTTGTGATGCCAAATGGAGCGGGGACGAACGCTGCCTCACGCTGACTTGGGAAGTACCCCCGGCGGAAAAGCAAATGGCGGCTTTTTTGATAAAGTTGTGGCGGCCCAATCGGGCCGATCAAACAGGTGTATTACTGGACGATTTTCAGGATCTCAAAATCGAATTGTATATGCCTTCCATGGGGCATGGCTCTTCTCCAGTACAAATTGAAAAAATCGATGTCGGGACTTACCGAGTGACGGCGGTGTCTTTATTCATGCATGGCGATTGGGAGATTCGATTTGAAGCCACTGACCGGCAAGGACAAAGGCAAAATGCCAAAATCTCCCTGGACTTCTAGCCTTCGATGGATCCTCGGCCTTTTTGTCTTGGTGAGCACCCCAGCCGCGCTAGGGGCCGCCTGTTGCGGAGGGTCCGTTGCCGCGCCCGCCATGATCTCGGGTGATGAAAAGGCCCAGGCCAGTGTGTCCATCGGCGAATCCCAAATCCATGCGGATGTCACGACCAGTGGGTTTTTTCGCGAGCGCCAAAGTCTAGAAACTCAAAGAACTTATCAGCTGGATGTGGCCCATATTTTCCATGACCGATGGCAAGCCGGGGGCCGGATTAAATTGTTAGATCGAAATCGCGAAGGGTCTTCGTCGCAAGGCTTGGGTGATAGCGATTTCAATTTGGGATACGAATATCTTCCCGATTGGGATTACAACCCGATTCGGCCCAAAGGGCTCGGCTTTTTGCAATTGACCTTGCCGAGTGGCCGGTCGATTTATGAATCGCAAAATGATTTCCAACTCGACAGTCGGGGACGAGGTTTTTGGGCTCTGGGTTTGGGAACTCTTCTGTCGAAAACATGGGAGCGCTGGGACACCTCGATCCTTTTGTCCATACACCGATCTCTATCAAAATCGATTTCCACCTCCTCAGGCCCCGCAGAGCTTCATCCGGGATGGGGAGGTAGTCTCGCCACTGATGCTGGATTCTCGTGGCGGTCCTTTCGACTGGGTGCTGGGGCCAATTGGTCCTATGAAGATGGAGTCAAGCAAACGGGATCCTCTTCGTCCAAAAGCTCTCCACAACGGGTCGCCACCGCTGTCCTGTCGCTGTCCTTCGCACCTTCAGATTCATGGACTGTTATGGCCGCGTATCAAGATCAAACTTGGTTGGGGCAGCCCACCAACACCACCGTTTCTCGTGGCGGTGAGGTTCGTCTCGTAAGACGATGGAGTCGCTAGGCGGGCGGTAAATCAAATAATAAGAGTTCCGCACCCGGCTGCCAGGCCAGCTGCAGTTCATCTCCGCGCACCCAGGCCGCTGCATCACCGGGTGAAAGCTCTTGGCCATTGGCCTGAACGGTCCCGTTCACAATCTGGATCCAAACAGAACGCGAAGGTTTTTTGGGATGAAATCGAGTTTGACCACCTTGTGCAGACTTCAAGGCGTAGAGATCAAAATCTTGATGGGCCGCAATTGTATCGCCTTGACCATCGGGCGTGACCACTTTCACCAGACCACCTTTGGCCAATTCTTCGGCAAAAGATTTCTGACCATAACCGGGCGGATGCCCGACCTTGTCCGGCAATATCCAAATCTGCAACAGATGTGTCGTTTGATCTTGGAAGTGATTGAATTCAGAGTGGCGCACTCCGGTCCCGGCGCTCATCCTCTGCACTTCACCGGGTCGGATGATGGTAGAATTTCCCATGCTGTCCTTGTGCTCTAGAGCGCCCTCGATGACATAGGTGATGATCTCCATGTCCCGATGACCATGGGTGGGAAATCCCCCGCCACCTGCAATTCGGTCTTCATTGATCACACGTAATACGCCAAAACCCATATGCTCAGGATCATGATACTCGCTGAACGAAAAAGTATATCGGGCCTTTAGCCAGCCAAATTCACCTCTCCCTCTGTCTTCCGATTTTCGCACTATCATTTACACCTCACACTCTTGGGATAAACTGTCGGCGATCCAAGTGTTCCAAAAGACTTCGAAGATTCGAACGCCCGGGCTCGTCAACAAACAGGAATTCAATGCCAAAGCCTCGCGGGTATTCGCCCTTCGACTCGCCACTTTCGTTTCTCACCCAGCGCACAATTCCCACTCCGGTCAGTTGCAGTTCCACTTGCTCGGCAAATGAAATTGAAAAAGTAACTTGGGTGCCAGCAGCAGGCAGCCCCTCTTCCATCCGGATAAAAGCGCCACCTCGGCCGATATTGAATAATTTAGTTTTGATCGCGGCATCGACGTTGCCAAACTCAAGTGCCACTTCTAAATCCGCCCGGTAGCGAGGTGGGCGATGGATCCACTTGTCCGAATCTAGGCTCGAAAAATGCCGAACGGCTTGCAGGAGTTCTTTGCGATTGAAAGGCTTCGGATAAAGACCCGCCGCCCCCAAATCGTAAGCTTCTTCCAACGTGAGCTCATTGTACCCTGAGATAAAGAGAAAGAACGGTGTCTCAGGATAAATTTTCCGAAGCTCTTTCAAAAACTCAACGCCATCCATATTAGGCATTCGCACGTCAGATAAAACTAAGTCGTACTTTCCCGATTTGACTTTGGGGAGAGCGCTGGCTCCTGAATCCGCTTCTTCGACCTTGTACTTCTCACGATTGAGAAGAAAGACTAAAGCCTTTCGAAAGTCTTCATCGTCATCGACAACTAGCACTGATTTATTTTCTGACATCTCGACCTCACAGTCGCGCCGCCCGCGCCGCCTCTATAAGTGTTATCATTTTTTCCACGGTTCTCGACATGACATGCACCACTTCTAGTTCTGTCTTCATTTCAGATTTAGAACCAAGGGCTTCGGTCAGTTGGGCCACAGCTAGATCCAACGTTCCAACGGCCGTCGCCATATCGTGGACCAGGCCACCTAAAATCGCGTCCAATCTTGAAGAAGCGGAGGCCTCCTCAGCGGCTTTACTCGAGGAAGGGGCCTGGGGCGAAGCCGAGGTTGGGCCTGCAATGAGTTCATTTATTTTTGCGACTAGAACATCTGTCTTAAACGGCTTCGCCAGGATGGCCTGAACTTTTGTTGCCACAGATTTAATAACGTCAGGTTCAAGGGCGCCACTCACGAGAATAATTGGCGTCGCGAAGTTGAAGGAATCTTTGGCGTTCGGGTGACGCAACTGCTGGACGATCTTCAAGCCTGAGTTATCCTCTAGCCTTAGGTCGAGCAAGACGCAGAGAAATTTTTGATTGTTCAATTTAGTCAGAGCGTCTCCGACTTTGGGCGAGACGATAACGGAGAATCCCTTTTGGGTCAGACTCAATTTCAAAGACTCAGAGAAATCGGGGTCATCCTCTACTACCAAGATCCATTTAGACGGGGCCGCCATTCTTCCAGCTTGAGTGACCCCATCTAAGAAGTCAAACTACGGACCGTTGACAAGGGCCAGTTCACAGGTCTGACGCCCCGAGATTGAAACCACGGTCCTAAACAAATCATTTCCACGCCAGCCAAGAGAACGAGTGACAAAATCAAATCCAGAGCTTTGCGAGGAAAACTCGAGCAAGACAATATTGTGCGTCCCGGTCACGACACGTCGCCTTGGATTGCGCGGCTTCAAAAGATAATGTCCGGGAAATCCAAACGAATGAATATTACTCGAGGTGATTTCGACCGTGCGGTAGCCCAACCAATCAGGCTCAATATCCAAGACCTCGGAAAAATGAACGTCCCCGCTCAAAAATACAATCGTGGCTCCCACCGCATCCGCCGCCTGCTTCAACTTGGACATAAACAGGGGGAGGTAACGGGACCAATTGTGTTCCACTGAGTTTTTTTCTAAAGGCCCACCAAAAAACTGAATTCCATTCGAAATAAAGTTGAGTCCAGGGCGCAGGGACTTGAATAAGAATTTCTCTTGCTCGCCCCCAAATGCGGGTGAGTCGGCTTCAAGATCGCGAAAGGACCGACCATCCAACATGACAAAGTTCCTGCCAAAAAACTCGAATCGGCGAGCCAAGCCAGGACCTTGGCTTTTGCGATCTCCATCGTCGCGGGGAAAAAACATTTCAAAGATTCGGCGAATTTCAGGCATCAGGGCAAAATGTCCGTCCACATTGTTGCCACCCGAATCGTGGTCATCCCAGACCGCTTGCACCGGGACCAATTCCGACCAGGAGAAATACCCGAGACGCTGGCGCATTTTAACGAACTGTTCCCAGACTTCAAGACCCGTGGTGGGACGTCTTTCCCGCAACAACAAACTGCGATCAAGGTAGGTCGTATCACCCAAGAGAAGCAGCATATCCGGCCGATTCTGCGGCTGAGCCAACTGGCTCCACAAAAACGGATTATGCAACTGTCGAATCATGCAACTTCCGACCGCAACCCGGTGAGACTTCTTTTTAGAGTTCAGCGTTCCAAAACGTCTATGGTCGACTTGGTTTCCTTCAAGATCCAAGACGGAAAGCTCGTAAACTTGATCGGGGTCAAGGTCCTCAAGGCGAATTCGATGAAGAACCCATGGACTACCGGGATAGGTTTGCATGTGGGCTATGGACCGACGCCCTTGCACTTCAAATTTCAAAACTTGTTCTCGGCGCGCTAAAACGGTCAATTCGGTGGTGGTTTCGGATGTGGGCCCCTGCATAATAGAAAGGGCTGCCTGAGCAGGGAGGCTCGAGAGCAAAATGCTCACAATCAGATAACCGATACTATTTGGCATGGGTCCCCCTATCGATCTCATCGCTTTATGTCATAACTCGCGAGTGAATGGTGCTGGAATTTTTGCTAAAGGCCTAACATGGACTACGTAAAAATTTTGGATTGGCTGAGACCTCAATTGAATGGCCCAAAGGAGCCACTGATTTTGGGTGTGAATGGCCCGCAGGGTGTTGGCAAATCGACTTTAACCCGCAAACTCTGCCAAGACCTGCATAAGGAAGGCCTTCAATCTGTCAGTCTTTCCATCGATGATTTCTATTTGACCCGGGCCGAACAGGCCAAGCTCAGCCTGGAAACTCCAGAGAATCCCTACCTTCAAATGCGAGGGTACCCTGGAACCCATGACCTTTTGCTCGGAACTTCGACGCTCACGAACCTAAGGGAACTGCGCTCAGGCGAGGAGGCGCGGCGACCTGTTTATGATAAGTCCGCCTATGGGGGCCTGGGTGATCGAATGCCCGAATCAAAGTGGCCCCTTGTGGAGGGCCCCCTTCATCTGATCATCCTGGAGGGCTGGATGCTAGGGTTTCAGCCTGTTGAGCCGACCCAACTTCCCAACCCACATTTTCGAATAATTAATGAAAATTTGAAAAGTTACGCGTCTTGGTTGAACTTACTCAACTCTTGGCTCCAACTCAAACCCGACGACTTTCGACATGTGTTGCAATGGAGGGTCGAAGCGGAGGAGAAAATGCGGGCATCGGGACGCACGGGCCTAAGTTCTGAGGCCATACGCAAATACATCGAACTTTTCTTGCCGGCCTATGAAACCTATGCGGCCACACTGGCCACCACAGCCAAAAAATTTGAAAGAAGCCTTATAGTCCCCGTTGGCGCCGAGCGGTTGACAGGGGTCCTGTAAACGAACACACTTTTTCGATCATACGAGGAGACTGTTATGTCCAAATGGATTCTACCACTGACTTTTCTATCAATGCTCTCTTCCTGTGCGAGCAAACCCAAGCATGACCATGCCATGCTCGAGAAATACCCGAAGTGCTATCACAAGAACGTCAAGATCTCGAAAAAATGCATCGAAATGAACGAGGCCGGCAATACCACCTCGGCCCTCGAACTCGAGAATGCGGCTTATCCAGGCCAATACAAGTGAACTTCTTGACCTATGGGTAAGGAGTTCAAGTGCTACATCACCGGGACCGATCGATTGCTCGTACGCCTTGTCGGCGACTTGAATGAATTTGCTGACCTAAGAGCGGCGGGCCTGCCCTCCTCGCCTTCTGTTGAGGTGGACCTCTCTGAGCTCAGGACAATCAATTCGGCCGGCATTCGCGAATTTCTCGCTTGGACTTCCAAGATAAAGAATAAGGACCTTTCATTTTCTCATTGTCCCAAGTTCTTTATCGATCAGGTCAACATGATAGCCGGACTCATTCCGAGCCAAACCAAAATTGTAAGCTTTTATGTCCCTTTCTACTGTGCGGAGTTGGATAAGGAAAAGGTTGCTTTCTATCGCTCGGGACTAGAGTTCAGCGTCGAACAGGGAATCCCACAGATTAGACATCCTGTGATGGAGGAAACGAATCACAAGTATGTTCTTGACGTGGATGAACGGTCGTTTTTCAAATTTCTAACAAAGTTCGGCTAGACAAAGCTAGATTCCGATCGAAAACCCAGCAAAAAACCCAGAACGCCCGTTGTCGAGTTTATCATTCGTCAGGCCAATCATAAGTCGATACCCGACCGAAAATCCAAAAGGCATAAAGTGAAAATGAAACCCAGCCGTCGAAGCGGATGCGATTCCAGTCTCTCGCGTGTGGGAATAGGTAGATCCAGAGACCGTTTGAGTCTCAATGGGATTGAACATATCGACGTACAAAATCTCTTGTTTTAGTGAGCCCACAAGGAAACTGGTGATCGGTTGCAAGTAAGACCAAAAAGGTCCTCCACCGATTTCGCGACCGTGGCTGGGATGTTCGCCGGCCGAATAGTAGGCGCCTGCACCAACGGCCATCTGTTCCGATAGACCATATCCCAGGTCGACTCCGGCGTGATAATGTGTCCCTTGAGCCGAGTTAAAACCGACGGCCAAATGCGGATCCACAAAAAAACCACCTGGCTCATAGGCCTTTGCCGACATTGAGAAAAGAATGACCAAAGGCAAAAGAATTCGGTTCACGAGATTTCCTTCCTATCAGTTCGGACAAATTTGCGCGGCCATATCGGGTGCGGGAATCAGGGCAGGGATTCGGGCGAACTCCCGGATTCGCCTCTTCAGTGCATTGTAGGCGCTTCCGTCATGATTGTCGGTATTGCGACTCCAATACTCGACGGCTTGATCTCCACTCCATCCACAAAACTGCCTTAGAGAAATGGCCGAAATATATCCCGAGGCGTGCCAGCCATTCCAGCAATGAAGATAGACGGGACCAAGAGACGAATCTTGAATGGACTTAAATACAACTTCGAGTATCTCACGGGTTTCGGCGTAAGAACCCAATTGCGAGTACGGCATGGTCTGCGGCCCTCGAAGCGAGGAACAGGTGACTTGATGGGGCGATTGATCGTAGTTCTCTGCATAAAGATAAACCACGTGTTGGAAGCCTTCTTCACATAAATTGGTGAGACCATCTAGAGGGAGTGGGTTTATATTGGCGCGCTTGTACTTGGGATCGCGATGATAAACATTGTTCGCTCCGCCGCGGTACAAAACACCTTTTAGGACTTCGCGAAAATTTCGAACGCCATAAAGGTCTTCAAATCCATTGCCCCGATTGTCGACGAGCTTGGCGTACACATCCGAAAGTCCATAGCGCTGATGATAGAACTGAAAATCGGCCCAGCTCGATGTGGACACGAGAGCCACCGCGCCCACGACTATCCATAGTCCTCGCATTTTCGTCTCCTCTTGGCTTGAGTCCTATCCAGTCTAAGATAGGTCCTTCATAGGAGACATCCTGGACCCGACCGAAGTCGGGCGCTTCGCAGTCTAACAGCTTAAATCAGATTTCGCAGCTTCGATCCAACGGGGCCGAAGTGAAGTAAACCTTCGAATCCAAGTCCTGGCGCAAACGACCAGACTGGCAAGATTCATAAAGGTGAGCCGAGAGTCTCTTCAAATTGGTGCGAAAAGTTTTAAAATCTTCGTCAGTAAACAAAAGCCCTTGGCGAAAGAAGCTTTGCACGGTCTCGTCGTCCACCGAACGATCCAAGAGCCGAATGCGGCGATAGACTTCGGGCTCAATGTGCCTGACGAGCGAGAGCAATTCGGCTTTCTGGGCGATGTTTTCCCGGGCCACGCCACAGTCATTGTCCTTAAGAATCATTTTTTTAATTTTCACAGCACCAAGAGTCTGCACTTCCTCAGGTGTAAGATTTTTCTTCGTCTTTACCACACCTGCGTCGACATAGGCCCACGCTTCCAGCGCATGAATATTGCCGAACCGGTCTTCCTGACTCAACAGGTAATCCATCAAAATCATATTGGCGGCATCTTGCAATTGAACCAAGCTTTGAACGGAATCTTGCGAAAAAGTTCGCGACACCGATTGATCAATTCCAGTCGATGAGGCCAAAAGCTTCGCATACGGATTTTTGTTTTTAAAATTGAGGGCCCGCTGAAGGTTATTGGCGCCGCCGTTGAAGAATTCAGCGTATCGACTTTCGCCACGGGGGTTTAGTTGAAGGGCTCCGTAGGACTGCTGAAAATCCGAGGTGAAAAGCCGATCTCGGCGCTTCGAATCCTTCCCGCGCTGAAGTTCCCGCAAGAGACTAGCCCAGGTCTCTTGGATAAGACCCTGAGATAGGCGATATCCCTTTTTCGCCAACTCTAAGTGATGGACCAAATCAAAAGTGCGAACCACCGCCACGGGGACTTTTAGGTCCGCACCCAGCACGCGAGAGAGATGATAATAGGACAAGAGCGACGGCGTGTAACTGCAACTGGTGCTTAACTTGTACTTGGCCAATTTCTTGCTATCGGGCTTGCAATTGGCCGCAGCAAAGGCTTGAGCGGTCTGACCATCCGGAACCGCGTAAAAATCCAGCCCAGGATTTGTGCTATTGAGTTTGGGGCAGACGGCGGCCGTCGTGGATTTATTGAGTGAACAAAGCTCGTCTTCATCTTTCAAGTCCTTAGCGCTATAAAGACCATCTGCAAAGTGGCGAACAGGTGCGCAGATCTCATCGGCCTGGCCGGGATTGGACAGCCTAGTTAAAGAGTCCGACAAAATCGACTGGGTTTGCAACGTAGCCGAAGCCCAAGATCCCGAAAGTGCCAATAGAGTGGAAAAGAAGATTTTCATACATGCCCCCTGTGGACCCGTTCTAAGGCGGCCATCCCACCGAGGCAATCCAGCAGGCCCAATGTAAAAAAAAGACAGGACTGGATGGCAATTTTCCAGTCCCCTAAATACTAAAGATCGCCAAAAAATGGATTTGGCAGATTGAGCAAAACCTTATCCACTCGGAAAGTGGCGCTTCTCACTATGATGTTCTTTGGCTCATAGTTGCCAGAGGCCGATTCAACAATAGGACCGCTCAATATTTGTCCCGCCTTGACTTGGCTCAAGTCCACGTTCTGCGCCTGCAGATGAAAATAGGAATGCCCGTCCCGACTCAAAGCCCTTTTCTGATCGTAGACTTGTTTTTCCTGTGGATCATCGATCGACAATTGCCCGACAACCTCTGTTTGCCAACTGTGGTGCCCATTGGCGACCAAATGGCTCGCAAAGCTTCCATCCTCAGCCAAAATGAACCCATGCTGCATGGAATGGTGCGGTTGCGCCCCACCTTCTTCAGCGTAGGATGTGAAAGCCGACATTAAGCCTAGCAATAAAATTCCCACTAATCTCATACATAATCTCCTGACCAAGCGGTCTTATTATTATTCCGCCGCTAGAATTGACCAAACGGCCACAACCCGCCACTTCAAAGAATACAAGTCGGGACATGCAAAATATGCATGTCCGTAGGGAATCTGCCCATTGAGTTCAACCCGATCCCCCGGTATGGTGCGGGCCGTGGACCGCCTAAAATTCGCTCTGACTTCGGATCAACTTGAACTTCTCCTTACTTTTGAGATTGCCGAGGGCCTCGGACATTTGGCCGAACTTATGGCCCGGGATCCTTCCGTCGTTTCCAGAAATCTACAAAGAATCGCCGAAGACTATCCCGTGTTGGAGAAAGTTAAAGGTCGTTGGGAACTCACCCCGCTGGGAATTCAAATTAATCGACAAACCAAGACCTTTCTTGAGTCCCACACCAGTTTGCTATCGAATCTCCCCGATCCGATAAAACCAGCGGGAGTTAGCCTCTCTGCGGACTGCTGCCTATTGATTATCAATGCCCAAAAAGGTCTGCTTGATGCCACTTATGAAGGTCGCAGCAACTCGCAGGCCGAAATCAACATTGGAAAGTTATTGCACCATTGGCGATCTAAGAAGAGACCTATTTTTCACGTTCAGCACGTATCGGAGAATCCTCAATCTGCCTTTTATCGCAACACGGACGGAGTTGAGTTCTTAGACTTCGTCCAACCCAAAGACGATGAATTTATCATCGAAAAATCCAAAGCAAGTGCTTTTAGTAATTCGAAATTGGATTCCCAATTGGCCCATGCAGAGGGTGCTGATCTCGTACTGGTTGGGTTTACGGCCAATGAGTGCATTGATGCGACTGCGCGCGACGCCAGCGCTCGAGGCTTTTCCACTTACGTGGTGGACGACGCAGTGGCCACCTTTGACTTGCGCGAACCCTCTGGAAAGTTAATTCGCGCCGATCGAGTCCACCGCCTGACGATGGCCAATATTCATGCCTTTTACGCTCAGGTCGTCCAGTCGAAACAAATACTACTTTAATCAGGGTGCGAGTTCACAACTTCGGAAGGACCATAGTCCTTCTGGCGATGCGGGTGAAATCAACTTATTCAAAAACTCGGTCGCCGTTTCACCGGTCCAATCATCCGCAAATTGTTCGTAGTAAGATAGCATCTTACTTGCGGACACCGTGATCACCGGAGACAGCGCATTCGCAGACCTCGCCACGGCCAAACGCACTTGCATTTGGCTTGAACCCGAAGCCTTAGCCACTTGCACGTAGGCCAATGGTTGCACGCCGCCCCCTCTGGGGAACAAGCACTGCACGTGGGTGCGAGCAAAGCTGACCGTTTGATTCCATTCGATCGCTCGAATATCCAGATCCATATTCACTGGAATCTCTAGGGACTGCACGATGTCCTGACCGCTGGTGGGATCCTTCATGCGCAAGCTGGCCGTCAATGTTCCTGAACCTGACTCAAGCAAAGCCCGATCTCTCACCACCATTTGCACTGGCACAACCGCCACACTGTTGGCGGGAACCGTAAGATCTGAAATCACGGCTGGCTGATCCAAGCGAAAGACCTGACCGTTGGCCAAACTGACGAACACATCCTGGGCCGGTATTTTCTTCGACGACCAATTGAATTGAAGACGGACAGGCTGCGGACCACCAGGTCCAAGAGGCTGCGAGCCGACATTCTTAAGAGTGAAGTCCGTCGACTTCGCCACCTCAAATAATCCATTGATTCGCGAAGATCCTGTGCTCAAGGACGCAGGCCATCGCACCGCCATACCGCTATCAAGAGAGACATCCCACTTCACCCCATTGATTCCCAATTTGGCTTTGACCAAAGCTTTTTTGCCCAAAAGATCTGTCGAGTGGGGAACCTGAAGCGTGGCCGCTCCCTTGGCAAAAGTCAGAGTCGAAGACGAACTGGAACCAATTGGACCCATAGGTCTTAGAGGCGGTGACAGAGGGATCAATGTGGGGCTGCTTTCAAGAGTCAGTTGAATGTTTTGGCCCGCGGGACTAGGCATTCCACTGCGATTGGAAATCGTAACTGACGTGAGATGCAAGCGCTCACCCGGTTGCAAGACGGAATCGGTCAGATCATCCACAAAGGTGACGTTGGAGACTTCCAACTCAAATGGAGAAGAGAAGGACTGAGTGCCACTGGCCGAAACCAAATTGAAGCTCTTGCTACCGGTACGACCACGGCCACCATCCCAACCGCTTCGACCGCTGGAACCCGAGTAGCCACTGCTTCCATCGCGTCCATCCCAACCACTGGAGCCATCGGGTCCAGGAATCGGTTTTCCGGTTGAATCCGTGCAAGTGTTTCGTCCACCCGAACCACCCCGGCCTCCGCGTCCGCCTCGACCACCCGAGCCGCCCGATCCGCCGTATCCTCCTGAACCACCCGATCCGGAGCGCACCGAAGTTTGTACGAAAAGCATCAATTCACTTTCTTCAGGTGAGGTGTTGATGCGAATCGTGCCGCCATTGCCGCCGTCGCCACCATTGCCACCAGCGCCGCCGTCTTCTCCATTGGTTCCGTTACCACCGTCTTCACCATTGGAACCATTACCAGGAGGACAGCCATCGGATCCGGGATATCCATCACGACCATCTTGACCATCACGTCCTGAACTACCGGAGTAACCGGATTGACCTTGGGCTCCATCACCGCCGATGGCGTAGATTTTAATGGCTTCTAAATTAGATAAGGGAATTTGCTCGTTGATGTTCTCGGTTCGTCCACCATGAACAGCCGTCCCAGTTAACTTCACCACAGTTTTTGCGGCGTCGGCATAAGCTAGGTTTAAGTTCACTTGGCCCGCGCTCGAACCGTCGGAACCAGAGTAATAACCATCTGCGCCAGAGACATTGATTGTAACGGTTCCGTTAACAACTTTGACGCTCGCGTGTGCAGGTGAAAAGAAGAAGATAAGAGCCGCAAAGATTGCAGCGACGTTTGCCGTTTTCATGTTTCCCCCTAACAGCTGTTCTACTTGCATCTCGAAATTCTATCCATTATTTTTTTTGAGTCACTTCATGAAAAGGGGAAATATGAAAATCGCAAAACTGGTTTTAGCTCTGGTGGCCTACGCCTTCGCCGCGCAAGTTCGGGCTCAGGACATGAGCATCGCAATCGGTACAAGCGTACCCGCCGACCCCAGTGGGCTCACTCATATCATGCAGGCAGGACCCAGTCGCGCCAACAACGGTGAACACTTCCTGATTAAGTTCAACGGTCCGAAGATGATCAACGAAATCAAAATCACTTCTTATTCAGCGGGTCACGCGGGCAAGGCGTTGATTCGAAGTGCGAAGGGTTTAACCGGCGCGACCACAGTGAACATCGACGGCTTGTTCAAGTTCTCGAGTGTCACCAGTGGTAACCCGGTCAATTACCAAAACCTGGTGATGCTTCCCGACACCACATGGGTGGCGGTGGCTCCCAACCAACCTTATTCCCAGCTCGACATTCAGGTGGAAGGCTTCACTAATAATGACGCTTCGATCTTAATTCAAATCACCTCTCCAGATGGACTGACCCTACCTGAGTTTTTGGTCACTCGAACCAGCAACAATGAGACTTTGGGTCATATGATCGACGAAAGCCGCTATGCCCGCTTTTCAGAAAGCGAATTGAGTCGCCTGATGAGCGTCGGCACCCAGCCTACGGCTGATGAGTTGAACGGCAAGACTTTCTCTTGCTCGGTTTACACAAAATTGAATTCAGCCAAAGTCGATGTGAAGCGCCGAGGCTATGTACTTTCTGGAAGTGAGCTTTACTCAAATAGTGACTTACAGGGCCCAAGAATCCCCTGGTCTGTCGGGCCCGAAGGTTTACAAATGCCTGTCGACAATTACACCGGTTGCGGCCGTTTCGCGACCGCCAATGTGGTTCGTAAGACCGGTTCCGGCAATTTGATTGCTGAAGTGATTTTGGATTTAGATAAGTGGGTCGCCCAGTGTCAGTCCATGGGATTTGATCCCGACGGCATCAAGTCGGTGGAAGAGAATTCCACCTTCCCCTCTGTCATCGACCCCAAATACCGCGTCGATGCTTATGAATTCTGCCGGTTGGTAAATAACTAACCGCAGTTAATCGCCGCCCCCGATGTACGGCTGCTAAGGCTTTGCCCGGGGGCATTCCCTATGCCGGTCGGTTCTACACTTCCAATAATCGACAAACCTGGCACAAAGATTGAAATCCAAAGCAGATTAATTTAAAGGAACCCATCGTGCGAGCTCTTTTGGTGATCTGTCTTTTACTAAGTCCAATACATGGCTTTTCTGCCAGTCCATCGAAGACCTTGGTCTCGGATGTGAAGACCCTCAAATGCATTCAAGCCTTGCAAGGGCCGCAAAAAGGCGCCGCCTATCGGGAATATGCTCAGCCTCGCACCTCCACCTGGTATGAAAAGTCGATCGTCATAGCCGATTGGGCAATGGCTACCTGGATCGGTGTTCATGCGGCGATTGGCCTGGCCCATGAGCCTTCTCAACTGGTGACGACAGCCTTGTTGATTCCGCCCACTTTGTTTGTGGCGGATTTTATCGGACAGATTTTCCACAAATCTTTTGATAGTTACACCAGCGAAGAAAATCCCATTTGGGGGGATGCCACTCGCCGCTTTCGACAACATCATGAAGTCCCTAGTAACCTGGAGAAGATGGATTATTTGAGTAATGTGACTTCATTTGCCACCATACTTGCTCCGTTTTACGCCGGCGCAAGTATGATCAGTTTAGAGCCAAGCTATGGAGCGGCGGTGACTTTGTTCCTAGTCACGCTGATGAACGCCACTGAGTTTCATCGACAGGCGCACTTGAAGGAGTCTAACTGGTTCTTTCGAACGCTTCAAAAACTTCGGCTATCGGTGTCCCATGATCAGCACATGCGCCATCATCGCCCGCCATTTGATTCGGAATTCACCGTGATCAACGGCTGGTCGGAGCCCGTGGCTAAATACACTGATCTCTGGCGTCGCATGGATCAGCTATGGTGGAAGGCCTTTAGAAAACTTCCCAACAATTGGATTCAAGATCCAAGGTCGATCCCCGAGCCCGTTTTGAAAGAGCTGGCCGACGACATCAACAACCTCCCCCCCGATCTTCTGGCCTACCTTCAGGCCTATCCACGTCGGGTAACCCCTGAAATCCAAGCACTGGTGGACAAGTTCATAGCCGAAAGATAACGGCCGGGTACCAACAATCTCGACTGAAGCATCGTAAAACGTAGATAAAGCCGCCGCTTCACAATGAAGCGCCTGATTCGAATTCGTCAGTCGATTTATGCCCCTAATGCCTGCAGTCTGAAAGCATCAGGGGAGGTTATCGTATGAGAAGATTACTGATTACAATTTTGGTTGTAAATGCGCTGTCCATGACTACTGGTTGCGGCGAAAACATACCTAATCAGCCGGTACCAGTGGATTCTTCCAGCTCGACTTCTGCCTCTACGGTGGCAACACCTCCGGGCTCCACAGCCTCCCCATCCGGAGATTCCAAGGGGCCCGCGGTCAGTCCGCCACCGGATTCACCACTACCCAATTCACCACCATCGCCACCAACGTCAGCGGCCAAGTACATTAATTTTATAAGTGGAGGAAACAAGTCCGCATGTGAAGAAGCCGTGGCATCCTACGGATACTCCAACAGTTGCACCATTGGTGGAGGTTGCTGTTTCGATGGCGGACCACCTTCGCCGAATTGCCCATCGGCCAATCCAGCGCATTACGGTGCGTGTGTACTTAAAACCCATCCTATCAAAATTTGGGTTTTTATCGGCACGACATGGCCCTATACCGCGACGACCTGCCCGACCAGTGTAGGATGCACAAATGAATCGGAGGTCTGCATGAAAAAAGGGACCACGACCACTTCCAACGGCTCAACGGTAACCGCCGCTGATCTTTTCTCGTGCACCCAAGTTTTGGATTAAGACTCACTTAAGGCTTTTAGCCAGGAGAACTAACCCATGAGACTATTGATCATTCCCGCGCTTTTTGTAGGCGTCGCCACAGGATGCTCCCAATCCGAATTTAAGGCGAATAAGGCCGGCGTCATCGGCAGCACCACCGTGTTCAACAGTACCGAGGCCGTCGGGGTCGAGACCGGCGAGTCCTATTTGCCTCCTTCCGTTTCAAACGGGGGCGAAGTTACGCAAGAACCCAAAGACTTCTTTACCGGGGCGGATATTCAGCAAGGAGAACTTCCATTGATTCGACTATGCTCCACTGGAATGGTCCAAGGTGGTCTGAGCCCCGTGACACAAACTCCGTCCCTGAAGTTGACTGTTCGCAACAGCCTCGGAGCAATAGTGTGCGAGTCCTCTGACACCGCGACCTTGAAAAATATGATCGACGGCGGAAAGCTGATTTTCTCAATGCTATGCCCAGGGAAAAACGTGAATGGACGTCCAGCGGAGCTGACAAACGCCGAAGGTCAAAGTGTTATATTCCATAACCAGGTCTTATATGCCGACAACCCGGAGTTCGAGTCTGGACTTCTTTTTCCTATTGATGATCCAGTCTACGAAAAATGTGATACAAAAAGTTCGCCCTTGTTTGTCGACCTTCGGACGAGCGGTCAATCTTTCGAGCTCACCTCGCCTGAAGACGGAATCTTGTTCGATATCCAAGGCGAAAACGCCAAGCCCGTGCCCCACACCAAAAAGCATATCGGTTGGTTCAAGCAATCCTCCATGGCCATGTTGGTTTTGCCGAATTCGCAGGCGGAAGTGGCCGGCATCAACGAGCTGTTCGGTAACAACACGCGTGGTCCCGATGGTGAATTCGCCACCGACGGCTTTGCCGCTCTGGCCAAATATGATGACAATGCCGACGCCACAATCAATAGCTCGGATCTCGTCTACAATCATCTTAGTTTATGGATCGACCGTGATTTGAACGGCGTCGCGGGACCAGGCGAACTTATGTCCCTCGCCTTTTTGGGCATTGCATCCATCGATCTCAATTACGATCCTAACTTTAGCGAAACTGATCGGTACGGCAACGAAGTGAAGTACAAATCGGTGGTCACTTTCTCTAGTGGTAAAATGAAATTGATTTACGACTTGTGGTTCCTTACCCGAAACTAATCCAATGTGTCACCCCACCCAAACTCTGGCCCCGGAAGTCGCAATATTCATTCGACTTCCGGGGTTTAGACTTGGTCCGCCGGCAGGAAGTCTGATCCCGATATTCGCCGGGCCGTTAAGAGGTGGCGCCCCCTCAAAGCGCGCTCTCGGGGTGGGCTCGATCTGGCTATATTGGCGGTGCGAAAATCGGAAAAATTGGTAGTTCGAATACTTTGATATTTGGTGCGCAAGTCGAACAAGTAGACGAACACCCTTTTTCCTCAGCCGCATTTACATTTGAGCTAGACGACTATCCAGAAGCCAAGGCCCTCTCTTTAGCCGAGCTTCGTGCGCTTGTTCAGCGAGGACTGAAGTTTCATGAGGTTGCTGACCTAATTGGAGCTTCAGAAGCCTTTGTCCGCCAGACCCTAAATCAAAGGCGCTATAGCCATGCGAAATCTAAGCGACAATGAGCCAATTTAAGACGTATTGACATTGGTAATACAATGAAATACCATCAGAGTCGATGGTATTCGAGTGGGATGACTTCAAAGCCGAGGACAACAAGAAGAAGCACGGGGTCTCATTTGCCGAGGCCGCCACCGCGTTTTCTGACCCCAATGCCATCGAGCTGCTCGACGCCGATTCAGCTGACAAAGAAGAGCGATGGATTCTCGTCGGACTTTCAGCAAAAACGAGAGTCTTGCTGGTGATTTACGCGGAACATGAAGACGAACGAGTTAGAATAATTTCGGCCCGCAAGGCTGATAAAGATGAGACGGACCAATACTTTTCAAGGATAAAGGCATGAAAAATCATTACGACTTATCAAAAGCAAAGAGCGCTAAGAAACGTAAGGAGCTCAAGGTTCAAAAGAGCTTTCGCCTCGACCCTGAAGTCTTGCTGTGGCTGGAAGAGCAAGGCGAAAAACACGATATGGGCTATCAGACTTTTCTCAATTGGTACCTCAAGCGGCAGATGGCCGAGGAGAAAACCGTTGGCGAACGACTGGACGACCTAGAGGCCGCCATCTTCAAGAAAAAGCGGGCCTAGGCCTTTTTCGCTCGCTATCACAGCATAAATTGGCTCGAACGAAATTTCTTAGCCATCACAATGCATTAAACGGTAGCTGGACCTGTCACGGATTCATTTAATTTTGAAGCGGACGCTTCCCGTCTATTGACCTGCTTCAACGCAATCCTAAAATGAAGAAATGAATTTACGGTTACGAGGTCTGAAAAAATTTGGTGGAATAGGCCTAGGCACGTTGATACTAGGCCTTGCTATGGTTTTTTTCGGCAAAAATATTTTCGATAGAATGGAGTGCCGTCTTAAAGGTGGCACTTGGTTTGAGTATTCTTGTCTAGTCCGATCGCTAGACGTGGGAAAAGGTTGCAGAAACGGTGACGAGTGCTCTAGCAACCTATGCCTTTTTGACGAGCAAGCAAGATCGGGGAAATGCTCACCCTCTAGTGGCTATCGCCTCGGATGTCACAGATTGGTCCGAAATGGGGTACCTGATGAAATGCCAACTTGCTTTGACTGAATGGGTGCGCATTCGCATCGCAGGTCACCTGGGAGTGAATACCTATCCCTCGAATCTTGACGGCCGCTCGGTAGCTACACCGGGCGATCAAATCCCGCCGGATTTCACCTAGCATATTTATACCGAGTTCGCGACGAATCGCTTCGTGCCGTTTACCATTCAAAGGCATGAGAGTTTGAATGTGGAAGATCGCCGTCCAATGTACGCCAACCTCATCAAATTCGTAGAGCTGCACCCAACCAAAACCAAAATTGATGTTATTGCGCCTACAACCCCTTACGAAAATGATGACGGACTCAAAGCCACCGGGACTGAGGGTTCGGGATCTACAAATTTTTCAGGCAAAGAGGGATCAGTGCTTCCATTCGCTCCACCGTCAACCCGTGGGGTTCGACCAGCGTTACGAATGGTGCCCAGGAGAGGACTTGAACCTCCACGCCTTACGGCACGGGCTTCTAAGACCCGCGTGTCTGCCAGTTTCACCACCTGGGCAAGATAATGAAAGAAATCAATTTGTAGCCTGGATTAGGATCTAAAATCAAGGATCTGGCTAAAATCGCTTCCAAAAGCGCTTCGCCCAGGCCTTCATTTTGGCTCGTAGGGCCGTCACATCTTTGACCTCTTTGCGGGCCACTTTGGTGATCGCGCTTGGATCGGCCTTTTGCCAAGAGGTCTTGCCACTTTTAGAAAGACTCTTGGCTCGACTCAAAATAAATTTGAAGTCCTTGCGCGCTTGTCCCCCGACATCTAAGACTTTGGCTTTGATCAACTGATCCAATGTTTCCGTGTCGCTCAGTAACGCCATCGAAGTCGGATTGGGAACATCCAAATCCACCAGCCGCTGACGCGCCACTAGTTTCGCATCCGCTTTCATGGGGTGCTCAGGTGTCTTGCTGAACGTGTAAATAATAGACTTCCAAATTCGGGAATGAATTTCAGTCCAACAATCCATGTTGAGATGGGCCGCCAAAGCTCCCGCTTCGGCCGCCGTCGGCTTCACCGGCTTCAGCAAAGGCTCAAGCTCGGTCATGTAGGGCCCAGGCAATTGAGCCGAATCCTGCAAAAGCCGTAAGATGCCTTTCAGCTGATCTTCACTCAGCTGACATTCGCCAGAATTCTCTTCCCGGACGCAGAGTTCGGCGTACTCTTTTTCAATTTGAGGACAAAGCTTACCAGAGGGAACCGCCGACGGTTTAGGCGCCTCCGTCTTGGCCTCCGATTTTTTCTCTGGGATGCCAGGACCAGCCGCGGCCGCGGCCTTCAAAGGCAGAGCCGCTTGTTTCTTAGGCTCTTTCTTGGGTTCGAAAATAAACGGATAGCGAACCTTAGTCAGCTGACCTTGGGGCGGCGGCGGAAACTGCCACAAAACAGATTTCTCTTTGATGCATTGATCGAGAGTCGGCTCTACACCCGAAATGGTTTTGACCTTCTTGACGTCACCGCCATCACCGACCAGCCATTCGAGAACCAATTTACCCTTGAGCTTGGGATTCTTTCGAACCGCCGGAACGTAGCAGTCAGAGACTTCAATCGCATGAGCCTTGATGACTTCATGGATCTCATCTTTCTCTTCGGTCATCTCATTTTTGGGACCCATCTGGCACCCAGACAGGCAAAAGCCTAAGACCGCTATGAAGACCCCGCCAGCTCGAAGCATCGCCACCTAAACCTTAATCAATTTTTTGTAATCAGGCGCCCGCATAAGATTGGCCAATTCCTTCTCCGTATCCATTTCGATTCGGATCAACCAACCGTCGTTCATCGGGTCATCGTTGAGTGTTCCTGGATTGTCGACCATCGAGGTGTTCACCTCAATCACGGTTCCGGAAACAGGGGCAATCAAGTCGCTGACCGCCTTCACACTCTCCACCACGCCAAAGGGTTCACCTTGCGTGACCTTTTGACCTTCTTCGGGCAATTCCACATAAACCACTTCGCCCAAGGTGTCTTGCGCGTATTCGGTGATACCCACGGTAACGACATTTTCGTCGACCTGAGCCCACTCATGATCTTTCGTATAGTAATATTCTTCTGGTACACTAAAGCTCGACATAAATCCTCCCGGTACTCACTTTTTCACATTCACAAATGGGGTCGGCACGGTTTCTGCCAATGTCATCCGTCCCCGAATTTCAACATGGAACTGACTACCGACATCAGCCAAACGGGTGTCGATGTAACCGATTCCGATATTCTCCGTCAGTGTCGGCGACATGGTTCCACTGGTGGTCACGCCGACTTTTTCACCTTCTTTAGAGAACAACTTGTAACCTTGCCGGGCAATTCCCCGATCTCGCATCTTGAAACCAATCAGCTTTTGTCGCAAGCCCTTTTCTTTCGCATTGAGCATGACTTCACGACCAATGAAATCTTTTTTCGCCGGTTTCACCACCCACCCAAGACCGGCCGCATAGGGGTTGGTCTTGTCGTCCAGTTCATGGCCGTAAAGTGGGTACTTCATTTCTGTTCTTAAAGTGTCGCGGGCGCCAAGACCAATGGGTTCCACACCCAAATCTTCGCCCTTCTCCAACAAAGCCGACCAGAGCTTGGCAGTCCGTGTCGCCGGTACAAAAATTTCAACACCGTCTTCACCGGTATATCCTGTACGGGCGACCAATACCTCTTGTCCTTGCCACTGGGCCGGCTTGAACTCAAAGGGACCCGGGGGTTCACCTGGTATCACGCGCTTAAGAAGTTCAATCGCCTTCGGCCCCTGCACTGCGATTTGCCCCCAGTCGGGGCTTTCGTTGCGCAATTGAGCACCGCGATTGTTCTTTTGCATCCAAGCAAAGTCTTTGTCGATATTCGAAGCATTGACACAAAACAGGTATTCTTCGCGCGGGCGAATACAATAAACGATCAAATCATCGACCACGCCACCTTCCGCATTAGGCAGTAAGGTGTACTGAGCTTGCCCCGCCTTCAATTTGGCCACTTCGTTAGTGGTCAGCCACTCAGCGGTGGCCAGTGCGGCAGGGCCCGACACGCGGATTTCACCCATATGGGAGACATCAAAGAGTCCGACTTTCTCACGCACCACTTGGTGCTCGTGCCGAAGGCCCTTGAATTCCACCGGCATCTTCCAGCCCGCAAAATCCACCATTTTTCCGCCTCGCCGAATATGCTCTTCGACGAGCGGAGTCATTAAAAGTGTCTCGCTCATAGGGGCACAAATTCGTCTTGATTCGAGGATTTGGCCAGCTCTGACATCAGGCGAAATGATGGTCGGCCAGGGTCATTGTGTTTTGCAGGAGCATCGCAATGGTCATGGGGCCAACGCCGCCGGGTACAGGGGTCAATGCCCGCACATGGTCTTTGAGCTCAGCGAAGCGAACATCGCCACAAAGACCGCCCTCGTTTTTTCGATGAATTCCCACATCCACCACCACGCAATCTGGGCCGAAATCATCTTTTCCAAGGAGTTCCGGGCGACCGGCCGCCACAACCACAATGTCGGCCTCTCGGGTGAACCGACGCAGGTCCTTCGTTTTGGAATGGCAAATGGTCACCGTCGCGTCAGCCTGAGTCAGCAAATGAGCCATAGGTCGCCCCACGATCGCGCTTCGCCCAATGACCACCGCATTTCGACCCGCTACTGGAATTTCATAGTGGCGAAGAATTTCCATCACACCCGATGGTGTGCACGGAGTGGTCAGCGGAGCTCCGGCCCAAAGCCGCCCCTGGTTGGTCACGGTCAGGCAGTCCGCATCTTTTTCGGGCAAAATCCACTCGATGGCCCCGCTGCCGTCAAGCCCCTTCGGCAAAGGCAATTGTAGCAATATTCCATCGACCGCAGGATCGTGATTGAGGAGCTCAATCTGCTCTTTCAGCTCTTCCATCTTAGTATGGGTCGACAACCGAACTTCGCTCGAGATCATGCCGACTTCGGCGCAAGCCTTCATCTTGTTGCGAACGTAGACTTGGCTAGCCGGGTCCTCACCCA
This sequence comes from Bdellovibrionales bacterium, assembly GCA_050250515.1. Lineage (GTDB taxonomy): Bacteria > Bdellovibrionota > Bdellovibrionia > Bdellovibrionales > UBA1609 > JALHOQ01. Next base: position 25,391 of record JBFWON010000012.1, on the reverse strand, counting down.
CCAAAATCACACTCAGACCAGGGGCTCGCCGGGTTTTTTTGGACCAGTCCGCGACCTGAGCTTTCAAACGCTCACGGACGGCTTTGGCAACCGCTTTTCCATCCAATAAGAGCACAGGGCCTCCTAAAGGCCCCACCATACTGCACCTGAGCCGATTGGGCAGCCAATCGCTTCATTGACCTGGCGCAAGAAATCGCATAAAAACGAGGCTTAGAAACAAAGTCAAAAGGAGCGCGACGTGGCTGAAAAGGTCAAACTTTCCGAAGATGGTTCATCAATCGACTTCGTCCAGTCCGACTCGCTTCCCAGTTCACTCAAGAAATTTCGTCAAAGCCCTGAGATCGAAGGCTTCTATCGTTTCATCTATGAAAACGATTTGCAGCGCGAAGCTTTTGAGATTTTGGAGAAAATTGTGCTCCGTCGCCGTGAACTTCGTGTCCGGGCCCGCGGACAAAAAACCAAAGGCAAGAAGTCCGAGTAACGGACAGCCGGACGTCATTCTAATTTAAATTCGATTTGGGTCGGCATGCGACTTTGCATCTCCTGAGTTCAGGAGGTGTTCATGAATCGCATTCGGAATCCGCGCGGACAAGGGCTTGTAGAGTATGTCATCTTAGTCGCACTTGTCGGCGTCGCCACCATCGTCTTGGTTCGAAAACTCCAAGGCACAATTAACGTCAACATGGCCAACATCATTCACGCTTTGCAAAGCGATTCGCAGCGAAAGTCTTCTTTTGATCGCCTGAGTGAAGAGGACGTGAAAACCAAAGACTTTTCCAACTTTATGAATGGCACCACGGATCGCACCACGGATCGCTCCGGTGGCAACTAACCAGAGAGGGAGTGCACTTTGGGAAGCTTTGCCGGTGCTAAGTCTGTTGATGGCCCTTGTTCTAGCCGTCTTGGTCGTTTGCTACTTCTATTTCTCCCGTGTCTTGATCACTTACCACGTCGAACAAACGCTCTATTGCCTGGCCGAAAACCAGGCGAACTCTCGATGCCGAGAGCGCTTGAAAAATCGAATCCAACGCCTACTGCCGTTTGGTCGAATCGAGCAACTCGAGCTGTCAAAACCTCAGGACAAACCCCACATTTTGCTCATCTGGCGGCTGAAGGATTTTCCCATAAAAATCGACCGAACCCTCAACCTTCGGGCCAGCCAGGTCAGAAGGGCTTTGTGATCGCAAGCTTTCTAACTCTTTTACCGCTGATGGTGACACTTGCCATTTTGGCCGTGGGGTTTTCGACAATTGTCTACAAGAGACTGCGGGCTCAATCGGCTTGCGTCGCCCAAACCCTGACTTTGCAAGAAAACCTGCGCAAAACCTTAAAAGAACTCTTACGCCTCAATCGCCCCGCCACTCAGCTGCGACGAGCTCGCCAAGCCGCGGACGAGGCCGCTCGAAATGCGCTGATCTCAGGGTATGCGCCGGCCATTGCCGCCACTCGAGCCGTCCAAGCCGCGGTCATTGCCCAGCAGATGGTGTTTCGCGCGAAGCAATTGGGGATCTTGGCGCAGGCCTCGAAGCAAAGACTCGAAGCCCAAAGAGATCTGACTCATCAAATGGCAAAAATCGACGGAAGCGTCCTCCAGTCTAAAGTTTACTACTGGCGAGCTCTCGCGGTTGAACCCATACCAGCGACAAGCCTCACACCGGATTACCAAGCCGCTCCTCAGTTCGAAAGTCTTCAGCAACATGAATTTTCATTTTCGATTAATCTGGAACCATCCTTTTTGCGAAGGTTCAACCTTCCCGGCCTTCGACAGAATATCCAATGTTCCATCACTCTGACAGAAAGGGGAAATCAATGGCCCATTCGAGTACTCAAGGCCAGTGCACTTTAGAAGCCGCCATCGCCCTCACCATGATCGTGGGGATGGCGCTGTTTTTACAGCTGGCCTTCAAAACAGACTCCGCACGAATTGAGAAGGCTGTGTTGTCGACAGGTCTGAAATGAAAAACTGGGTGGAGAGATTTAAAAAGTGGAGTTGGGAGACCCGATTGTTGGTGATAATGGCCGTGGTCGTGCTACTCCCCGCCATCTTGAACCCATTGCTTTCCTCGTCCGAAAAGGTGCCGGCCAAGTCTATTTCTTCAATGGACACACATATTCCACGAGGTTTTGTTCTCGTACCGATTGAGGTGCAAAATTTCGAAGCGCTGGACTCGATTCTTGGACGTTTTGGAGTGGTGGACTTGTTTCAGACCGCGTCAGATGGACACGGTCCACACAAACCAATAGCCAAGAACGTAAAACTGCTGAGGGCGCCCCAAAATCCCACTCGTTTCGCCGTCTTAGTGCCCGAGTCGCAGGCCCCATCCATTCTCGCTGGGAGCGGTCTTTTTTACGTGGTGGTTAAGCGTCCGGAAGAAGGTGGAACAGAGTTTGTAAAGAAGGATAAACAAAAACGCTCGATCGTTTACGGAGGAGATTTATGAAATTTATTTTGAGCCTTCTACTTGCCCTCCCTGCTTCAGCCAAAGAAATCGTCATTCAGGCCCCGCAGTCGGATCGAACAGCTTATCGCGCCTACATGAAAGCTCATCCTGATTTGCTGACGCCGACTGATTTTTGGCTAGCCCAATTGGCTCCAGGTGCTGTGCGCCCCGAGCTGATGAAACTCCTTTTGAAGGCGCAAAAGTCTTTCTTGGAAGAAAGTCTTCGGCAAGCCAAACAGGATTTCAGGTCGCTGGCAGATCTTTCGCTTGCGGCAGATTGGGGTGAAGCCGAGCGCGAAACCTTGCTTTATGCTCATTTACGTCTGGCCCATCTCGCCAGCTCGGGGAGCGAAAGAGAGTCCTGGATTGAAAAGGCCGCTCTTTTGGGAATCAACTTGAAGGTGGACACGCAAGCCATTCCACCCCCAATAGTGGCGGAGCTCGAAAAGGCGCGCCGAGAAATCGTAATGATGGATGTTACTTTGGAAGAATCGGGCGAAGAATGGACAACGCTATTGGTGAATGGCCAAAGTTGCAGTCCCTCCCATTGTCAGGTGCCACGAACGGATCTTCCCGTCCGCTTCACCTGGCTCAGCGATAAGTGGCAAACCGTCTCCACCGTCGAACAGGGCCGAACCTTCCCACGCAACCTGCCAGCCAAAATCACTTGGGCTCAAGGTGAGTGCGGCAAGGCCAAATTCAGTCGAGCGGCCCATATTTTTCCCGAGCGTCAACTCTTCACCGGTCTCGACTGCGCAGAGACCGTCGCCAAGAAACTCTCGAAATCCGAACTTTCACCTCTTCCGTTGGCACCAACACTTTTTCAGAGCGTGCCTTCCGAAAAGAAGTCTATTCTGCGCTCCCCCTGGCTCTGGGCCGGCATCGGCACCGCGATCGTGACCGCACTTATCATTCATGAGAACAATAAGAAAAAAGACTCTTCACCAGCCTCCTCGGACCCAAATCCCGAACCCACCACGACTTATGGGTATTGAATTCCTGGATGTAGCCTAAATCAAATCCTCACCGCGAAAGACGACGTGTGAAGGACGATCGCCATCAAAGACTGAGAATGAATTGGGCGCCCATGCCCGGTCGGGGTGGATCATGTGTGACGTCGGATCCCCCAGCAGACGAGGGATGCCGGCTTCCGCACTCTCACTGAGAGCTTGCAGACACCGGGCAACGCTGGCCGGTTCTATCGGGGCATCACTGCCAAAGAAAAAGGGGATGCCGGCCTCTTGTAACTTTCGCCACGGGAATGCATCCCGAATCAAATCCCCGATCTTGTTCTCGAGCCATTTTCGATCACTCAACCAATGCGACGGTTGCAAGTGACAGGTGATATTCAATCCCACCATTTTTTTAACGGTGTCGGAGCGAAGAAGCTCAGCATGCTCGAGATGCCAAATACCGGCAATTCCTTGTTCGTGCAACTTCAGCGCGAGATTAACAAATTCATCGGCCGCTTCATCACCAATCGCATGCACAGCTAATTCTAAATTTTCCTCAGCCACTTTACGCACAACGGCCTCAAGTGAAGACGTGTCCCAAATTTTAAGTCCGCGATTTTCACTGTGGCTATAGCAGCGCGAGAGATAGGCGCCCTCTGAACCCAAGGCGCCATCTAAAAATAATTTCAGACCCTTGGCTCGCAGATTGGGTGTTTGCGAGCGCTGAGCCCGAATGGCAAGGGACACAGTCTCATTCAAAACATCGGCGGATTTGAGCCAAAAAAATTCCTCCACAGCCAATGTCAAAGCCCCCGACTGGTCCAAATGAACAGCTTCATTCCACTGAAGCTCATCACAAGTCATATCGCGAATGTGTGTGTACCCCACCTCATTGAACATCCGCACACCTTTGAGAAGATTGCGCCGCATTTCGAAGGCGGTCAGAGAAGGCACCTGCGCGTGCACCAAATCGGCGGCTGTATCGAGCAAGACCCCGGTAGGATCACCATTGGCCTCGCGAACAATTCGCCCCCCGGCGGGGTCCTGTTTCATGTCCCATATCTTGCAGCGCTTCAGTGTCTCCGTATTGACCCACACCGCGTGGCCATCGCAGCGAGAAAGCACCACTGGCGCCTTAGACCACTCATCCAAGACACTTCGATGGGGAGGCTCAGGCCAATCGGTGTCTTGCCAACCAAACCCCAAAATCCACTCACCCCTTAAATGACCAGCGGCGGGCTTAAGGTCTAGCACATCTCTGGACTTTTTCAGATGCGCTAGGCTCAAACGGTGAGAGATTTCTCCAGTAAAGGGCCAATGCACATGACTGTCAAAACAGGCCTCAATTCGCATCCCCCCATTATCTTCGAGTTCAAATTTCGCGCAAGTGAATACTATTTGCCCGCTCAACCGTTCAAACTTACGATTGATAAGAGATGAAGCACACTATTCTCTGTGTTGACGACGAAGTAGACAATGTGGACGCGTTGGAGCGATTGTTTCGTCGCCAGTACAATGTGCTCAAGGCGACATCTGGGGCCGAGGCCCTAGACCTGATGCGTGGAGAAAAGGTCTCTTTGATCGTCTCGGACCAAAGAATGCCAAATATGACCGGCGTGGAGTTCTTTGCCAAGAGCATGAAAATTGCTCCCGAGGCCATCCGCATTCTCCTGACCGGTTACACCGATATTGAATCCGTCATAGATGCGATCAATTCGGGCCAAGTTTATCGTTACGTCACCAAGCCTTGGGACCCGGTGGACTTAGGAAACACGGTCAACAAGGCCATCGAACGATACGAACTCTCGGCTGAACTTAAAGAGAAGAATGCTGCTCTCGAAAAAGCCTTAACTGAACTTCGCACTCTCGACGAAGCCAAGTCGAATTTTATGATTTTGATTAACCATGAGTTGAAAACTCCACTCACCGTCATCTTAAGTTTTCTGGAACTTCTGCGTGAAACCGACCTGACGGATGAGCAAACCAAGTACGCCAGCAAAATCGCCCAGAGCTCAGAACGCTTACAAGAATTGATCAATGATAGTTTAGAGCTCGTTTCTGCCGAAACCGGTCAAATGCCGGTGCAAAAAGTATCTGTCGAGCTGAAACCCCTGTTTCAGGATCTTCAACGAAGCTTCGAGACGGAAATTGAGAAAAAGAATCTTTCGGTCGATCTTGATCTGGCGAGTTCAACCGTTCGAGTCGACAAGTCCGCCATACGTTCCATTGCACAACGCCTGCTCGACAATTCGGTCAAGTTTGCGCCACCGAAAAGTGAAATCGTCATACGCTCTCGCTTATTAGATGACAAGATGGTGGGCCTGACCATTGTCAACGACGGAAAAGGCTTGAACCAAAGTACACTCGATCGGATCTTGAAACCTTTCGCCCTTGACGAAAACATCATGCACCATTCCAAGGGCACCGGTCTTGGACTCGCGGTCGTGCAGGCCGTTTTACGAAGAATCGGTTCCCAACTGGAAGTCCACTCTCCCAAAGGGAAGTTCGAAGTGAGCTTCCGGCTTCCGGCCGGATAAACCGAAATCCGGATTTCAAATCAAAGCTGTCGCTCGACGGGGATGGCCCCAGTTCTGCAAGTGCAACGGTCATGAAAACACTTTTCTTGCTTTTATTTCTGTCGCCCCTCGCACAAGCGGAAGTCCTTAGTCTGTCAGTTGGAGAAAGCCTAAGACTAAGGGCACCAACGGACGCTCAGGTCCGGATCGGCCAGCGAGGGATTATTCGAGTGGTAGATGCGGGCGAAACCCTCCATTTGATCGGCCTAAAGGAAGGTGTGACGACGATGACGGTCGGTTCGAGGCCGTACCAAGTTACCGTCAGCCGCGGACATCAAAAAAAATTCCACGAAGACCTGCGCAACGCCCTAGAAAGTATGAAGGGATTAAAATTAAGAGCTGACGTTCAGCCTCCGGAAGTTGGGGGTACACTTCTTCGTTTTTCAGACTGGGAGGAGTTGAGCCAGATTGCCTCTCGCACGCAGGGGACTTATCGATTTGTCGCTCGCGCGTTGCCAGATGTGGCTGAAAAGGCCATCATTCGGTTTCAAGACCTGTTAGAGAAACAAGGACTGCCGTTTTTAAGGTTTTCAACAGAACCGCAATTGACTCTACACGTGGCCGGACATCAAAAGCAGCTCGAAATTTCAGCCCGCGAGATCATGGCGCCATTTGGGGTCGACGTCGTGGCCGACGACAGTCAGCTGCAACTTGAGCCGCTAGTCAAAACGCAAGTGGTTTTGGCTGAGCTCAATCGAAGTCAGAATCAAACTTTCGGAATCGACTGGCCCAACCAGTATCAAGCTACGATTTTGCCCAAACCCGATATTTCTAAAGATCTACAGGTGACCTTGAAAGCTATGGCCGCACAGGGACAGGCCCAAATTTTGGCCTCACCCAACCTCCTTTGTCGAAGCGGCGGTGAAGCCCGGTTTCACGCAGGAGGCGAGTTTCCGATTCGCATCATCTCGCGGCAGACTCGAGATGTGATTTGGAAGTCCCACGGTGTACTTTTGAAAATCAAACCGAAGGCCGATTTTCAAGGTGCGATCAGCGTGGAAATTGAGACCGAGATCTCTTTGTTGGATTCCGCCAACTCCGTCGATGGAATCCCAGCCCTCAAAAAAAATTCAGTGCACTCCCATCTGGATCTCGCAGGTAAACGTACCATCGCCCTGAGCGGACTCTTAAGAGAATCGTGGGGGCACTCTCAGCAGGGGCTGCCGCTCTTATCTCAGATCCCTGTGCTCGGAGCCCTCTTTTCCAGCCGGCAGTATCAACGGGATCAAAGCGAACTGGTCATTTTTGTCACGCCGGAAGTCTTTACCCCTGCACCTGATCAGAAAGTAGAACTTCCAAAAGGTTGGGTGACACATGAATGGTAAGGTCGGACAAGAAGCCCGTCGCATTCAGGAAGATTTTGCTAGCGAGTGGACCCTAGACGAGCGAGATCTTCTGCGCCCAGAGAGCCATCAGCTCTGGCTGAAACATCTAGCCACTTCCGACCCTGAGATTCGCCCAAGGCTTCACGAAGAATTTCTTGGATCAGGGCCACTTAAATCTCTACTGGAAGATCCCTCCATCACCGAAATTATTGTTAATGGTCCGCAAGAAATTTGGTTCGAACAGAGGGGGGAATTTTCGCGACTAGGGGACCAGTTTCTAAGCCTTAAGACGTTTCAAGATTTCGTCGATCGCCTCTGCGCTGAAATTGATATCAAAGTGGATCTGTCCAAACCGTTTGCCGATGGTAAGTGGCAAGGCTTTCGCGTCCACCTGGCCCTTGCTCCACTGACCCATTGCGAGAGGCACGTTACCTTACGCCGGATTTCGCACTCCCCTTGGACTCTCGCCAAGCTCGAGCAATTGGAATGGGCCCCAGCCAAGGCCCTGACGATCTTAAGGGAGCAACTGTCGGGAGGGAAAAATATTTTGTTTGTCGGGCCCACAGGGTGCGGGAAAACTTCTGTGTTGGGCGCCTGCCTAATGGAGCTTGCGGAGAACGAGCGCGTAGTGATTCTCGAGGACACCGATGAACTCCCCCGCCCCAATTCGGCCAGCACCAAAATGCTGACACGGTCGGAACTGGGCCCCGGGTTGCCCGAGATCACCCTGGGCGACTTGCTAAAACAAAGTCTGCGCATGCGGCCCAAACGGTTGGTGGTGGGAGAAGTCAGGGGCGCAGAGGCCAAAGATCTATTACTCGCATTGGCTACCGGTCATTCCGGAAGCCTGGGATCTCTACATGCCTCGGACGCTCGGCAGGCTCTCTTAAGACTGGAAATGCTAGTGCAAATGGGTGCCCCTCAGTGGAATCTTCACGCCATTCGACAGCTGATTCAATTGAGTATTGATACAATCGTAGTGTGCGAAAAAAACGCCGGCCACCGTTGCCTCGAGGGCATTTATCAAGTGGCCGGCCTAGAATCGATAGGTTTTTTACTCGATCAATTGGCCTAAGCTCTTACATCCACAAAAGATCCGCGCGGAGTGAATCTGGCCGCCGGCGCCTCGGTCGGCACCTCTCCGGCATCCTCGGAGGTCTCAGTCTCCGATTCTTCCGCCAAGGGGGGTGCCGCTTTAACTGGCGCTCCACCTTCGGGGGCGTCCACGCCCACGACTGGCGCTTGTTCGCTTGGATCTTGAGGGCGGCGAACTCGGCTCAAGAAGAACTGGTCCGCCATGTGTTGTATCACCCTGTCTTCGGAACGAGCTTTTTTCTCATCCATAATTTCATTATGAAGAGCGACGGCTCGTTGGGCCGTAGACAGGTTTGAACCCGAAGATGCGGTCGATTCCCCAACGGGGCGCCCGAATCCCGGTGCACCGGCCCTGACGGGCGCGGCATTTTTCAAATCGGTCGTGGAAACCCGAGAGTTCCCCCGCACGATATGACTTATTTTCTCCATTTTCACCTCCATGTGAGCGGAGAATTACGAAGAGAAATCCTCTCTCTTCATCTGTCTTTTCGGGCTTATGGGTTCGACAAACGACGGGGCCATTGTCCGATTTTGAAACAATCTGGACCAAGGTCAAAGCGCGAGAAGCTCCACTGCCTTCATCGCACTGATGTCTGAAATGACGACCTCCTTATGTCGGGAGGTGTGCCCGCGCACAATCTCGACCTTAGATTTGGCAACACCTAGGAGCTTGGCCAACCAGGAGATAAGCTCAGCATTGGCTCGCCCGTCCTCCGGTGGCGATTTGACCTTTATTTTAAGACTGTCCCCGTGCAGACCCACGATTTGAGCTTTGGAGGCGCCCGGCTGGACGTACAATTTAAGCCGAACTCCCTGATTTAGTTCGTGAATATAGATTGGTAAGGCCAACTCAATCTCCTCAAAGGCTATGTTAATAGTCTCCCCGTTCCTGTCAAACACCCATAGAAATACTTGATAGATTTTCGGTTGAGAGAATTCGTCTTCGGTCGTAAATCATAGGCATGCTGAACCGGCCGACAGAATCCAAGTTTTACAAAGCCCTTATCGAGCGAGACTCAAAGTATGAGGGACTCTTTGTCGTAGGAGTAAAAACGACGGGGATTTTCTGCCGATCGACCTGTCGCGCACGAAAGCCTAAACGCGAAAACGTGGAATTTTTCACGAGCACGCAAGAAGCCTTAAGGCGAGGCTATCGACCCTGCAAGATTTGCCGGCCGATGGCACCGGCGCACTCAACTCCCGACTGGCTTAGTCCCTTGTTAAAAGTCGCGACTCGCGAAAATAGTTTCCGCCTGAGCGAGCAGGAAATGCGAAATCTAGGCATTGATCCCAATCGGGCGCGCCGGTGGTTCAAGCTTCATCATGGAATAACATTTCAAAGTTACTTGCGTTCGCTTCGTATGGGCGAAGCTTTCGGGCACCTGACCAATGGGGGTAAAGTAGTGGATACGGCTTTCAACAGTGGATATGACTCTCTCAGCGGTTTTGCCACCGCTTTCAAAAAATGGACGGGCAAATCCCCAAGTGATTCAAAGTCAGGAGAGGTCATTCACACATATCAAATTCTAACTCCTCTGGGACCAATGTTAGCGGGCTCGGTCCGCGAAGGCATTTGCCTCCTGGAATTCACGGATCGGCGCATGCTCGAGCGGGAGTTAATTGACCTTCAAAAAAAGTTCAAAGCGCCTATTCTGACTTCAGCATCGATTCACATCCAACAATTGCGCGAAGAACTGGAAGAATATTTTGCTGGAAAAAGAAAGAATTTTGACGTCTCGATTTGTGCGCCGGGCTCCCCTTTTCAACAGAAGGTTTGGCAGGTCTTGCGCGAAATCCCCTATGGCGAGACTCGAAGCTATAAGCAACAGGCTGAAAGAGTGGGCAACCCTCAGGCCGTTCGAGCCGTTGCCCGCGCCAACGGTCAAAATCGAATCGCGATTGTCATACCTTGCCACCGAGTGATCGGCAGCGATGGAAGTCTGACCGGATATGCCGGGGGTCTAGAAAGAAAGCGGTTCTTGTTACAGCTTGAGGGCGCCGCGAAAGGTTGCTAGCCTTCCGTACGTGGGGAGAACAGGATGAGATTTCTAATTTTGTTGACCGTCGTTCAGATTTTTTTGACCTCAAACTCTAGAGCGGACCAAGATCTTCCCACCGACTACCGCCATCAAACTCTAACGGTCGATCATCCCCTCGTGTTGGAATACCGGTTCGGCCCGGGAGCCAGGAACGTCGCGACGTTGAACATCGTCAATTATCCTGGGATGGAATCCGATCTTTTTTACTTTCACATGCACATTAATGAACGAGCCGCCAAATTAGCCGGGGAACAAAGGGTGCAAGAAAAAGGCGGTACCTTTATGTATCTTCACCACTACTCTGGTCAGAGAAATATGAGAGTGATCGTTAATGGAACGCCCTATAAATTTGATCCCAATCGGATTTTCACCGATAAGGGCTTGCAAACATCCTTGGAGCCGAAGCCAAATCGAGCGGACTTAGATGAATTTCGAAAATTTGTCGTGTGGGTGAAACGCAATATCTTGCTGGCGCTACAGAACCGACGACGCCCTATGGTCACGGCGCTACACAATAACACGGATGATGATACCCATGGACGGCTTCTTAGCATCTTGACTGAAAAAGACCTTCTGCAGATCGACAATCAATTGGTCAATCAGAATACCGGTTGGGATATTGACGACTTCTTCATCGCCACATGGCCTACGACCTATCAGTCTTTAGTGGATGGACATAATCCCAACATTAGCCTGCGGCTCGCCCAGCCTCGCAATATCGGCTATCTGTCGAACTGGATGATCGAAGAGGGAATCGAATATCTCAACATTGAATCTGAAACCGACCAGCTACCTCGGGCGCTCAGAATGCTAGATATCGTGCAAGCGACATTTCAGTAAACCGGACAAAGAAAATCTCTAGGAATCTTGTCGCGACTTGCCAGATTCAATGGTTGTGGCCAAGCGAATGCCGAGTTCCAGCAATTGCTCGCGCGCCACCACATTCGGGGCTTCCGCCATAAGATCGGTTGCCTTCGCTGTTTTGGGGAACGCGATCACATCTCGAATCGCATTGGTGCCACAGAGGAGCATAACCAATCGATCCATACCCCATGCAATTCCGCCATGCGGAGGTGTTCCGAAACTCAAAGCTTCGATGAAGAAACCAAATTTGATACGAACTTCCTCTTCGCTCAAACCCAAGGCCTCAAACATCGCGGCTTGAACCGCTTGTCGATGGATCCTGATAGAACCCCCCGCGATTTCATAGCCGTTGCAAACCAAGTCATAGGCCTTTGCCAGAAGCGTTGGATATTTAGACTCATCGCGATTGAGCATAATGTCCAGCTGCTCATCTTTGCACATTGTGAATGGATGATGGCGAGCCGCCCAGCGCTTGTTGTCCGCATCGTATTCCAACAGAGGAAAATCCACGACCCACAAAAACTTAAATACCTTTTCATCGATCAGTTTTAATTCGACGCCAATTTCTTGCCGCAAATGGGCCAAGGCGGAACAGGCCACATCAAAGTCATCGGCGACAATAAAGACCGCGCCGTCCTTTTGGCCACCGGCCGCTTCAAAAATCTTTTGTAAGGCCTCAGGAGAGAAAAACTTCGCTACGGAAGAATTCAGCGTTCCATTCTCATGCTTAAACCAAACAAGACCCTTCGCGCCCATCTGCTTAGACAGCGTGGTCAGTTTGTCGATGTAGGACCTCGAAAAGTGCGAAGCCTTAGGCACCGCCAGCGCTTTAACTGCACCACCACGGGCTACCACATCGTCAAATACTTTGAATCCGTGGCCACCGGCAACTGAGGCCACATCCTTAAGCTCTAGGGGATTACGCAAATCGGGTTTGTCGGAGCCATAGCGATTCATCGCTTCGAAGTAGGTCATCCGCGGAATTTCACCGACCTCATAGCTCAGAGTCTCACCCCAAATCTCGCGGATCAGCCCCTCATTCACGATCATGATGTCATCTTGATCGATAAAACTCATCTCGATATCGATCTGACTAAATTCCGGCTGACGGTCGGCGCGCAAGTCCTCATCGCGGAAGCAACGGGCCAGCTGGAAGTACTTGTCCATACCGCCAATCATCAAAAGCTGCTTCAGCGTCTGTGGACTCTGCGGCAGGGCATAGAATGTTCCAGGATTGACCCTTGAGGGCACCAAGTAGTCCCGGGCGCCTTCGGGCGTGCTCTTATAAAGAATCGGCGTTTCGACTTCAATAAATCCGCGCTCACTCAAATAATCGCGCACCAGCTTTGCGACTTTGTGCCGGGTGATCAGGTGATTTTGCAAACGGGGGCTGCGCAAATCCAAATAGCGGTATTTAAGGCGTAGAGTTTCCGAAACTTTCGGATCGTCGACGATAAAGGGAGGAGTCACGGCCTCTGACAAAATTTCGCACTTTTGCACTTCGACTTCGACTTCACCGGTTTGGATTTTTTTATTTGTCATACCTTCCGGTCGCGCGCGCACCATTCCTTGAAGGGCCACAACGAATTCACCACGCATCTCTTTAGCTTGCGAATTGGCAGCCTCGGACGGGTTGATGACCACCTGAACAATTCCTTCGCGATCGCGCAAATCTAAAAAGACCAGACCTCCGTGGTCACGGCGGGTGTCAACCCAGCCCATCAGGACAACAGTTTGTCCTACGTGTTCTTTGCGCAAGCCTCCACAGTAATGCGTGCGCTTGAGGCTCTTTAAAAACGCCATTGGCAACCCCTTCCAAGGTGACATATTGATGGCTCTGATTTATCCTCCCCTGATATGCCATCAGTTAAGATTGAAAAACAGTGTAATTTGAAGCCGGATGATAGTTTCAAAAGATTATCCGATCTTATAAGCAACGATAATGACCTAAGAAAATTGGATCCGAAGTATAAGACCGAGTTTAACCCCAGCACCTTACAGGGGAGCGCGGATGGGTCCATGTTTAAGGCCAAAATGGCCGTTACCGCCAATGGATCGGCCGGATCTACAGTGCAAATTATCGTCGACCTCCCATTTCACCTGACTATGATTAAGGGAGTCGTAGCCGATAAGCTGTCGCGCAAGCTTGAGGAAGCCCTCGCTTAGGAGCCGACCGTGCCTGGCAAGAAAAAGCCAATTAAGGCCAAAAAATCCCGATCGAAGTCCCTGAAAGGCTTTAAGAAGGTCGAAGCTCAGATTGTTGAGGAACCAAAAGAGCTGGCGGAAGAGGGTCCGGGACCGGAAGAAATTCCCCCCGAAGAATCCGCGGACTTTGATTTTCCTGAGGTAGAGGCTCCCGTTTCTTCCTCCTCACTCACTACGACGGACCCCGTCACAAGGTACATGGCCGAAATTGGCCGCTACCCGCTCTTGTCCCGCGAGCAAGAACATGCCCTCGCCGTGCGGTATCGAGAAACCGGAGACCCTAAGGCCGCCGAGGCCTTGGTCACGAGCAACCTTCGATTCGTCGTCAAAGTAGCGTCCGAGTATACTAAGTTCGGCGCCAAGCTAATTGACCTGGTTCAGGAAGGCAATGTGGGCCTGATGCATGCCGTGAAGGAGTTCAATCCCTACAAGGGTGTTCGCCTGATCACTTATGCGGTCTGGTGGATAAGGGGCTATATACAAGAGTACTTGATGCGCCAATATTCTATGGTCCGAATTGGCACCACGGCGGCTCAGCGAAAACTTTTTTATCAATTGCAGCGAGAGCGCGAGCAGCTCGAACGCATGGGTGTGGACAAGGGGATCGCGCAAATCAGCGGTCGGTTGGGAATTCCCGAAGAAGATGTCCATGAAATGCACGCCCGAGTCACTGGCCGCGATTTGAGCTTGGATGCGCCAGTCGGCGAAAACTCAAGCCTTATGGATTTTCAAACCGCAGAAGATCCTTCGAATTTGGTGGAGGCCATTGGCACAAAAGAAGAACTCTCTCAGCTCATGTCGGGGATCGATCAGCTTCGCCCCACCTTATCTGAAAAAGAAACGTTCCTACTAGAAGAGCGATTGCTCGCCGATGAACCGCTGACTCTACAAGAAATCGGCGACAAGTACGGCACCACTCGCGAAGCCGTTCGCCAAATGGAAAATCGGCTGATCGAAAAAATTAAGAAGTCGGTTCAAGCGGAATGAGCGATCACTTTGATGGCGTCCGTTTTAGGAACCCCGGTGGAGCTAAGGCCACCCGCTCCTATCTTCAGCTTTTGCGTTGGCAACTACTATCCCGAAAAATCAGTTGGCCGAGACAAGTACCCAATTTAGCGACACCTGTGGTGGCGGCACAGGTTCCTGAAGGGGAAGCTCATATCACATTTATAAATCACGCCACGCTGCTGATTCAACTGAATGGTGCGAACATTTTGACCGATCCGGTTTTTTCAGAGCGCGTGAGTCCGTTTAAATCGGTGGGTCCAAAGCGAGTTCGCCCACCAGGCATACCACTTTCGCAATTGCCTAATATTCATTTTATTTTGGTGAGCCACAATCACTACGATCATTTAGATGTTGAAGCACTTAGAAGCTTGGCCGCCAATCATCAGTCGCGGGTGATCACGCCTTTGGGCAATGCTGAACTAATTCGCGCGCAAGGCTTTAAAGAAGTGATCGAACTCGACTGGTGGCAGGACAAATCATTTGATGAAATCAAAATCACTACGGTTCCAGCGCAGCATTGGTCCGGGCGCGGATTTAAGGATCGCAATCGAGCGCTCTGGGGCGGCTTTTTTGTTCGACTGGGAGAAATGAAAGTCTTTTTTGCCGGCGACACGGGATATGGTGCGTTTTTCAAGGATATCCATTTGCGGCTGGGCTCTCCATCGGTGGCCATTTTGCCGATCGGTGCCTATGAACCACGCTGGTTTATGAAAGAGCAGCACATGAATCCAGCCGAGGCCGTGCAAGCCCACTTGGATGTTGGAGCGCAAATGAGCATCGGCATGCACTTGGTTGTTTCCGCCTGACCGATGAAGGAATCGATGATCCAGTGACCGCGCTCGCCGAAGCGCGCTCGGCTGCAGGACTTGCCTCAGAAGAATTTATTGCTCCAGAGACAGGGCAAACTGTGGTTTATCGAAGTCCGTGATCGGGCCAACGCAATGGAAACAATCTCATGTAAATACGTTTTAAGAAGTCTTAAACGGTGAGGATAAACAACTCCTAGTTGGCACGAAAATAGATAAACCGAATTTAATGAGTGATCCCATTGTCCTAACTTAAATCGCGATTTGAAACGCTTTAGAAATAAAAACTTGCGCCGATTGACCCTATGACGCACGGGGCGACGCTTGCCCCACACTGACCCATTGTTGAACGTTTCAGGAGGCGATGTGAGGCAAGTTCTTGCGCTAGTGGTTTTCTTCGGTTTCGGACTCTACGCACAGGCTCAATCCACCGCGTTTCTCTTTGGCCCTAAGGCCTACCATCCATCTTACAAGAAGACCAAAGCGTTTAATGAATTATTCACCGTCGCAGATCCGAACTCCGCGCCGGCCAGCCTTGTGGTCGAAAATGGGATTCCGCTGGATCCTTTGCCTGAAGAATGTCAGAAAGACTTTGACCGAGACGAGTACGGCGACAACGACGATGACGACAGTCGGGACGATGACCACAAGTCTCATCGCGGAAACCAACACAAGAGCCACAAGTCTAAAAAGTCCGACTTTGTCTGCAAACTGATAAAAATAAAGAACAATCTGATTCGCTCATTTACCCACGTGAAGTCGTTGGAGCTCAGACTTAACGGGACGGTCGTCATCGCCAATGGCCAGTTCAATCAAATGACCAATAAATTGGTCATCCAAGTACCCGTACAGTCCTCAAACCAAATGAAGATCACCGTCCGTGGGCCCTTCACTTCGTTCATTACCGTTTCCATTACCCGTGAAGCCTCGGCCAATTTGCCTCCGATCGCGGCTTTCAACGTCGCACCTGGCCCGCAGACAGACCCTTTGCGATTTCACTTTGATGGCACCGCTTCAGCGGACCCGGATGGTTCGATCGTGAGTTATCAATACGATTTTGGCGATGGCGAGTCGGCTTCCACGGCGATCGCAGATCACAAGTTCGCAGCCAATGGCTCCTACTCGGTGTCCCTCACCGTGACCGACGATCAGGGCGCCCAAAATTCCACAGTCCAAACGGTTGTCGTCAACGATGTAACAGCGCCAATCCTAAGTATTGCGCAGCCAAATGATGGCGACAGTGTCGCCAATGTGTTAAGCGTTCAAGTGGTGGGCTCTTCAAATGAGCCTTTGCAGTCGGCCTCGGTCAATGGACAGGCGCTACCACTTGCTCCTGATGGTCGAAGTTTTGCTGGTCTCTACACGGCCCCCGCCTTTGGCAGCCAAACTCTAAGTATTCTCGGAACCGATCAGGCTGGGAACACAAGCCAAGTGCAGCGTCAGATCACATTTGTTTTAAATCAAGCTCCGAGTGCCGTCATCACGCTTAAGACCACGGGTGGCATTGCACCGTTGCTCGTTTTATTGGATGGCTCGGCCTCGAGCGATCCTGAAGGTTCGCCCTTGTCCTATGATTGGGATTTTGGTGATGGCAGCTCGGCGTCGGGCGCCTTGGTGTCTCACATCTACCAATCCACAGGCTCCTTTACGGCCACCCTAACCGTTCGAGACAACGTCAACCAATCCGGTGTGGCGACTCGATCCATCTTGGTCGAAAATCTAGTGCTGCCTCCAGATCCCGTGACCACAGCGCCCGCGCAAAACTTCGCCGGCATTTCGTTGGTTTCCGATACTCTTAACTTTTTATTCTCAGGCGCCAACCCCACACAAATCGGGACTGCTATTGGGGCGATCGATCCCGAACGGGCCACGCTCTTGCGCGGCCTAGTTAAAAACTTCAGTGATCAACCCATTCCCGGCGTGAGCATAAAGATAAAGGGTCGACCTGAGCTCGGTCACACCATGACCAGAGCAGATGGAAAGTTCGACCTCGCGGTCAACGGTGGCGGTACCTTGATTGTTGAATACGATCGCAACGGCTACCTACCCGTTCAGCGCAAGGTGGAGACTCGCTGGGGTGATATGCGCTGGCTGGATGATGTCATAATGGTGCCGCTTGACACCAAAGTGACTCCGGTCGCGATCAACGCCCCTCAAATGCAAATTGCACGGGGAAACACAGTGACCGACGCGGACGGGACTCGCACAGGAACACTCTTGGTTCCAGCCAACACCACAGCAACGGCGAGCATCGGTGGATCCACTCAATCGCTGGACAGTCTTTCGGTCCGCATCACCGAATTCACCGTTGGTGAAAACGGCCGGCAAGCCATGCCCGCCACTCTCCCGCCCACCAGTGCTTACACATACGCGATGGAAGTTTCGGCCGACGAAGCCTTGGTAGTCGGGGCGGACAAAGTTACGTTCAATCAGCCGCTTTACTACTACGTTGAAGACTTTATTGGGGAGCAACCAGGTATCATCGTCCCTGTTGGATTTTTTGATAAAGCCAAGGGAAATTGGGTCGCAGAGGATGACGGCATCGTCGTTAAAATCCTAGACATCCAAAATGGGCAAGCCGTATTGACGATCGATGATCCCAATCCACTTAACGCGGCTCAAATTGCCTCAATGAATGTAACCCCCGATGAACTCACCAGTCTTGCGCAAATCTACCCGATTGGTGCACAGCTTTGGCGGGTGCCGATTTCTCACTTTTCAACCTACGACTGTAACAATCCGTTTGTGCTGCCAATCGATGCCGGTCCACCTGACGGTGCGCCCCCAATTGCGGACAACAACAATGGGGACTCCAACGATCCCAAAGGTCCAAATAAATGCCCCGGATCCATTATTGAGATCGAAAACCAAGTTCTCTCCGAACAGATCCCGATCACCAACACACCATTCAATCTCGTGTACCGAACCGATCGGGTAAAGGGTACGCCACAAAGTCGCTCGATTAAGATCGGGCTTACCGGCGATATTTCGAATATCACATCGCTCAAGCGCGTGGATCTTTCTGTGACCGGCGCGGGCCAGACCTTCAAACAAAGCTTCCCGTTCCCCCAATCTTATCTAAATACGACTTACAATTGGGACGGCAATGACCCTTACGAGCGACCCATATTCGGCGCACGCTCTTTTATTTCCGAGGTCTCCTACATCTACGAACAGATTTACATCGGTGAATTTTCAGCGCAACAACTGGGTGGCGCTATTGCTCGCACTTTCGCGCTCGCCCCACGCAGCCTACCAGCGCCTCCCGGCAGCGGAGGCGGAGGCGGTGGCGGTGTGGCCGAGCCTCCTCCACAGATTCGAAAACTGGTGGCCGTTCCAAAGGCCTCCAATGTTTTTGTCGAATCGCGCGATTCAAGGGCTTTTGGTATGGGTGGTTGGACCATTGATCAATACCATTTTTACTCTCCCGCTGTGCAGAAACTCTATTTGGGTACGGGCTCAACCAACGCCATCGCCCAATATGCGACTGTGGACACCATAGCCGGGACAGGTCTTCTCACGGGATCCGCCCCTTTCGGGGACGGTGGGCCTGCCAAACAAGCCAGCATCGTTAATCCAACACGAGTGCGAGTCGCCCCCAATGGGGATATCTTCGTTGTCGATTCTACGCACAATCGTGTTCGCCGCATTGATCGAAACGGCATTATTTCCACCGTACTCGGTGGTGGTACCCAAGACTTTACTGAAGGCATGCTCGCCACCGATTGGCGTCGACCGCCCGGCAGCACCGAAGGACTACAAGACATTGCCGTTGGACAAGATGGCACGCTCTATGTCGCGCTCACGAGATCGGTTTTTGCCATCAACGAGCTGGGATTTATGCATCGCTATGCGGGTGATGGTTTGCAAGCCACTGCCGCATTCAACGGCGATATGGGTCCCGCGACCAGCGCCAGATTTATTCGAATTCGCGAGATCGACACGCCCATCGATGGGGGACTCTTTATCGTCGATGAACTCGCGCGCAATATTCGACGGGTTAAACCCGACGGCGTAATTTACACCTACGCCGGTAATGGCGGCACGTCCAGTACGGGCGACGGAGGCCTTGCCACCGACGCTGGACTTTCAAGCCCTATTTCCATCGCGGCTGGTCCCAACGGATTTTTATATATCGCTGACCGGAGCATTGCGGAAATCCGCAGAATCCGCCCCGACGGAATTATCGAGTCCTACCTGACTCGCGTGGACTTCGGTGATCTTGATTTCAACGGCGCCGAAAGTATAGTCGCGGCGCCAGATGGCTCGCTACTCATGTCTTATGGACACACTGTGGGCCCGAACATAGGCAATGGTATTTTTAGAATTTCGCCGGATCGTCAAGTCAGTCTTTTTGCCGGTCAACCGAATATCGGTGGCCGATCGGGAACGGACATCGATGGCAAGCAACCGCTCGAATCCACCCTTTCTGTTCCTGCGGGCTTAGCCATTGATCAGCAAGGCAACGTGCTCCTCACCGAAAATTCAGGCCACCGTGTGAGACGCATCCGAAATGCGCTACCTGCTTATTCAGGACAAAACATTCGTGTGGCCTCGCGCGATGGCGGCGAGTATTACATCTTCACACCTCAGGGTCTACATCTCGAAACCCGTGATACTCTCACAGGCGCGCTCAAGCTCAGTTTTCAGCACAACTCAAATAATTTGCTCACCTCAATCACCGACTTGGCCGGCAACGTGACGCAAATCCAACGGGACTCGAATGGTCAAATTCAATCGATCACCTCACCCTATGGCCAAATCACCAATGTATCGGTAGATCCATCTGGTTACCTCACCACACTTACCAATCCCAACGGTGAGCAGTGGAACATGAGCTATGAACCAAGTTCGGGACTTATGCAAAGCTTCCGCGACCCGAATAACAACGAGACCACTTTTCAGTACGACGCCCGCGGAAGACTGAACAAAGAAGTCAGACCGAACAATGGTTTCTTAGAGCTTTTAAGAGCCGACTTCGCCGGTCCCCGCAGCGGATATGAGATCCTAGCCTCCACAGCGGACGGCATTCAAACCACCTATCGAAATGAAAACCTGAGTAACGGTAAAGGGGAAACTGTCCAAATCTACGCCAATGGCGCCACCAGTTCTTACACTGGTAAAGACGGCGTCGGCACCCGCAAAGCCACTGACAATCGCCAAATCACCGAAGCCGAAGCCCCGGATCCTATATTCGGCCTTCACTCACCATTCATGAGTCGCTACAGCGAAAGACTGCCCTCTGGGTTGACGTCCCAGATGATCCGAACAAAATCGGCAACCTTTACCGAGCTCAACAATCTGATCTCCGTGCAAAGCCAAACAGAATCTACGCAAATCAACAATAGAACTTTCACCAGTCAGTACAATGGCACGACCCGCACAATGACCGAGACTTCGCCGCAAGGTCGGATCACAAGCCTTCGACTCGACACCCTTGGCCGCCCGGATCAAATCCAGCTCGCAAACCTCGATCCCGTGCAAATCAACTACGACACCAGGGGCCGACTGTCGCAAATCAGTCAAAACGCCAGGGCGTACAATTACACCTACAACAGCCTTGGACTGCTCGAGACTGCGACCGATCCACTGAATCAAGTCCAGAGATTCTCTTACGACAACTCGAACCGCCTCACCCAACAACAATTACCCGACGGTAGGTTCATTGCTTTCAACTACGATCAAAACGGCAACCTCACAGGCATCACACCTCCGGGAAGACCTATCCATCAACTCCTATACAACAGCATGAATCGACTAAGTGAGTATCTGCCACCCAATCTGATTACACCCACCAACACGACTTACGCCTACAGTCTCGATAACAAGCTGACGTCCATTAGAAGACCAGACGGCGCCCTCCTCTCACTCAACTACGACGCGCAAAAGGGCCACCTCAACTCGATCATCACACCGCTTGGCACTTCGGCCTTCACCTACTCACCCACCACCGGGCAACTACAAAGCTCACTCTCACCAGACGGTATCACCACCAGCTTCACCTATGATGGGCCACTCTTAATCAGCAACTCTTCCTCTGGCGGAGTTAATGGTTCCATCACCCGCACCTACAACAATAATTACTTTCTCACCAATGAGAACTTAGGCGGTCAGTTTATCAGCTACGCCTACGACAATGACGGTCTGCTCACGCAGGCCGGGACACTCAGTCTATCCAATGATCCCACCAACGGTTTGATCACCCAAACTCAAATTGGCGTGATCACAGAAAGCATGACCTACAACACGCTGGGTGAACAGCTGTCGCAAACGTCCTCACTCGCGAGTTTTAATTACGTGCGCGACAGCCTTGGTAGAATCACCGAAAAAACCGAAACATTGGGTGCAAGCCCTGCAGTTAAATTCAACTACATTTATGACAATTCAGGAAGACTGACTCAGGTTCTGACCAACGGGGCACTCAGTCGCACCTACGCGTATGACTCGAATTCCAATCGCGTAGGTCTAAATGGCACCATTGGCACTTATGACATTCAAGACAGATTAACCGCCTACGGTAATCTCACCTTCGGCTACAACGCCAATGGTGAGATGATTTCGAAGAACGACAGTGGGCAGATCACGCAGTACTCTTACGACAATTTTGGCACTCTTAAGAGCGTCACTTTACCCAACGGCAACATCGTTCAATATTTCGTGGATGCGCAGAACCGAAGAGTAGGAAAAAAGCTCAACGGAACTTTGGTCCAGGGTTTCCTCTATCGTGATGATCTAAGACCCGCTGTAGAGTTAAATGGCTCGGGTGCAGCCGTCGCCTACTTTATTTATGGTTCCAAGGTGAATATTCCTGACTATATGATCAAAGGTGGCGTGAGTTACAAAATCATCTCAGATCAAATCGGTAGCCCAAGATTAGTCGTTCGCACAAGCGACGGCGCCATCATGCAACGCATGGACTTCAACGAATTCGGCATCGTCATCCAAGACTCCAACCCAGGCTTCCAACCCTTCGGCTTCGCCGGCGGTATCTACGATCGTGATACAGAGCTCGTGCACTTCGGTGCTCGTGAGTATTCTCCTGAGATCGGCCGATGGACGAGTAAGGATCCGATTGGGTTTGATGGGGGGATTTTGAACCTCTATAACTATCCAAATGATCCGGTGAATCGGATTGATCTCGATGGATTACAGCAGCGAAGAGGTCCACGGCGAATTCCCACTCCGCGCAATTCATACGATCCTCGGGACCAGAGGGGTTGGGTTCCGCCGGGCAACCGCCCGCGCGATCCAACGAGAGCCCTTCCTCCTGGGCCTCCTCTTCGCCCTGAGGGACAGCAACGGCCTGACGATCAAGGTCCCGCCGACCGAAATCTTAGCGAAGCCCGTTGTATCCTAAACCCGAAAGCTTGTGGCAATAGGCCTCCCCCATACCCCACTCCTCCTCCGAGTTTTGATGGGGGAGGTGGTCAAATGTGTACTCCGGGCAATCCGCAGGGTCCGCCACCTCCATACAACCCACCAACCCTACAGAATCCTCCCGATGAGTTTGATTAGTATAATCTTATATGGTGGCATGGCAGTCCATGCCACCACTGTCGATGTTGTAAAAGAGGGTGAGAGGGCTGTTTGTGAAGGACGAGCTCCGAGTCCTCTGCTTTTCGAGGGGAGAGAAGCCGGGGACTCCAGCTATGAAGCCTCCGTGTTCAGGCTTTTCTGGGTCGGGAATGCGGACTCTAAATTTGAAAGCCTGGCGAATTCCAATGAAAAGATCGAAACATCTAGTCATAGCAATCGACTTGACCGAGCGTACGCTCTCACAATGGTCAGATCCACAGACCTAGATTTACTGGGAAGACTGGTGGACTTCGAGAGCGAAGACGATTCGATAAAGTCACATCAAGCCTACTTGAAAAGTGTCCTTTTATCCCTGGAAGGGAAACATGAGGAATCGCTCCACGAACTGGTAAAGTCCGTGTCAATTGCACCGATTATAAGGTCTTCCCAGGTGCTTAGCATTTTAGAGGCCAATCAGGAGGACGGACGCAGTATTGCGATCCTAAATGATAACGCCGACCGAATCCAAAACAGAAGGTTGCGCGATGGCGTAAAAAATCGGATGCCGGAGGAAGAATTAGTAGCGCAAGCCTACAAGGAGTGTCCCCTAGATCAAGCACTTGCTGAAGCGTTTGCTGGGGAACTAATACATAATCAAGATTTCGCGCGCGCCTTGAAAATCTTGGAAAGTATTGTCAACGAGACAAAGTATCCGTCGGCCCTTAGCGAATACCTAGTTGCTATAGCGTACGACCATCTCGGCCAATCCGAAAAAGCGCTCTCTTATTATCGCAAGGCGGCGTCACCAGAGAACCTTTATCTGCCAAAGGTCTTCCGAGATCTAGCTTCTAAGAGACTTCAGGATCTCGAACAGTCGACTGCAGGCACAGGAAAAAATCTGATCAATATCGGGATTGCGATTTCAATTGCGATACTAGCGGGACTTTGGTTTTTATTTTCGCAAAACCGATCACCAAAAAAGACCGAAGAATAGTTCAGGTCGCACCAGAAAAAACATAACACGCTAAACCAAGCTCCAATCGTGCCTAAATCGTGCCAATAAAATCCGGGAATTTTGGGGTATCGGGACAAAAACCGCACTTCGATCGATTCACAAAAGAGTTAAGAAAAATGAACTTATCGTAGATGCGCTATGGAACGGGCTTCTTAACATTAAGAGAAAGCACCGAAGGCTTTAGACCAGGACAAGTAGCCACAAGTCAGGACTTATTAAACTAAACTTGTGTAAGCCTATTTCCGAAACTGCCTTTATGACTGATCAACGAGCATCGCCAAGTCAAGGTCAACATATGACGGAACCAAATGAGGAACGATACAACGGCTATGTCAGCCAGGTTAACGAACTTAAATGGAAAAACATGGAGTCATTCCACTCGCGTCTAATCACGCTTTCGACTGCCGCTCTTGGAGCTTCTCTAGCCGTCCACAATACCGCCCAGACTCAGTGCAATGAAGCTACTCGTAGCTATTCCTGCCAAATTTTAGGCAATACAATCCCATACCTGAACAATCATTCAAGTAGCGTACAAAAATCTGACAGCCTCGGAGAAGGCTAAAACCTTTTCGGTCTTATAAACCATTTCTGTGATATTATTTAATCGTGGACCGTGAAATAGAGCGGCGACAACTCAATCGCCAAAGAGACGACGAGCTCCGGGGCCAACGCCATTGAGAGCGCTATACCAACGGAGACTTCAGCGTAAATACGAAGGCCAGAAGGCTGAAGCGGAACGCCACAAGGACGAGTGAGCGCGTCACCATAGATCGTGTGAGAAAGTGTTAAATCCCGTTAACGGGTCGAAGTACCACTCGATGAGTCTCGGAGAAAATTCAGTGGGGAGCAACGAATGCCTATTCACCGACAAAGACTATGTGACTAACACCAGCGCCCCAAAAAATTGGCGTGGTCAGTTCGTAAGCTATGCCTATGACAACGACAGCCTACTCACGCAAGCAGGCTCCCTCACTATCACCAATGATCCCACCAATGGCTTGATCACCCAGACGCAAATCGGCGCGATCAGTGAAAGCATGACCTACAACACCCTTGGTGAACAACTGTCGCAAACGTCTGCACTCGCGAGTTCTAACTACGTTCGCGACAGCCTAGGAAGAATCACCGAAAAAACCGAAACCCTCGGCGCCAGCCCTCAGGTTAAGTACAATTACATCTATGACAATTCTGGTAGGCTCACGCAGGTTCTGACCAACGGAGTCCTCAGCCGCTCCTACGCGTATGACTCGAATTCCAATCGAATTGGCCTTAACGGAACAATAGGGACTTATGACATTCAAGACAGATTGAGTTTACCCGGTAGTACACACTTGAAGCGCAGAAAAGGGGGAGCAAACTACTTGGTTGCATCGAATCTAAGGGTGCAAGCCTGACATTCGTCTGTCCTTATGGTGACCTCGGGCAACCTGGTCGGTATGGCGTTTCGCTTGAGTCTTCTGGAGTTCGTTTCTCAAGAGTCCGTGCACGATTCTCACATGTATCCCCGGAGCCTGATTTCACGATCCACGACCGCTTAATAGCCGAACCC
>JBFWON010000011.1:0-59645 GCA_050250515.1 Bdellovibrionales bacterium | reverse complement strand
CCAATTGGGATCCACCGACGACACCTCCTTAAAATTTAGCTTCGTAACTAAAATCTTAAGAAGTTCTTGGGGTTGGTTGGATCCCTTTCTTTGACACTCAGCATTCCACTACCTACTGAGAAGAGCCGGTTCTACGATTCGATTCGATCAAAGAAAAAAGGCGCTCGATTCTGCATTTCGAAAGGTTGCCGACTTTGAGAAGGTGCTCAGTCATTATAAAGGTAAGCCTCTTCCTGAGGGCGAGTATTTTGCGAACTATCTGGTGAAGGAATTCAATATTCCTCGAGATAGAGTATCTGAATTTATCAGGGTTTTTTCTGAGAATCAGGCTTATCTGAAATCATTTGGCGTCCAGAATGTTGAAGTCAAAGCTTCTCCATCCTCGGAAAATGTTGCGAAAGGCCAGGATGACGCGGAGAAGACCAGACAGTTTTTGGATACATGTTTCGTGCTCATGCCGTTTGGAGAGTGGTTTGATAAATACTATGAAGAACTTTACAAACCTGCAATTCGGGAGGCAGGCTTTGAACCCGTTCGCGCGGATAGCCTGTTTAATACCGGATCGGTAATGGAGCAAATCTGGGATCAGATTTCAAACGCAAAAATTCTATTGGTGGAGTTGACTGGAAAAAATCCCAATGTTTTTTATGAGCTGGGTTTATCTCACGCCAGCAGGAAGCCAGTAGTATTTGTAACTTCGGATATGAACGATGTTCCATTTGATCTGCGGCATTTGAGAATTGTGAAATATGACATACGAATGCCTGATTGGGGAAAACGATTACGAGAGGAACTAGTTCAATATATCAATAACGCGAAGATTGATCCTTATAAATCGATTCCTCAGCCTTTCCGAGACATCCTGAAAGAGGAAATGGGATTGGTTAGAGGTAAAGGCGACAAGGGTTAGCGAGTTACCGGGATCTAAGCAATCGACCTTACATCCCAGCCATTTTTTTTAAAACTTGCTTCCAGTCGAGAAAACTCCTCTCCAGTTTCATTTAGAATATGATCATGTAGATCATAATTCCTGTCGTGCCCTTTTTGAATCACCAATGCCCGAATGTAATGATCAAACAGGGGAACAACTTTCGCTTTGTCATTCTCAATTCGCGAGATAGTCTCAAGTTCTTGTCCAACCAGCTTAGCCAGAACTGTCGATGAATAGCCCATATGCTTTCTAAGAAAACGAATTTCCTTGCCGTTGAGGAGAGCTTTTTTCCGAACAAGATGGTACGCAATCAACTGATGCAGTTGCTCTATGTTGCCGTAGTTGTAATAAACCTCACCACATTTTGGACAGCGAAACTCCTGAACTCCCTTTAGAGTCACATTGTCCAAGCCGCCTTCGTCGTACTTTCTAGTTACTGGTGTGGCCTTAAGTGGTTTGCTGTTGTCGCAGGAAGAGCAATACACTAGTTCCGTCCTTTCTTTCTTTTTATCTATAGCTGCCATTCACCAATTCGCCCTCGTCATGGATTCTGGAATCGGAACTTTTCAAAACATTGAGCGCGTCTACCGTAGTTAAGCCGTCGTTAGTCAATTCTTTGAGCGCATGTCCCGAAAAGCTCACATTAGAAGGCGTGATGCTTACAATCTCAGCAACAAGCTTCCTTGCCTTTACTTTATCGGTCCTTTTTGATTTAAAATCAATAGTTGACATAAAATCAATATACCTAGGTCTTGGGGATTTGCACGAAATCTTAGAACTTAACGACAACTCGGCTACTATAACCATGACGCATGCGCGTTAATATATGAAATTATTAGGGAAAATGGACATGGCGTATTCTCCGCCAATTTTCTAAATCGGTCACACCGTCTGGTTCTACGTTGGACAGGTAACTGCGGATGGCACAACGAAATTTAGCAATACCGGTGACTAGGCCTCAGATTTGCCAGCTATTGGCGCGCAGTAGAAATTAGAAGGAGCGCAGAAAAGTTCTAAATCGTCCCATTTCTCTAAACGGACTTCATATGTTTTTCGAGCCAAGTTGCGATCTCGGCAATTTCCACCTTTTTTTTGATAACTCGGCCGATGATAAAGGATTCTCCGTTATCGGCATCAACTTTCAACCGATAGCCATTCATGCGTAAGAAAATGGCAGTAGTGGCAAAAGCAACTCGCTTGTTACCGTTCACAAATGGATTTTGAGCTAGGCTTTGAAGAAGTGCTGCAGCCTCTAACGACAGAGTTTTGTAATAACCAGTTTGTGGGCGCATAAGTGCACTTTCAAGAAGTCCCATGTCTCGCACGCCATCCTTCCCACCAAACCTTTCGATGAGTCTCTGGTGAAGTAAAAAAGTTTCAGCAAGCGTAGGATAAAGGGTCGCTTTCATTTAGCTAGACGCTTAAGCAATTCTGCATGGTCATCCAGCACTTCATCCATGGCGCTACGAAAAGCTGGGCGGAGTTTCGAACGATGAAGATATTCGGCCACGGCTTCAGTAACGACACTGGAGATGCTTCGGTCGGTTTCATTAACATATGACTTGAGGTCCTTCAGAACTTTTTCGTCAATTTGAGTGGCAAATTTCTTAGCTTTCATATGGGTATTTATATCATGACGTTTCATGAAATGTCATGAATTGGTTTGCGCGAATGTACAATATCAATTCAGCCGACTGAGCCTAGCGGGCCTTTGTCCCGTTACCTCTATTTTTTACTTTTTCTTTACGCCTTGACCTCAAAAATTGACTAAATCCTTACGCCGAAAAGGCGATGATCTGAACAACAAAGAGATGAGAGAAGGTCGCAGAACACACTCTTAACGGCATTACTTTTTAAGTTCTGAGGTGGTTATGGATTTCGTTTTGGCAGGCGGTTTGAGCATCGCAATTTTGATTTACCTTATCTACGCCATGTTCAATCCTGAGAAGTTTTGAGAGAGGTTTATATGAATGACTTTGATTGGCTACAAATTGGGCTGACCTTAGGAGCTGTAACCTTCCTTACGCCAGTTCTTGGAGGCTGGATGGCCAAGGTGTTTTCCGGTGAGAATACGCTGTCCACACGGCTGACGAAACCTTTGGAATTCGCCATTTACAAATTGTCTGGAGTGAACCCAGCCTACGAGATGAATTGGAAAGAATACGGAAGGGCAGTTTTTGCCTTTAATCTTCTTGGTATTGTCGTTCTATTCGCGATTCAGGTGCTTCAGAATATTCTGCCGCTCAACCCTCAAAACTTGCCCTCCGTTCCGTGGCATTTGGCTCTCAATACCGCCATCAGCTTTGTTACGAATACGAACTGGCAGGCATACTCAGGAGAAAATACGCTTTCCTATTTTACGCAGATGGTGGGCCTAACAGTTCAGAATTTCGTATCAGCGGCGACTGGCATTGCCGTTCTTTTGGTATTAATCAGAAGTCTTAATCGCAAGGCAACCGATCGATTGGGGAACTTTTGGGTGGATATGACCCGAACAGTCGTTCACATCCTACTTCCCTTGAGCGTTCTTTTGACCATCGTCTTTATGTCTCAAGGTACAATTCAGAATTTTAATTCTGCGCAAGAAGTGAAAACGATTGAAGGATCAACGCAGGTCATTCCTGAGGGCCCTGCCGCGTCTCAAATCTCCATTAAGCAGCTCGGCACCAACGGCGGCGGCTTTTTTAATGCCAACAGTGCACATCCCTATGAAAATCCGACTCCGCTTACAAACTTTCTCTCACTCATAGCGCTAATATTAATTCCGGCGGCCCTAACTTTTACGTTTGGAACGCTCGTCGGGAGTCGCAGACAAGGTTGGGCAATTTTTGGTGCCATGATGGCCATTTTGGCGATGAGCCTCGCCATAGGTCTTTGGAGTGAGTACCAGACAAACCCCGTGATGGGTGAGGCGATGAATATGGAGGGCAAAGAGACTCGCTTTGGCGTGACCAACACGGTTCTCTGGTCGACGCTCACGACGGCCGCAAGCAACGGATCAGTGAATGGAATGCATTCGTCGCTCACACCGCTCGCTGGTGGGATGGCGATGCTCAACATTATGCTCGGCGAGATCGTATTCGGGGGAGTTGGCTGTGGACTCTATGGTATGCTCCTCTTTGCTATTCTAACCGTATTCCTTTCCGGCCTGATGGTCGGCCGCACACCAGAGTATTTGGGCAAAAAGATTGAGGCTAAGGACATTCAATGGACAATCGTTGGTATCTTGGCACCAAGTGCGATGATTCTGATTGGAGGTGGCATTTCAGCCGTGCTTCCAGTTGCGCTTCCGAGCCTCGCGAACAAGGGACCCCATGGACTCTCTGAGATTCTTTACGCTCTCTCATCAGCTTCCGGAAACAACGGCAGCGCTTTCGCTGGTCTGAATGCAAATACCGTCTACTTCAATCTGCTCCTAGGTCTCGCGATGCTGATCGGTCGCTTCGGTGTGCTCTTTCCGGTTTTGGCAGTTGCTGGAAACATGGTTGGAAAGAAGATATCTCCTCCCAGCGTCGGCACTTTCACCACTGATAACTGGCTTTTCGTGGTTTTATTGATCGGTGTGATCATCATCGTTGGCGCACTGACATTCTTCCCGGCACTTTCCCTTGGTCCAATTGTTGAACACTTTCTGATGCTTCAAGGACGGTCCTTTTAAGGAGACGGATATGAAACAAACACTGATGACGAATGACATGATTAAGCAGGCGACTCTTGATTCATTTAAAAAACTCGATCCGCGGGAACTCGCCAGAAATCCGGTGATGTTGATAACGGAAATTGGCGCTATGTGGACGACGATATCTTTAGTTATCAATTCGCTCGGCGGAAATTTTTCAGGCTTCGATCTTCAGATCGCAGTTTGGTTGTGGTTTACGGTGTTGTTTGCCTGCTTTTCTGAGGCAATCGCGGAGGGTCGAGGCAAGGCGCAAGCGGACTCGCTCAAAAAGTCTCGTACTAAGACCGTTGCTCGATTACTCAAAGGTAAAACAGAGGCTCAAGTGAGCGCGACCGATTTGGAAAAAGGCGATTTGGTAGTCTGTGAAGCTGGGGATGTGATCCCGGGCGACGGCGAAGTGGTGGAAGGAATTGCAACTGTTGACGAGTCAGCGATTACGGGTGAGTCAGCTCCTGTCATTCGAGAAAGTGGTGGCGATCGCAGCGCGGTTACGGGTGGAACCAAAGTCATTAGCGATCGAATTGTCATCCGGATTACGGCAGAGCCCGGTTCGAGTTTTTTAGATCGAATGATCTCACTTGTCGAGGGGGCGAAGCGGCAGAGAACTCCGAATGAAATAGCACTCTCCATTCTTCTTTCCGGGTTGACCATGATCTTTCTTTTAGCTGTTGTGACCCTGAAGTTCTTTGCGGACTACTCGGCTGCAGCTTCATCGCAAGATCTCTCTCAAATTGTCACTGTCCCAGTTCTCATTGCGCTTTTGGTATGTCTGATCCCAACAACCATTGGAGGCCTCTTAAGCGCGATAGGAATCAGCGGAATGGACCGCCTGATCCAGAAAAATGTTTTGGCTATGAGTGGTCGTGCTGTTGAGGCGGCTGGCGACATCGACGTTCTGCTCCTCGACAAAACGGGAACCATCACTCTCGGCAATCGCATGGCGAGTGAGTTTATTTCGGCTCCAAATTGCAAACCCGAGAAGCTAGCCCAGTCTGCCCAGCTTGCCTCATTGAGTGATGAAACCGCCGAGGGAAGGTCCATTGTCGTCCTAGCTAAAGAGAAGTACGGGCTGAGGGCAGAAGCACTTAAGGCAGATGGGAGTGAATTTGTGCCATTCAGTGCCCATACAAGAATGAGTGGAATCAATATTAAGAACGGACAAAATGTTCAGGTAGTTCGGAAGGGTGCACTTGACGCTGTCAAAAAGCACATTGAGTCCCTCGGTGGGAAGATGCCCAAAGAGGTCGAAGCGGCCGCAAACGAAGTCGCTCGAAAGGGCGGCACGCCTCTAGTAGTAAGTGAGGGTCAGGAAGCGCTGGGGGTGATATATCTTAAAGATATTGTTAAGGGTGGTATCCGAGACCGTTTTAGTGAGCTTCGAAAAATGGGAATCAAAACGGTTATGATAACAGGTGATAATCCACTGACCGCTGCCGCAATAGCAGCCGAAGCCGGGGTTGATGACTTTATGGCGCAGGCGACTCCTGAGACCAAACTTAAGCGCATTCGTGACGAGCAACAAAAAGGGCATCTGGTGGCGATGACCGGTGATGGGACCAATGATGCCCCCGCCTTAGCGCAAGCCGATGTGGGTGTAGCCATGAATACGGGAACGCAAGCCGCCCGAGAGGCGGGTAATATGATTGATCTTGATTCAAATCCGACCAAGCTGATCGAGATCGTCGAAACCGGAAAGCAGATCTTGATGACCCGAGGCGCTCTCACGACTTTCAGTATTGCAAACGATGTTGCAAAATACTTCGCGATTATACCAGCGCTTTTTGCCAGTCTCTATGTCTCTCAAAGCGGCGTAGGGCCGCTTGCGGCTCTAAACGTCATGGGACTCACGTCGCCTCAGAGTGCAATACTGAGCGCGGTGATCTTTAACGCTATTATCATTGTAGCTTTGATTCCTCTTGCACTTCAGGGAGTGAGATACCGTCCACTCGGCGCGACACAACTTTTGCGTCGGAACCTCTTGGTCTACGGACTTGGGGGACTGATTGTGCCCTTCATTGGAATTAAGATCATAGATCTCGTGATTTCAACTATTGGAGTCGTGTCATGAAAGTTTGGTATACCTCTCTTCGGTTTTTGGCAGCGATGACCCTTCTCACTGGCGTTGCATATCCACTGGCTATGACCGGTATCGGGCAGATGCTGTTCTCCCAGAGAGTCACTGGTAGCTTTCTTGTGCATGACGGTGTGGTGGTCGGTTCAGAACTGATTGCGCAGCAGTTCAAAGATCCAAAGTACTTTTGGGCACGACCAAGTGGAGTCGATTTTAACCCGATGCCGTCAGGGGGAACCAACATGGGGCCTACGAGCCAGGATTTGAAGGCCAATGTTCAGGATAGAAGGAACCAGGGGCTCACCCGAGAGCTCTTATTTTCCTCAGGAAGCGGCTTAGACCCTCATATTTCGCCTGAGGCCGCAATGGATCAGGTCTCAAGGGTAGCAGCTGCTAGGAACGTGCCTGAAGCCACTATTAGTGATATTGTCCGTCGTAACATTGAGCCTCGGCAGTTTGCCGTTTTGGGGCAGCCAAGAGTCAATGTGCTCAAGCTCAATATTGATCTTGAGCGGAGGTAATTGTGCCCAAGCGCCCTGATCAAATTTTAGAAGTGATTGAGCGAAGGGAGTCCCAAAGCAAGCGAGGGCGCTTGCGTATCTTCTTGGGAATGTGTCCTGGCGTGGGGAAAACCTATTCCATGTTAAAGGCTGCGCGTGAGCAGTTGCAGCGAGGAATTCGGGTTACGGTAGCTGTTGTGGAAACTCACGGACGAAAGGAAACAGAGGACCTTCTTCAAGGTTTGCCGGTTGTACCCAAAAAACCGATTGAATACAAAGGCACAAACCTTTTTGAAATGGACTTAGATACCATTCTCGCTGAACGGCCGACTCTCGTTTTGGTCGACGAACTGGCTCACACAAATGCGCCTGGCTCGCGGCACCAAAAAAGATACCAAGACATTGAGGAACTTCTGGATGCTGGGATCGATGTTTATACCACGCTGAATATTCAGCATATTGAAAGTCGCAATGATCAGGTGGCGCAGATAACGGGCGTGCAGATTCGCGAAACCGTACCTGACTCCTTTTTAGAAAATGCAACTCAGATTGAGCTTGTTGACCTGCCTCCAGAAGACCTTCTGCACCGATTGAATGAGGGGAAAGTTTATATTGCCGACCGTGCGGTGGCGGCGGCGGAAAACTTCTTTAAAGAAGAACATCTGACGGCGCTTCGTGAATTGGCGTTGAGATTTACCGCCGAAAAGGTGGACCAAGATCTGCACGATCAAATGACCATTAAAGGTATCGAAGGGCCCTGGAACACGAATGAGCGATTGTTGGTGGCGATCAGTCACAGTCCTTATTCGTCTCGCTTGATTCGAACCACTCGACGAATGGCTTTCAATTTGGAGGCGCCATGGGTGGCTCTTTACGTCGACACGGGTCACTCACTTTCAAAAGAAGATCAAGACACTCTTCAAAAAAATATATCTCTGGCACGTGAGTTGGGTGCTGAAGTCATTACTCTTGCGGACCCAAGCATCGTCCACGCCATCCAGACAATTTGCGCTGATAAGAATGTGACTCAGATTGTAATGGGTCGGCCAGATCGACGATTTTTCCGCGACTTGGTCGCGAGAGGAACTCTTCTCGATCAGCTTGTGAGAGAAACCAGCAAGATTGACGTGCATGTGATCCGAGCCATGCGAAAGCCTCTTTATCGAGGATTTTATCTCAAATGGCCGGAGCTGCGCTCGGGCTTTATTTCTTACTACAACACAGCTTGGTTTATCGCCGGAGCATCGTTCTTTGGCTATGCCTTACTCCAATATGTTGGCTATCGGGCGATTGGACCATACTTTCTGCTTGTCATCTTGGCCGTCGCATCCGTCGCGTCTCCTGGGCCGATATTGTTAGCCGCTACGTCTTCCGCCATAATATGGGATTTCTTTTTTATCCCCCCGCAATTCACATTTTATATAAGCTCCTTTGAAGATGCGATGATGGTCATCTCATATTTTGTGACTGCATTGGTAGGCGGCCTTCTGACCTCGCGCATTCGACGTCAAGAAGCTGTTCTCCAGAGTCGGGAGGAAAAGACGCGATTATTGTATGAGTTTGTTCAGAGACTCTCGAATTCCAAGACGGATTTAGAGATCAATGCCACCTTGAGTGACACGGTGGAAAAGATTTTTGCCGGCCGGTGCGCACTTTTCTTTATTGATAGGGATGGAAAAATAGATTGGGACAAATGGTTCGGAAAGCCTCTCGAAGAAAATGAGTTGGCCGTAGCAAGATGGTCATTTGAGAATGGAAAACAAGCGGGATGGTCGACACAAACTCTATCGGGTTCGGCCTGTTTCTGCACACCGCTGCGTGGGAAGGCAGGAATAGTAGGCGTACTTGCTTATTTTCCTGAAAAACTTGATCGAAGTCTTTCGGTAGATCAGGAGGACTTCTTGGAAACGGTTCTAAGCCAATCGGCGGTGGCGTTTGAGCGTTTCAGGTTTAGTGAGGCCGCGCAAACTGCAAAACTTTATGAAGCGTCTGAGCAATTACACCAAACACTGCTCAATTCAGTATCGCACGAACTTAGAACCCCTATTACAGCGTTGATTGGTCTTGCGACCGCTTTAAAAGATGATCGAACCGTGAATGACCAAAAGGCGCGGGCTCTGGTGACCGACGAAATGGTGAGATCGGCCCAGCGGTTGGATCGAGTGGTTGAAAACTTGTTAGACCTCTCGCGGCTTCAGAAGGGCGGCTTACAACTGAAAAAAGAATGGTTTGAAATATCGGACCTAGCTGACGAGTCTGTGGCCAGCTTGAAAGACGAGTTGGTAGGTCGAAAAATTAACGTGTTGAAGAAAGATGCCATTGTCTTGGAGGCGGACTTCAGGCTGCTTTCTCACTCCCTTATTCAACTGATCCTCAACGCCGCGAAGTATTCGCCCAAAGAAGGAAACATCGATCTCGAGATTTTCAGAGATGCGTCGCGGATAAGAATCATGGTGCGAGACGAAGGTGGTGGAATACCGTCAGGACAAGAAGCAAAAATTTTCGATAAGTTTTTTAGACTTCCTGGTACTCCGACGGGGGGATTGGGTCTCGGACTTACAATCGCGAGCAGCATAGTTGAGCTGCACGGTGGCAAGGTACTTGCCCGAAATCGGACCGACAAAATCGGTGCGGTCTTCGAGATCGAGCTACCATATCGGGTTCCACCAAGGGAGTTAGTGGAGGCAATGCAATGAACGTGGGCAAGAAAAAGATTTTGGTTATCGACGATGAGGCTTCGGTCGCGAAGTTCATCCGCCACAGCCTAGAAGCGAATGGATATGAAATTGAAGATGCTCCTACGGGGCAGAGTGGCCTCCAAAGAATCGCGGAGTTTCGCCCGGATTTGGTGATTCTTGATTACGGCCTCCCTGATATATCGGGATTGACTGTGCTTCAGAAGTTGAGGGAGTGGTCAAAAGTACCAGTGATATTTTTAACGGTGAGGGATTCTGAGGAAGATAAAGTGGCGGCCTTGGATGGTGGTGCCGACGACTATTTGACTAAACCATTTGGAGTACAAGAGTTGCTTGCCCGAATTCGGGTGGCACTTCGTCATGTTCAGCCCCAATCCGAGAGCCCGCTATTCAAGTCGGGACCTCTGGAGGTGGACCGATCCGGGCATATCGTGAAAGTATCAGGTCACGAGGTGAAGCTAACCGCGACCGAGTATGCGCTCCTGTGTGTCCTTGTTAACCACTCTGGAAAGGTGGTGCCCCATCGCACGATTTTGAAGGACGTCTGGGGGCCAAATTCTGTTGAACACAATCATTACCTTCGTGTCTATTTCGGGCAAATTAGAAAGAAGATGGATGCTGTGACGCCTGGTAGTGGGCGGATGATTGAGAACGAGTCGGGGATAGGGTATCGGCTGAAATAGACAGTTACCCGTAGATTCACTAGTTACACGCGCAGGCGCGGCTGCGTGTACCGTTGCTTCCGCCGCAGGTCGTGTTGGTGCCGCTGTCGTAGCGTACGGCGCCAGCTGCCGTGATCGAGCAACCATAGGCATATGCCCTCCCGAAGGAGTGCCCGGCGTGTAACCAAGAGCCGTCAATATGTCCTGGCAAGTGGTGGACGAACTGCTCGCAGCCTGTGTTCCAGTTGCGTTACAAGTTCGCCCAGCGCCAACACAAACTGTGTTACATGATTCTCCGGGCTCGCCGGTCAGGTAGCAGTAAGTCCCATCATTGTAGCCATTGGGACAACTGATCGATAAGGGATTCGTCACATAGGTCCAAACGTTCCCGTTATGAAATTGTAAGACAGAATTTTGAAAGCGCACTTGCCCAGCGCTCCCAGACCCGGCCATCGTAGATTTGGATTTCATGGATTGCCAATTGGAACTGCCACAAAATTCCATGCTCAGAGCGGTGGAGTTCCAGCGTAGTGAGCCAGGTGTTGAGCAGCTCGATCCGGCAACTCCCCTGGACGCCCACTGCCAACTGGAGCCGTTATGAAATTGCAAGCTGTTGCTGTTGTACCGCATCCCACCAGACGTACCCGTCGAATTGTCGGCTGGCTTAAATGCGGCCAATATTGTCGGCATATCGGCGTTCACAGTGTAGGTCATAGTGCAGTTAACCGGACTCAGGCTGTTATAAATTTGATATTGGGCCCCAAGGCCAACATAGGTTCCCGTAGGATATTGTTGCAGCAGAGTAAATCCAGATCCAACCGTCGGCACTGAAGTGTCGTAATCGTTGAGTGTGATACAAACGATCAAATCACCGGACTGATTGGGGGAAAAAGCACCCGAGTCCGCGGTTTTTCCGTAGGGGATCGCATTAACAGTACCATCCAAAGGGTCAGAGGTGTTTACACCTGAATACTCTGAAAACGATACACTGACCCACTGGTTTCCAGCCGCCGTGGCTGACACCGAGGTCGTTCCTGCGTTAGTGGCAATCGCATAAAAAACGGCGACCCAATCATTGATGCCATCTTGTTTCGGTGATCCAACTCGGATCCAGGTATTGCCCTGATTGTCACTAATAGTAGGGATACTGGTGTTCACACTGGCCACACAACACCAGCTCACCAGCACAACCATAAGATTGTTAGCGCCGACAGCGCTGACCGTAACAGAAGTGCCCGCAGATGAGTTGTTAGCAGACCTGTTGTCATTGGCGACATGGGTAATGGCGGCCTCAGATGTTAGGCTGAAGCTGATATGGGGAATGATAAGGAACTTTCCCACTTCTATTGATCGGCGTATGTTGGAGATCTTTTTAACTCTTTTGCCCAAATATGTATCGAACTGATTCAGGCGAGTATCAAACTGCGAGGATCTCCCCAGCAGCACTTCTATCCCAACTTGAGACACTGCGACAGTGAAGCGCGACAAAATCATTAGGCCACTCCCGCAATCTTTCCAGGCATTCTGATTTTGGATAAGTCATTTTTTTTTCACCTAAAAAGGGGAATTGTTTTATGTCAAAATTCATCAGCTTCGCCGTGTTATTTTTTGGATTTTCTGGCGTCGTGCACGCGCAGACGAGTTCCGGTGTGTTGGCGGTCGCGCCGATTCCGGTTATAAAAAGCGACGACAAATCCTTGATCGGCAATTCTTCCCTGGCCTGCCTCAATTCGCCGCAAATCTTGTCGGCGACCGACGTATACATTCGCTTTACTTCGAGCACCGATCCCAAAGTGTTCAAACGCTACAACGCGGCCAACTTGGGTTGCTTGGTCACTCGCGGAAATTCAAGTTGTGGTCGCGAATTGGGATGCTCCCTTCTTCCCAACAGCGATGAAGAATATATTGAGAGGTTTTTGATGCTTCCTAGCTTCGTCCCGGTTCAAGACAAAAGTTGCACAGGCGGTTTTGACGGTGGAGAAGGGTACATTCCGCAGTCGCTAGTTCTGGTCACGATCCGCTGTCCTATGTCCGACCGTAGACTGAAAACAGTCTTAGACCGACATGTTGGTCAACCGCGCCGCTTTTTAATTCGCCATTCTTGGTACACCACAGGATCAGAGGGTTAAATCGCGAACGGCTTCTCGGAATTCGACGGCCAAAAGTTCTGAAGAATTCGCCATTAGTGTTTCTGCAGTCAGCCTTAAGGACAGTTCAGTGTGTCCTTGCGTAAGGCCACGATCTTGGCGGTTCTCCGATTATCATTTCCTGAAAGTGTGGCCGTCAGTGTGCCGGTCGAACCGGCCGCCGATTGCAGTTCGTCGGCTCCCATGGCCGAAATCTGGGTGCCGTTGGCCAAGTCATATCTCTCAGTAAATGTACCCGGAGGGGTGAAGGTCAAGTTTCCGTTTTCAGCATACATGACCACAATCATGTCCCCTGTGTACTTTGTGGTGACCGCGGTTCCGTCAATGGTTCCGATGTTGGCCGTATCACTCATGGTAGAGCTATCATCAATTGGTCCCAAGGGGTCCGCGTTGTTGTACGCTTGAATGCCCCCGATCGAGTTGGTCGCGCCAGAAAATGACCAGGTGAAATCAGTCGCCGCCACATCACCAGCGGTCGCCACCTTATAGTAAAAGGCGCTTCGCTGAGAGTTTGAACCGCCGCCACTTCCCATCAGCTCGTCGCTCGCGAGCTTGGTCCATCCGGTGGGAGTGTCCAGCACGGTTCCTGAACTACCCCCTCTTTGCGCCACATGGGCGACCATGACATCGTCGACGGCAAGGCCCGTCGGTTTTGCAATGACTAGCGATGAGCCGGTGTCGGAGTTAGTGGAGGCCGCCCTAAGTGCAATGTCGGGGCAAGAGCAAGTTGAAATGGTCACGCCTACCGGGAGGTTTGCTCGAAACTCGGTCCATTCGAGTGCCGAGTTGGTCGGGACGAAAAGAGATTTTCCAGTCACATTGGCGACTCGCTGGCATACGCCCCACTCGTCAATCTCTCTTGTCGTTCCGGTGTCTACCCTATATCCCTCTACCGACCATGCCAGTGAAAGAGCTAGCGCTAGAATTGGCCATGTCATAGGACCCAATTCTACTCAGCATTGCCGGTCGCGACAATCTTAAAAATGCGCGAATCCACGCGCCTTAAGATCACAAATTCTAATTCGGGGCGCCGGCAAAGCGGCGCTGAAGAACCGATTCTTCAATTTGGACAGGAATAGCGCGTCCGCTCCAGGTGGAAGTTTGATACCCATCGATTCGAACTTTGGCACTTTTAAGGTCGACATCGACCATGGCATTCTTGCCGGACTGAACCGTTATGAAGGCTAGTTTTAAAATGGCCTCATCGCGATCGCTGCAATTTTGAACGGTGATGGGTCTTTCAATTCGGCGGATAAACCGACTTTCTTTACTTTGGCTCGCGTAGAACATGTTGACGTTCTTCGCCTTCTCCAAAGTTTCTTCATACTCGAGAAGGGCGGGCTCGACCAGGTTCTCATAGCAGGTGGTGCAGTAAAGCCCATCTGACACCCCTTTTGGCGGGTGCTCGGAATAAGCAAAGGTCTCGCTGTCGACGAAGCGGCGGTCCGCTTTATCGGGTAGGCAAGAGCAGATTTGGCACGCAGGCTTGGACATCCGGCGTATATAATACGATGCGCCATCGCTGTCAGGCGGAAAATGGGGGAGTGAAGACTATTCCGTGATCTCGACGAGGACTTCGATCCCCGGCGAGACTTGTTTTCGAACGGTCTTGAGCTTGTACC
Organism: Bdellovibrionales bacterium; assembly: GCA_050250515.1. Classification (GTDB taxonomy): domain Bacteria; phylum Bdellovibrionota; class Bdellovibrionia; order Bdellovibrionales; family UBA1609; genus JALHOQ01. The sequence continues at coordinate 45,337 of JBFWON010000011.1, read as the reverse complement.
TTGGATAGGAGACCTCAAGATTGTAGCGGCCAGGCTTTAAATTGGAAAAGACAAAGCCGTCCGCTGAAGAAAGCGACTGGCTGGCTAATAATTGACCCCTGCCATCTTTGAGTTCGACCAGTGCTCCTGGGCAGAACCCGCCCCGGTAAGAACACCGACCCTTTACGCTGGAAGCCTTCGCCGCCGGGGTCATCACGGTTCGCAACACCGCCGACACAGCGGCGCCTACGGCTTGAACCTCATTGTCGGTTAAGGGTTCGGGTTGAAGGTCTTTTTTGGTGGTGGACTCTTCGTCGGTCTTTTCATGAATCACGATTTTCTGAGGCCCGGTGGCGGCCCAAGCGGTGGCGATGATAAGTGCGATGAGATACTTCATAGGCGCTAGATTACACCGATCTCATGGACTTCTCAAGCCAAGGCCTCGGCGAATTCTTCAGTTGGAAATCTGCGAGATAAACTCTTTGCAGACTTCGTCGAAGGCGTTGGAGAAGGATTGAATCAATTTGTCGGCGTAGCTATGCTGGCTGCAGACAAGCCAGACGCGATACTTCCAGTACCCTCTTTTGGGTCCAAGTACGCGCACCGATTTCTCCCGACTTTCGCGCGTGATATAAAGAAGAGGTAAAAAGGCCAGCCCAATCTGATCGACGACGGATCTCACCAGTGAACCCATAACATCGCTTTCAAAGGCAATTCGCCCTTTTAACTGATTGGACTCAATGAAACGATCGATCTCTCCCCGCAACTTGAATCGGGCTGAAGGCATCACCCACTGCGCCCCATCGCCGCCTATGATTTCACCAATGGCTTTCGTCGCGCTTAGGTTTTTACTCTTGGATTTCAACTTCCACCGACTCGAGCAGACCAGACCGACTGGGACCTCAACGCGCGAAAGATTAATTAAATCGGGCTCGGTCATGGCGAGTTCACTGATCATGGCGTCAATTTCGCGAAGTTTGAGACGTTCCACCAGTTGCGTGTGCGTGCCTGAGGACACAGTGATCTTAGGGCGCTCGGAAAGTGGATGGGATTTTAAAAACTGACTGATGACCTCCACGACGAAGGTGCGGTCGATCTCGTCTGACACGCCGACATGGATACGTCGGGTTTCAGAGGGGACCTTCTTCAGCAAGGCCTCACTGAGTTCTTCAGAAACCTCAAACATTCTTCGGCAAAAACCGAATACCACCAATCCGGCGCGTGTCAGCTCGACCGTGCGGCCCGCTTTCTGAAACAGCTTTGTGCCCAAAGAGCCTTCGAGCACTTTGATCTGACTGCTCAGTGAAGGTTGCGAGATGCGAAGGTGCTCTGCCGCTTTAGTCACTCCGCCTGATTTTGCGGTGATATAGAAGTAATAGAGGTGATTGAAGTTATACATAGTTAATTTGGATGTATAGCATACTAATTATATATTTTTACTAATTAATTTTATCTGCCATGATGGTCTCAACTTACAACTCAGGAGAATCAAATGAGCACAGATAAAATCGACACCGAGTGGACAGACATTAAGGGCAAGATCAAGCAGAAGTGGGATAAGCTGGTCGACACGGATATTGATGGTTTTAAAGGCAATATGCACCTCATTTCCGAAAAGCTTCAAAAAACTTACGGCTACACCAAAGACAAGGCCGAGCAAGAGTACACGGAGTTTAAGAAGACCCTCCAACCAACTTGAACGAGATGGGAGTTCCAGTGGAGTCGATATCTGTTTTAATGCTGATTGGTGTGGCGCTGTTCATGCATTTTCACGATATTAGGGGCCGCAACACCGTCAAAAATAGGCGCGTACTTCAGACAATTCGAATTTGAATTATTGACCGGGAGGTCTTTTGCGATCGATTGAAGAAAGTCCGACAGATACAGAAATCACCGACGTAAAAAATGAAATTCGTCTCTTAAGCCGGCGGGAGGCCTCCTTGTTGCCGCCGCTTCGAGAGGTCTTCCACGCTCAGGTCAAATCGGCTGAGGAACAGCTGCGGTTGGTTTGTGCCGATTTAGACAACTCGCGAGCCAAAGACAGCTCATCCACTTTAAAAAAGCTGGTGAAAAAGCGCTGGGGAAAACTGAGCGCCACGGTGATGATGGCGGAGGCCTACTCCAGCTAAAGGAGTATAGTGGAAAACAACAGAGGCCCTCCCTTTTGTCCGGTGATTCTTGTGACAGGCTGCGGGTCTGGCATTGGCCTGGCCCTGGCGGACCTGCTCTATCAAGATAAAGACTATCGCGTGGTCATCACGGCTCGTGAAGGGTCGCTCTCATTTCTTCGTCAAAAATTTGCCGAATCGGATCGATTCTGGATCCGATGCCTCGATGTCACGAATGCTGGTCAGCGTGTGGCTTTGATCGAGGAAATTTCTCGTCACTGGGCAGGAGTTAATGTTCTGGTGAATAACGCCGGCATTAGCTACCGGGCGGTGGTTGAGCATATGAATGCGGCCGAGGAGCAACACCAGTTCGACACCAACTACTTCGGCCCCGTCGGCTTAATTCGGGCTGTGCTGCCTCATATGCGAAAATGTGGTCGAGGCAAAATCATCAATGTGTCTTCTGTCAGCGGTATGTTGGCCATGCCCACCATGGGGTCCTACAGCGCCTCGAAATTTGCGCTCGAAGGCATTAGTGAGGCCCTATGGTTTGAACTTCGTCCGTTTGGAATCAATGTCAGCCTGATACAGCCCGGCTTTGTTCGCTCGAAGTCATTTTTGAAAGTGCATCACTCGATGCAATCGGGTCCAGAGCATGGAACCGAGGGGCTTTACGCGGACTACTATGAGCATATGACCCCGTTCATTGAAAGATTAATGGGTCTTAGTTTCACCACACCAGCCATGGTGGCTCGCCGAATTTTGCGCACCATTCATCGTCGGCGGCCGCCACTATGGATACCGGCCACTTTTGATGCCAAGATTTTCTATTATCTTCGCCGATTCGTTCCGCGCCGGATTCTTCTAGAAGTTCTGTTTGCAGCCCTTCCTCGTGTGCGCCGCTGGGGGGCCGCCCACACTAAGTTCTTGCGGAGAAGGCCGACTTACCAACGCGATTGAGACTTCTGTGGACGTTTTTTATTATGTCCTGAAAAGCTTTTCTTTTTACCGTGACGAAATGGCTTTTTACCACCGCCATATCCGCCCATTTTCGGGCCGCCTTCGGGTCGAGCTCGCTTTTCGGATTTACCTTCGGCAATCAAAGCGTCGGGGATTTCGTATTTTTTTACCAAGCGGTTCCAATCCCGATATTCTTGCCTCGAGACAAAGCTGACGGCTTCGCCAGAGGCGCCGTTTCGGGCGGTTCGTCCCACGCGGTGAATGTAGTCCTCGTCCTGCATGGGTAAATCGAAATTAATCACGTGTTCGACGTTGGGAACATCGATTCCGCGCGCCGCGACGTCCGTGGCACAAAGAACTCGTGTTTCACCATCTTTAAACGCCTTCAGCGCCCGATTGCGTTGACCTTGGCTGCAACCACCGTGAATCAGGCCTGCAGAGATTCCGTAGTCCACCAAGTACTTGGTTAAGCGATCCGTGCGGTGTTTGGTTTTTAAAAAAACAATGACCGATCCTTGTCGACGGTTGAGCTCATCCAGAATGCACTCATCTTTGTCGGCGAATTCAACTTTGATGACCGATTGTTTAATTTTAGAAACTGGCCGGGGTTCGTCCAAGAGCAGCTGCACAGGATTTTGCAGATACTTTTGCGCCAGTCCTTTGACCTTTTGATCGAGCGTGGCGGTGAAGAACGAAGTCTGCCGCTCTTTCGGCAAGAATTTTAAAATCTGCTCGAGCTGTGGGGCAAATCCCATGTCGATCATGCGATCCCCTTCGTCCAGAACCAATTGATTCACCTTGTGAATCTGGACCGTATTGCGCTTCAAGTGATCGATTAAACGTCCCGGGGTGGCGACGATCACGCGTGGTTTTCTCTGAAGAGACTTAAATTGTCTTCGAATGTCCTGACCGCCAATCAGGCGGGCCGTGTGAAGTTGGCGAAAACTGACGAGTGATTCGATAAATTCGGAGATCTGTTGCGCCAATTCGCGAGTCGGCGCGAGCACCATTCCCTGGGCTGTGGGGTCAGCTAAGATCTTGGTGATCATCGGGATCATATAGGCGCCGGTTTTGCCCGATCCCGTTTGGGCACAGGCCATAAGATCTCGGCCCTCCATCAGAGTGGGGATCGCTTTATCTTGAATGAGGGTGGGCTCATTAAAGCCGATTTTCTTGAGGCCGTCGGCAAGAGTGTGGGGGAGCTCGAACTTGTCAAAACTGTTCACTGGGGTTCCTTTTCAAAGGGTTGCATCACGAAAAGAGAACTTAGAAAAACCCAGATTCCCTTATAGGATGGGTCGTTCTATGTCATCGTGCTGCATTTAGTCAATAGAAAAGAGCCCTTGGGTGGCAATAACTACCGCTGGAGTTCCCGAATCCATTCTTCCAGTTTGGGCGGGGGGAGAGCACCGATTTTAACCCCCGTGATTTCGCCATCTTTAACCGCAAGAAGGGTCGGAATGCTGCGGATTTCGAACTGTTGGGCTAAGACGGGTTCAGCCTCTGTATTCACCTTAGCAAAGAGTATATCGGGGTGCTTTTCTGCGGCCGCTTCGTAGATGGGCGCGAAGGCCTTACAGGGGCCACACCATTCGGCCCAAAAATCGATCAAGACCAAGCCGGGTCGATCGGTTTCCGCATCAAAATTGTCGTTGGTCAGGTCTTTTACACTCATTACTTAATCCCCAATATTTTGCATTCGTGAACGCGATCCGCGACTTCGTATTCCACCTCGTCGCCGACCTTAGCTCCTAAGATCGCCTCGCCTAAAAGCGAGTGAGGCGTGACTATTTGAATGGTTTTGCCTTCCAATTGCAAGCTCACTCCGCCCCCTTTGGGCATAAACAATAAGCTATTGTTTTTGCCGTCGATAGAGACTTCAACCAAGGCGGTGGCGAGGACTCGGTCGCCGGGGCCAAAATCCTTGAACTCGAGCGTTTTGAATTGACTTAAAACTTCTCGAATTTCGCTGACTCGTTTCGCCTGCGCGCCGGCGAGGTACGAAGCTTCTAGGCCTCGAGTGTCGTATTCATTTTCGGGTTTACTTTCCTCATGTGTGGCGGCCTCGTAAGTCGCCTTGGCCGCGGCCGTCAGGGCTTCAAGCTCTCGCATGAGATATTCTGTAAATACTTGGACAAGATCCCGTTTTGTCATGTTAAAGACTATACATCGGAGATAAGAATGAGAGTAAGAATTGAATACCCTTTTGACGCGACCTTTGAAATGTCTGAGGTCGGCAGCAACTCCCGCGAGCTTCGGACCCAGTTTTTGCAGACCTATTTAATGAATAGCGGTATGGAGCTTGGCGGCGAAATCGAATCTTTCGAAGTCACCAGCTTCAATGGTGAGGACAATGGCGAATTTTGGCGAGTGGAGATGATCAAGTAAGGCCATGCGTCTTCCGGTTCTTTATCAAGATGATGACCTGATTGTAGTGCACAAATCCTCAGGCCTTCTTGTTCATCGAAGTGCCTTAGACCGCCATGCGCAGGAATTTGCCATGCAAACCGTGCGGGATCAAATCGGCCAGTTGGTTTATCCAGTCCATCGGTTGGATCGAGCGACCTCGGGAGCGTTGATTTTTGCTCTGTCTTCTGACGTCGCACGAATCATGAGTCAGCGCTTTGCTGAGGGTCAGGTGGTTAAGAAATATTTGGCCATCGTTAGGGGCGTGCCTAGCGAAAGGGTGACGCTCAACTATCCCCTGCGAGAAGAGCTGGATCGCAAGGCCGACACTATGGCCCGTCGGGATAAGCCCGCTCAAACGGCGATCACTCATTTTACCACTTTGGCGAGTTATGAGTTTCAGGAGTGTGTCGATAAGTATCCGACCTCACGCTATTCATTGGTGCGGGCTGAGCCCGAAACCGGTCGCAAACATCAGATCCGCCGGCACTTGCATCGTCTGGGTCACCCCATTGTGGGCGACGTTACTTATGGCAGCGGTAAGCACAATCGATTTTTTCGCGAGCGCTACCAGGTGCAGCGGCTGTTCCTGGCCTGCACCGAGATGTCTTTTGCCCATCCTAGGACCGAACAGCCACTGAGCGTGCGGGCTCCGTTGGCGGCAGATTTTCAACACGTGGTGGAGTCTTTGGGTTGGGGGGAGCATGCTTGAAAGGCCCGTGCGTAAACGCAAAACCCGCAACCCATGCCCGACCTGTGCGATGCATTTGAGCCGCTGCATTTGTGCCCATATTCCGCGACTTGATTTGCGAACGAGAGTGAGTCTGCTGATTCATGCGAAGGAACTCAAGCGGACCACCAATACGGGCCGCTTGGCGATGCACGCCCTAGTGAATTCTAAGATGTACGTGCGAGGGGCGTTAGCGGGCCCGCCGGATTTGTCGGGGCTTCTTTCTGAACAATATGAAAACGTGATCTTGTTTCCTTCGGACGATGCCTTTGAATTGGAAAATTTAAAGGTCAGCAAGCCAATTCATCTGATCGTGTCGGATGGCAATTGGCGACAGGCGAGCAAGATCAACACGAGGTATCCGGAGCTAAAAAATTTGCGCCGAGTGAAGATCAGTCATCCGAATTTAGCTCAGATCCATTTACGGAAAGAGCACTTTTGCGAAGGACTCTCTACGCTCGAGGCCATTGCTTGGGCTTTGTCGGCCGTCGAAGGGAGGTTGGCCGCAGAAGCGCTAATGAACCTTTATCAAGCGAAGCTGCGAAGGACTTTGGAAGGTCGGCCACCCGGCAGACCAGGACGGCTCTCAACTGTCTCATTTTGAGAATCTGATCGAAAGTGGCTCGAACCTCCCGTAAAATGCGGTAAAGTTAAAGAGTCCCTAATAGGTTTCGTTTTTGGGGTGTTGTTATTAAGCGTCTTCGGTGGGTCAGATTCATATCTGTATTGGCCTTGGCTGTTTCCGTCGTGGCCTTTTATCAAAACTGCTCTCCTTTAAAGTCTTTTAAGACAAAGTCACAATCATCCAGTGGCTCCAATCTAACGGTCAGCTATGATTTGAACATGACTCTTGAGCAGTCGAAGGCTCTCGAGATTCTCCGGAACAATTGCAAATCCTGCCACGTCGATCAGGCCCTGGGCGGGGTGACAAATATATTGAGTGTGGACCACCTCGTGCGAGAGGGGTTGATTCAAGTCGGTAAGCCGGATGAGTCCAAACTATTCATTGCCGTGAACTCGAATAAAATGCCGCCGTCGGGTCCTCTTACCGCGACGGAGAAAAATGATCTTCGGGTTTGGATCCTTCAGCTGGGCAATCAGTCGGGTGGATCTGTACCGGTGGATTTAGGTTTTGATATCAAGATGCCAGTCGAGCCATTGTCGCTGCGGACACGGCTGGGCAAGCTGTCCTATTTGGTGCAGTCGACAACAGATCCCAGCTTGGACAAGGTAAAAGCGGATCGAATGTTTTTGGGCGACTACGATTTCTCCAAGGCCATCCTTCCTAAAGTTTCTTGGGAGGCCACGGATATGAAAGCCTGGCTTGAAGCGGTCGAGCCTGTGTGCGTTGCCCAGCGTTCTCGATTCCCATGGCCATCGGGTGCCGCCAGTTTTGTCTTGGATTCGCTCGGTCGATCTCCCTCTTCTTTGGAAAACACTTTGATTCAAGAGATTTCGGCCATGGGAGTTTCCACGGCTGAAAAATTCGATATCTTTTGCATGTCGATTCTGACTTCAAAGGAGTACACCGCCAAATGAGATTTGTTGTCGGAATGGTTCTCATATGGTCATCTTCAGCACTGGCGCAAGTGGCCGATGCTCCAACCCTGGTCAGTTATCTATCGATCTTTAGCACGCAAATCGCCCATCGACCTTTGAAAGCCAGCGAAATCGCGCAGATCAATTCGCAAGGCACCAATGCCTTCCCCGCCATTGTACGTTCTTGGTTTGCTGAGCCGCAGTTTCTCGAGAGCGCGCAGATGTTCATGGAGAATCTGATCCGCACCAATGGTGTGACCGACACCGTGGATATGAATATTCCGGGCTATTTGGCTCGCGATATCGCCCGTCGGGAACGCCCTTATACGGACTTTGTTACAGCCTCCACCTGTGTAAATGCGGCTGGACAGAATATGGCCTGTGATTCCAACGCGCCCTTTTCAGCAGGAGTTTTAACCACCAAGGCCTTTTTGGTGACAAAGGCCGGTCCCTACAACATCAGTCGGGCTGGAAAGATGATCAGCAAGTTTTTGTGCACGACCTATCCGCTGGGCGACAGCGAAGAGCCTAAAATCGCGCAATCCGCCCTTATTGATCAGTTTGCCACGACGTCCGGCAAAATCACTTTTGGCAACGGCAACAACTGCTACAGTTGTCACTCGCAGTTTGGTCATCATGCTCAGTTCTTTGTGCGTTTTGACCTCAATGGAAATTATCAGGTGGGTGCAACTGGAATTCAGAATCCGGCGGCCACCGACGGATTTTCCACCAATGGCTTAATGACTTCGCACTACCGCGATCCGGCCCGTGCCGCCGATCAGAGTTCGCAAATATTAGGGAAACCGGCCGCCAACTTGGGAGAAGCGGGTCGTCTTTTGGCGCAGAGTTCTCGCTTTCTTCCCTGCGCTGTGAAGAATCTCATGTTTCACTATATGCGTTTGCCGCAAGACACTTTGGATTCGATCAAACCCGATCTCTATATTCAAATTGCCAATCAGGCGAAGGCCGTTAATCCTGATCCTAGTCTTTCGCATCTATTAAGCGCGATTATTTTGAATCAAAATGTTCTCGATTCGTTTAAAAAATCAGGAGCGTTGCCATGAAGTTTTTAGATCTCGAGCGCATGCATCCTGTCGAGCGCCGCCAATTTCTGAAGTTTGTGTCGGCGTTTATTGCGTTGCCGATTGTTTCTCCGCGAACGCGCGAGGCTATCGCCGAGGTGATTCTGGGCTCACCGGCGCATGCCCAGGCGGCTCCGATGAATTTTCTAGAAGTCTGCTTTCGTGATCAATGGGATTTTCAGTGCCTTTTTGTTCCCCCAGGGGTGGCTCAGAGCTACGCCAATGCTCAAAACCGATTGCCGCCAGCTGGGGCACCTATTCAAGAGCGCTTGAATTTCTACGTTACGCCGAATGCGGCTGAACTAAGACCTCATCTTGATGACATTGCGGTCATGGAAGTCGGCGAAGTCTGTGTAGGGAATGTGCATGCTCATGAGGCAGCCAATCCGCTGCGGTCACCGGGCCGGAGTTATGATCGTACGGCCGGAAAGATTGACATGTCGACCGTCGACAAAAGACCGGGTGGTCGATCCGACGGTAATGAGGTCTACTACAGCTCAACGCCAACGCCTGCGATTTTGCACAATTACTATAGTAAATCGCAAACGCCGAATCTGACCAATGGTGTGATTTTGCGCAGTACCCTAAGGGGTGACATTCACACTTACTATCACTTCGAAGGCAACTTAACGAATGCCCAGGCAGATCGCTTTTTTGATAAGGCGACATTCCTGAATCGGTTTGCGAATACGAATATTCCTCCCGCCACGTCAAGTTCGCAAAAGCATGGTGCCCTGATCGCTCAGTTTGTGAAGCGACTGGATGATTCTTATTTGCAAAGAGTCTTGGCTCAGGCTGAGCGCACCAAACAAGCGGCTAGGGCTGATGCCATGGGGGGATTGCTCGCGGGCTCGACGCCGGCCCCGATCTCACTGGCTCTGTCTCCGACGGAAGAGCAGATGTGGAAAAATGGAGTCACCGAACAAGTGATTTGTGGCGGAGACGACGCGAATCAATGTGTCGTGCAAGGTAATAAGTGGCATCCCTCGGAACTGTTCGCCTATGCTGGAAAGCTTTTTCAGTCCGGCCAGGTGCGCACCGTCGCCATCGATTTTGATTTGAGCGATGTTCACACCAATCGAACTAAGTTTATGATGGACACGCAGGCCCAGCAGTCAGGAAAAACTCTGGCGCGATTGATCAACTTTTTAAAGGCCAACAACCTTTGGGCGAACACCGTGATTGCCATGTACACTTTGGACGGCAGTCGCTCGATGGAGACGAATTCGACTGGTCAAGATTCGAAAAATGCAGTGGTCCTGGCGGGTGGTAAAATTCGCGGCGGCTATTACGGCGATATTCGTTTTACCAACAACAACTTCGTCTATCATCGACCCGACGACAACGGAAATCCAGTAGCCGGTGGCACGACGGGCGGTGGGATGCGAGTGCCGGCGGCAGATGTCTATAAGACGGTAATGACTGCGGCGGGAATCCCCATGTCGGTGCTCGACGGATTTGCCGACGTCAAACCAGGAAAAATTCTTAATTACATGTTACGTTAGGGCGGTCCGGAATTTCCGTCCGTAAAGATTTTGCTTCGGCTTAAGGCGAGTGAGATACGGGCCAGCTGTTTCTCGGCCGCGCTGGTGGGGCCAAAGTCCTTAGCACAAATAGTGATGATAACGTCTTTGCCCTTGTTTGGGCCCGCCACGCCCATGTCACAAACTCTGCGGGTCTGTGTTCCGGTTTTATGAGCCCAATCTATGTTCTTTGGAAGAGATTTACGAATTCTCGATTTGCCGGTTTGGGTTTTGTAGAGGTACTTGAAGACATTGTCCGCCACCGGTCTGGGAATTTCAGACGGGGTTGCGAGTTTTTCTAAAATACCGGCGTAGGCCTTAACCGAGCCGCTATTCATTCCGGCCTGATAATATTTTTCTGTGGCCTTGTACCAGCTTGTGGTGGTGTATGTGCCTGGTTTCTTGCCGACCAACTTGGCAAAGGTGTTCAGTCGATACTTGGTGTTAAAGACTTTGCCGATATTGAAATAGTCGAGATTGCTGAGATCCTTGCCTTTTTCGTTCATGTTTCCGTACATCTCTTGCCGCACTCTCAAAAGAGTGGTGATCGGTCCGATTTGTTCATTGGATAGGGATTGAATTCTTTGATTGATTTCGGAAAGACCCACTTTACCAATCAAGATATCGGTCGCCAGGTTATCGCTGTGCATGATCATGTTTTCAACCAACTCATGAAGTCGAATTTTGTCGCCGGCCTTTAGTTTTTTGCTTAAGGCCGACCCGTCGCGAAGGTCTACTTCGCTGATCGTGTGCAGGGAACTGAGATCCAACTTCCCCGAATACTCGGCAAACATGACCTCCAATAAAACAAACATTTTAATGGTGGAGGCATAGTAGAGAGTTTTGTTCTCATTGTGACCGAACTCGGAGGAGTCTTTAAGCGACTTGATGTAGATGCCATACTCGCCAGGCGCCTTATTTAAGATGATAGGTAGAGCGCCCTTCATATAGCGGACCCAGCCGGCCTCGGCCTGAGCGTAAGAAGGCAGAAGCAAGATAAGGGGAAGAATGGCCGCGAGCATAGTCCTATGTTATCGGGATCAAGCAAGGCCGCCAAAGTGGATTTGAAAACAGGACCAAGGACTTAGAGGTTAGCGCTAGTCCGGACTAATTCCTTCTAGGTAGGCATTGAGTTTCGCAAAGGTGTCTTCATCAAAATAAGACTTCCAGTGCTTGGCGAGATTCTCTCTAAATCGTTTAGCGACCTTTTGAGATTTGCTTTTCTGGCGAAGGCCATCATGCGCCCGCAAAATCATTTGGCCGGATTTTGTTATGTCTAAGAATGAGGGGCGAAGACCTTTGATGTAGACTTTCGATTCGACGAGTTTCGAGATGAGATTCTGTAAGGGTTTTAAAACTTGTTCGCGGTCTGCCTTTGGGACTTTGGCTAACGCCGTATCTTCATCAAAACCCTGTTGCAGCAAAAACTGGTCAGTCGCCAGTATGATTTTTCGGAATGGGATTCCGAGGTCTTGCAATGTTTTGGCTGAAGTCTGAATCTCGGTTGTGTACTCGGAGAACTTTACGTCTTCTTTTCTTGGCGTCATGATGACATAGTCCGATCCGGTGGTTCGAACATGGGAAAATTCCAATTCATCACGCTTGACGAATCCTCGATTCGACCAGGTGACCTTGTCTTTGATTCCGGCTGTGGCCAACATTTCGGAAAAAACGGCGTGCGGAGTTGTGGCCTTCGGGGCCGGAGGCTCTTCGACCTTGGGAACGGCTGCCACCGCCGGTTTTTCATCGGGGAGCTTAAGATCGACGCCGGCAAACAGGAGGGAGCCTTTGTTGAAAACAGTTCGGCCATGAACCGATCCTTTAACGCCCAAATAGATGGGGCGACCGAATTTTTTAAGTGCTGGCGCAAAAGCACCGTGCGTGACCAAAAAGTAATCCACATCTTGAAAAGACACTTTTCCGTAAATTAGGGCTTCATAGTAGGAGCTGCTGCTTGGCTGGCCAGGAATGGATCCACGCAGGTAAGTCCCACGTGCGGGGAGCATGGCTCTTCGGTCTGGGGCTTTGGTCGAATAGCCGCCAATTCCCAGGCTGTCACCCGCGGTCCACATGGAGCGCCATTTCAGTTCGGGTTTGAGGACGGCGCCGATATTGCCGTACTGGCTGACGATCTCATGGCCCATCGCGGCCAATTTTTTGTTCGCTCGAATGTTGACGAAAGCTGACTTCGGTCGAAGGTGCATGGACGCTAGACTTCCACCCATTCGAAATCCGGTAAAGTAGTCCTCGGCCGCCTTTCGGTAACTTGGATTGTAAGTTCCCTTCGATTTTCCCGACAAATGTTGGTTTAAAAACCCTTTGCTCTCAATGGAATCAATATCGGCGTTCCAAAAAAACAAAATAATATCGGCTTCATTCATTAGATCAACGGGTACGGGTGACTTTTCGGCCACTTTGTCTTTGTGTTGAATTTCATCTAGCTGGATTTCAGAGACGATGGCCCGTGCGATATCGTCGATAGAATACTTTTGGTAAACATGGCTGGGGATTTCGCTCTCAGCAGGAAGTGCCTTCATCGTCTGAAGTAAGAGTGTCGGGATCTCTGGGGCCTCTAAGGTCACCCCTCCCACCAGCGCTTTCGTGCAGATTCCGCCATGGGCCCAGGCCCAAGGGGAGAGCATTAGGAGTCCGCTAAGTGTAAGCCGAGCCAGCTGGGTTTTAAGCATTGAGGGAGCTGTGATACAAAAATGGTGCTCGATGGGCTTCAATGGATTGAATATGAATACTGACTTCTCGCACTAGAGACCAAATTCAGTCGATCTGAAGACATAGATTGTCACTTCCTGCCCTTCTTTTGGGCAAAACCGAGAAAGCATTTGCTAGGCGGTTCACCAATTCATAGTCTCTTTCGGTGAGTTCTTGGTTAGAGAATCTAAATCCCGAACAGCAACAGGCCGTGCTCCACAATCAGGGGCCGCTTTTGATCTTGGCGGGTGCTGGATCGGGTAAAACAACCGTTCTGGTGGCCCGCACAGGCCGCTTGATTGCGGAAGGTCTGACCACGCCGGAACGGATTTGTGTACTCACCTTTACCAACAAGGCGGCCAATGAACTGAAAGTCCGGGTGACTCGCAAGCTTGGCAAAAAGGCGGGAAAAGTTTGGGCCGGCACCTTTCATGGTTTTGGTCTACAGTTTTTGAAAGAGCACTGGAAGCCCGCCGGTCTCCCCAAAAAATTTGGTGTGATCGACGGTGGCGATGCGGCCGCCATCATGAAGGACTTATTGAAAGAAAATAAGTCGTATGAGAAGGACCGTTTTGACGTTGAAAAATTAATGAAATTGGTCGGCGAAATTCGCGAATCCGGGAAGAAATTTAAGCTCGATGACACTCCAGAAAGCGCTATGGCCGTGCACTTAGCGCCGAAATTTATCAAGCGGCTGCGACAATTGGGTGTGGTCGACTTTGAGGATCTGTTGCTTCGCCCGTTGCAGTTGATTCAAGAGAGTTCGGCCATCCGTGAGGCTTTGCAGGCGCGCTTTGACTACGTCATGGTCGATGAGTTTCAAGACACCAATCACGTGCAGATGAAGCTGATCGATAAGTTAACCGAGGGAGATCGTAATCTTGCCGTCGTAGGTGATGATGATCAGTCCATCTACGGTTGGCGCGGAGCCCAGATTCGCAACATCTTAGATTTTCCTAAGAAGTATCAGGGCTGCGAAGTGATTCGCCTTGAAAGAAACTATCGATCTTCTTCTAAGATTTTGGATCTCGCCAACTCTATTATTGCCACGAACAAAGATCGTCATCGCAAAGTGCTGCGTTCGGGCTTGAATCGCCCAGGCCAAGTGCCAGAGCTTTTTGTCTATGACAACGAAGACGTCGAAGTGGAGCAAATTGTCAGTGAATTGATGCGCCTTAAAGATCAAGGTCACCGATGGCGAGACATGGCGGTGCTCTATCGCTCGAATTCGCAAGGTGGCTTGGTGGAGGGTGGGCTCCGTCGCTCCCGTATTCCCTATAAACTGACAGGGGGGACGGCTCTGTTCGATCGCAAAGAGGCCAAGGACGCCTTGGCCTTCATTCGCTCCAGCCTGCATCCGACCGAAATTTCATTTCGTCGGATCGTCAATCTGCCCCCGCGCGGGGTCGGGGACAAGACGATTGAAGACATTGAAGCCGTGTCGGAGTCCATCGATTTTCATCAGAAAGCTAGGCTATGGGCTAAGGCCAATCCAGAAGAGAACGCCGCGGTCGCCATACAAAATCTTTTTGAATTTTTAGAGGATATGAAAACGCAGCTGATACATTCCCCTCAGGGCCCCGAGGATGTTTTGGTCGAGTGTCTGCGACGAATTGGCTATCGCGATTACGTGACCCAATCCTACCGTGATGCTCAAGTGGCGGATGGTCGATGGTTGAGTGTCAATATCTTAGGTCGAATCATGCAGACGTTTTTTGAAAAGCAGGGGCGAACGATTCCGACGCTCGAAAAGTTTATTGATCTGATGGAGCTTCGCGATCCGGGGACGGATGGAGGAGAAGATAAAGCCGACGAAGTTCAAATGATGACCTTGCATGCGTGTAAGGGGCTTGAATTCCCCTACGTATTCTTACTTGGTTTAGAAGAGGACCTTTTGCCCCATGCTAGGCTTGGTCAAGATGTCGATGAAGAGCGCCGGCTCTTTTATGTGGGTGTCACAAGGGCGCAAAAACACTTGGTGATGACTAGGGTTCAGCAGCGTAAACGCTACGGTCGACTGGTTCCAGTGGCGCCCTCTCGGTTTTTGATGGAAGTCGATTCCACTTTAATCTCCGAGATGATTGGGGGTAGGCCTTTGGAGTCTGGCCAACGGGAGTCGATGATGGGTGATCTCTTATCCAAGCTCAACAAAAAAATCGCAGAGCGAGAACTGGATCCGATTTAGATTTTTTCAAACGGGATCTTGAGCAGACGGCCTAAGCTCAAATATTTTGGATCGCGAAAAATCGGGAGGCCAATGGTAAGCGTCTCCTGCGTTTCGGACGGGGCGGCCAAATAAGTTCCAAACAGTCGGTCCCACCAAGGCCAGTTGAAGCCAAAGTTGCTATTGGTTTCTTTGACCACTATGGAGTGGTGAATTCGATGCATATCCGGAGTTACGACGAAAAGGCGAAGAAGCTTATCTAGACCAGGAGCCATCGAGATATTGCCATGATTGAACATGGCGGTTGCATTCAAAAGGATCTCGAAACATAAGACTGAAAGTGGTGAAGCTCCTAGTAGAAGAACGGCACCAATCTTTATCAACATCGAGATTAAAATCTCAATCGGATGAAAGCGACTTCCCGTCGTCACGTCGTAATCGAGGTCGGCGTGGTGCATTCGATGAAGGCGCCAGAGTAGGGGGACTTTGTGAAAGACAACGTGTTGAAGGTAAATAACTAAATCCAGGACCAAAATAGACAAGATCAACTCGGCTTCCGCCGGGATGTCGACGGAATGAAAGAGACCCCAGCCCGCCGACTGGGCCTTTTCCGCGGCCGCGATGGCGGTGAAGGGGAGGAGGAGTCGAAGTAACCCTTGATTCATAAACACCAGGCTCAAATTGGCTGGCCAGCGGATTCTTCTGGTGAAGGTCGGCCGGCGACGTGGCGAATAGATCTCCCACCCCGCAATTAAGGTAAAGACGCCAAAAAAGAAAATCAAGCGGGTGAGAATTTCGGTACGTAGCCAATTGTCTATCATGTGGGAGTCAGCTACTTACCGAGGCGGGGCGATCTTGAGTGTTTCGGTTTTCTTGTTGGTTTTGTCTTCGACCTTGAGTTCGAGAGTGTCGGACTCTTCAATGGGGTTCAATATTTCCCAGTGACCGCCGGCGGGTTTTACTTTCAGGTCCGTCGACTTGCTGTTGCTTGAAAACACTCGACCCATCACCGTGATCTTGTTGGGATCCATCACGACGGCGGGTTTGCCGACCAATCCGATTTCAATTTTGCGAGCCCCAGGTGTGTACTTAACTGTAAAGATCTTACCAGTTTGGCCGAGCGTAGGACGGGCCGGGTCTTCAGGTGCGGTTTGCGCAAGGGTCGTGCAGGCGGCCAAGGCGATGAGAGCGAGAGTGATTCGATTTTTCATGGAAGCATCTTAAGCGATTCGTCGAGCGAGGCAAGGACTAGCAGATGACTCAGTGAGAAAAAATGGGTGTCAAGCTGGGTGGGGTTGACGAAGCAAATCAGGCGATTTCCGGCGTCATTGCAGGAGATGTTAACCCCATCGTTCCATCGATTCGATCCCGTTAGGCGGCTAGACCGGATTGACACCTTATAGTCCCCGTGCAAAACGCAAAAGGGATGATTGAAGTTTCTGAATGGATTCCCTTTGCGTTGGCTGGCCTCGTAGGCCTTGTGGTCGGGATTGAGCGAGAGCGCTCCCACCCGGGTGAGAAAGCCATGGGCGTTAGAACTTTTTTGCTCCTGGCTTTGCTTGGTGCCACGGCCCGCAGTGTAGAACCGGTTTGGCTGTCAGTTGGGATTTCAGCTCTCGCTTTCGGCTTGATTTTGATTTCCTACTGGAGCGAAGTTCATAGGAAAAGACGTCACGAGGATTTTGGACTGACGACGGAAATCGCCGCGGCCCTCGTGTTCTGTTTGGGCTTTGCCGCGCAAGATAAGCCCGTGTTGGTCGGGGCTCTCGGTCCGGTGGTGGCCTTGATTCTTTTATCCAAGCGCTACATTCATAAGTTTTCACACAAGATCACGGTGCAGGAGCTGCAAAGTGCGGCGTTGATTCTTCTTTTGGCCGTCACGGTCGTAAATTGGATAGGCCCGGGTGCGGTGGATCCATGGGGCCTGATTTATCCGCGCCGTTTTGGTTTTATCGTCGTTACGATTGCGGCCCTTGAGTTCTCCACCTACCTTTTGATTCGTATGCTGGGCCCCAGAAAAGGCTTGGTCCTCTCGGGCTTTCTGGGTGGCTTGGTGTCGAGCACAGCCGTGGTTTTGACTGCGTCTCGATCGTCCCATGCCAGTCAGACGGTAAGTTCCATTGCGGCATCGGTGGCCTCGATTTCTGAATTGCTCTTGATCGCAGGGGTCTTGTCGTTGTCACTGACCCCGCCGCTGGTCTTGACTGTGGCGGGGCCGCTCCTGATCGGTGGTGGGTGGCTTGTCTGGTGGTCTTTCCATCCGGTGGATGGTGGTCATGTAAAAGAGCTGGACCGACTTCATTCCCCCTTAAACTGGGCGGGTGTTTTGCGCCTTTCTGTTTTATTGCTCGCGATTTTAGTCGTCATCGCGGGCATTTCGAAATTCCTTGGGGCTCGTGCGACGATGCTTGTCACATTCTTAACCGGACTCTTCGAGCTTCACGGAGTCACCTTGGCCACCTCGACTCTGCATGCACAAGGTGGAATGGAATCGGAGACCGCAGTGGCCGCCATCTCGCTGGCCATGCTTGCGAGTTTGGTTTCGAAATTGTTCATAGTCTTGTCTGTAGGCTCAGGAGTCTATCGGCGTCGTACAGCGACGGCCTTAAGCATGATGATCCTAGTTGGAGCCTTGATCTTGGCCTTCTATCATCTGTCGTAAAACCATAGAATCATTAGCCAAAAATTCGTCTTTTTCAAATTTGTCGAGCTATATTTTCAAGACCCCCTTCTTTTCAAAAGTGCAATCACTTATTATCAACCTCGAATTCGTGAGGCGCCTCCGAAGTTAAGAACCCCAACTTTTTAACTGAGGAGTAAGAAATGAAAAATCAAATGCTCGCAGCCGGCTTATTGGCTGCCGTGATGACCTTGGCCGCGTGTGATGAAACTGAACGATCGGCCGGTGAACCTGCTAAGACCTATGACGTTGATGCGATTATCACCGCCACAGATCTAACCAATAACGAGAAGTCCGAGATGCTGGCGCAGATCGGCGAGGCCCTATCCACACCTGTGGGATTTATGTATGCCAATGAGGTTTTGGATCAAGCGATTCGCTTCAATGCAGAGAATCCACGAGCCAACTTTTACAAACACCTGGTGGCCCCGGCCATGGTGACAAAGGGTTTGATCAAGCGCATGCAGCCGCTGGCTGACAAAATGTCAGACGTGACCCGTACCAACTACGATCAAATGAAAGAGCAAGTGGCCTTAAGTGAATCGTTAAACGCTTTTGCCAATGAGGGAGCGGGTGACATTCTTACGGAGGAAAAAGCTCAACAGGTTTTGCAAGCGGTTTACCGTGAGCAAGACAAGCTTCGTCTCTTCACCAAAGGATTTAAGGCCAATGTCTTAAAGATTTCACCAATGGTGATCAAGGGACCACCAGAAGCTTACTTGGCCGATTGCCAGGTGCGCGCGATCGGTCCCCGCGCTGGCTACCATGCGAAGTATGATGTTTCGCCTTGCCCCTGGCAAAAGAAGTTCGAGGCGACGATCGATCGTGGAGATATCGAAGTGTTGCAGCACGCGTTTGCGGGCTACGAGATCAGCACGATTCTTGCCACTTCTTACGATGCCACGGGGGGCGTGATGTATGAGCACTTTGCGCAGAATCCGACGACGTCTGTTCGTGAAAAGGTTCAGTTTATTCAGAACCTAGGAATGGCGGGAAAGCTTAAGCCAGAGGCTCCGATTACGATGATTCATGGACTGGGCACCGACATATACTCCGGGGCTCGCTGGGCTCAGCGATATCAAGATCGTCTTTGTCCAAAAGGTCACTACCAGCTGAATCGTCCAGGAAGACTTTTTGCTCAAGGAATTTGTGTGCAGGATCTGCCGGACCCGAAAATGCCCCGAGCTGAGTCTGCACTTCGAGTCTTCGCCGCTGCTTTGGGTGGAATGACGACGGATCTAACCATCGAAGACGGCCGAGTCGTGGTGGATGAGCTCAGTCGAAATGCGCCCATGGGATACCGAACTAAGACTCAGGCTTTTGCCCCCATTACAAATCCCGTGGCGGATTTGAAGGGACTTCTGCCGACACAGTTTGATCGCTGTGGTGGAGCGCAAAACGTGGGTGAGAGCACTTTGGGTGGTCTGCTTCCCAATGGTGACGGCAATGAAGTCGCTCGCCAGCTGGGTTGGTTTGATTCCACATGTCCGTTCTAAGAAAGGTGGGGCTTCGGCCCCATTTTCAAATTTCTGGAATCCTTTTTTCAAATATGTTGCAAAGCGTTATATGACGTGTTAGTTTGTAAAAGTTTCAAAATGAGACAGAGATATGTTGGATATATATAAATATACGGAATTCCACACATTTTTAACCGACGCTTGGAAAGAAAAACGGGCTCGAAACCGCTCTTTCAGCATGTCGGCCTGGGCGAGGCAGCTAGGGCTGGAGAACTCCAGTCCCTTGTCCTTGGCCTTTAAAGGCAAACGCGCTTTGCCTAAAAAGTACCTTCCACAGATCATTCGGACCCTCGATTTGGATGGCAATCAGGCCCAATATTTGGAAGCGTTGTTGGATCTTTGGAGCGCGCGCACGCCTGAGCAGAAATTGCTCTACATCAGCCGGCTGCGTGAGTTGGCGCCCGGTGAAACGTTTCAAGGGCAAATCGTAGATGAGTTCAAATATCTGTCGAATCCGCTTCATGGGGCGATCATCGAGATGACGGATTTAAAGGGTTTCAAGAATGATCCGGCCTGGATCCAGAGTCGACTCGGTGTCGAAGTGTCCGTGCAAGAAGTGAAAGAAATTCTGACGCGGTTGATACAATTGAATCTTCTGAAGCAGGACGATAGCGGTCGTCTCGTTAAGACTCATCGACACCTGACGACGGAGCAAGATGTGGCCGACTTGGGCACGCAGAACTATCACAAGTCGATAAGTGAAATCGCGGCCGAGGCTGTGATGAAGCAGGAGTTGAGCCAGCGTGAGTTCAACAGTTATTCGTTTAATTTAAAACCAGAAAAAATGGCTCGTGCGAAGGAACTCATGCGCCAGTTTGTAAATGATTTTTTGGCCGAATGCGAAGCTAACCCGGGAGAAGGCGATGAGACTGTCCAGCTCAACTTACAGCTCTTTCAAATCACTAAGTAGTTTGGTGATCACAGGGCTTTTGGCGGTTTCTTGCCAAAAGACGACCGATCGAACCATCACTCGATCCGAGGCGACCGGCAAAGGCAACGGCGGCAACGGCTTGACTGTGACCCAAGCTGAAATTGATCGTGTGTTTGCCGATTTGAAACCCAAATTGAAGATTTCATTCGAAGCTTTGTCCTTCTTAGCGAAGGCAGAGAAAGCCGCGCCTAAGTCGACTGAATTGTCTGAATCTCCTGAACTGCTAAAGACGATTGCCATGCTGACGCAAGAAAACGACGTGAATGTCTTTTTGGATCTGGATACGAAAGAGAATTTCGCCCGGCAAGAGGCGCCCTGCATGGACTTTCGGGGTGTGCCCAAGGCGGCTTCGGCCGTATTGTTGGAAGTTGGCGGGAAGATTTGTTTCTCCAATCGACAATTGCGCTCCACTTCCGTGAAAAATTTCGATAAAGCGGCCGAAATCATGATCATCGGACTTGCTGCGCATGAGCTGACCCATCACTTTATTTCTTCCGGTGATCATGCGAAGGATGAGAAGGCGGCGACGGATCTGCAGAACTTTTTAGAGCAACAGCTCGTTCGCGGTTTGGAATTGGAAGCCAAAGATATCGTTAGCATTGATGACTCCGATTATATTGCGCGATTCTATCAGCGAGCGTTGGATGTCTACACCTCTGCTATTGAGCAGCCAGGGGCGCGAAAATGAAAAAGCCCAGTCTTATCTATTTAGTTTTGGTGGTGATGTGTTTTGGTCTGGTTCATTGCGAATCGAAGACCAACGAAAAGGTCATAGAAGTTCCGCAGGGTGTGGGCGAGGTCGACGACAAAGATCAAGGCGATAGTGGAAATCGAGTTCGCTCCGAAAAGTTGGTGAACTCGGCCGAGGAACTGATGAGCCCGATCGGCTTTATGGTGGCCGATCAGATTTTGGATCTGGCTCTTAAAGCCGACCCCAAAAACCGCAAAGCTCAGTTTTATAAACATGTGACCACTCCGTTGATGCGATTTCGCGGCATCTTGACGCGAATTTCCCCACTGACTTCCGTGTTTTCTAAACTTCATCGCGAGCTGTCTCTGGCCAATGGAGCTCTTGGCGAATTTTTGCGGGATCGATCGGGCGGCGAACCCTTTCGTAATGAAGAAGATATGCAGAAATTTGTGGCGCAGCTAGAAGATGATTACAAGAATCTCGCCGACTTTATTTCTCGCAACAAGAATATGATCACCCGGCTCTCTGTGGCCCATATCTACGATTTCAATAAACTCTATCGCAATTGCTCGGTTTACAAGCTTTCAAAAACGTCCTATCGAATCGTTCCGTGTCCATTTATGCAGCAAATTAAGCTCAGGGTGAACCGGGGAGATTGGGAAGTGTTTTATCAGATGGCGAACGGAGCCCGAATGGCTATTGCCGCCGGAGTTTCATATGAAGGGGAAGGTCTTATCGATCTGTTCAAAAGAGATCAGAACCGAGAACTCAAAGTCCCGCAAATTCAGGTGCAAGCCATTCAAAGTCATGCTCGGTTAGGGCGCTTGCGATCGGACCATCATTTAGAGGTGATTCGAGAACGCTCGGTCGAAACTTACACGGGCCTTCGATGGTTGGTCGAGTATCAACCGAGTCTTTGTAATCGTCAGGCCTTACGATCCGAGCATGCGTTTGATCGGATTTGCCTGGATGGTCCCGTTAGAGTGGGGCCGGCCGAAATTCGAGTGGCCAATGCTCTGGATCTTCTGCGCATGAGCATCAGTGGTCATGGTGGGGCCACGAAAGCGGTGAAGCCGTTTCGAGGTTACCAGGCGGATCCTTCTAGCTCCGAAAAGAAAGAGGACTTGCATGTCGATATGCTGGCGCTGGTAAAGTTTCCGGTCGAAGACCTGAAAACATTGCTTCCCACAGACTTCGATAAGTGCGGGCACCCCAAGAGTGTGCCGGATGCCTCCTACGGCGGAACTTTCCCCAAGGCGGATGGGCCCGATTTCTTTTTGCGCCAACGTGATTGCTGGGAAGAGAAGTTTGGAGTCAATCCGTGAAATCTTGGATCTCGCTTTGCTTAATGGTATTTGTTGGTTTCCCAGCCTTCGCGCAGCAGGTGATGAAGTCAACTCGGGTGATGAGTTGCAATGCACAAGCCTGCACTCGAATTCTTTCCGATGAAATTCATCGCTCGAATCTTTCGCCTAGTATCATGGCCTTTGGCGCCGCTGAGCTCAGCGTTTTTGCGAAGGAGAAACCCGACGTGGATATCCAGACGTTTCTGGCCGAAGATGGCTACTACGATATGGCCGAAGATGTGGTCATCCTCCGGGGCATTCGGGGGCAGAAATTCCACGAAGTCATTGTCAATCTGGTGACCAATTCGGTTCAGTACTTCTGAAACCCACGCCTCGGCGCACTGCGAATGAAGCTCTGACATAGGTGACAGGCCCTGTAAGGTTCGGGTAGGGTGCGACCTTCTAAATGGTGTCGACCTATGGGGAGGGTGGATGTCTTCGATCTTTGATGGGATTAATTCTTTTTTTGGACAAATCAACGGGGTCTTGGCTTCGATTTTCTTTTTCGACATTGTTCCATTCCTCGATATTCATATTCCCTTTATGGTGGCCTGGCTTGTGGTCGGCGCGGTGTTCTTCACTATTTACTTTCGCTTTATTAACTTCCGAGCCTTCCGCCATGCGATTGATATCACCATGGGCAAATTTGACCGCCCCGGAGATGTGGGCGAAGTCTCCCACTTCAAAGCGCTGACAACAGCTCTTTCCGCCACAGTCGGACTTGGGAATATTGCGGGGGTAGCGATCGCCATTACCCTTGGGGGACCCGGTGCTACTTTTTGGATGATTATGGCTGGACTCTTGGGAATGAATTCCAAATTTGCCGAGTGTTCGCTGGCGATGATTTACCGAGAGACCCGACCCGACGGTCATATTATGGGTGGGCCCATGGAGTATTTGTCCCGTGGCCTTAAGGAAAAAGGTTGGGGAGGCCTTGGTAAAGTTTTGTCCGTCATGTTCTGCGTGATGTGTATTGGCGGATCTTTCGGCGGCGGTACGTCCTTTCAGGTGAATCAGTCGCTGAATGCGATTGGCGAGACTGTACCTTTCTTTACCGATCATAAATGGGTCTATGGTCTTATCATGGCCTTTTTTACCGGCATCGTGATTCTGGGCGGAATTCGGCGAATTGCCGAGGTGGCAGAAAAGATCGTTCCCACCATGTGTGGAATTTATCTCTTAGCGGCCACTTATATTTTGATCGATCATTATGATCATATTCCCACTGCGTTTATGGAAATTATGAAGGGTGCATTTTCACCCGAAGCGGCCTACGGCGGTGTGGTGGGCGTGATTGTCACCGGATTTCAACGGGCCGCCTTTTCGAATGAAGCCGGGGTGGGATCCGCAGCTATTGCACACTCGGCCGCCAAATCAGATAAACCGATTCAAGAAGGCATTGTGGCTCTGCTTGAGCCTTTTATTGATACGGTTGTGATTTGCACTATGACGGCTTTAGTGATTGTGATCACGGATGCTTATAAAAATCCGGCCTATTCGGATCTGATTGCCAGTAAAGCCGGTGCGGCTTTGACGTCAAGAGCGATGGGAGAAAAGATCGCTTGGTTTCCCTATATTTTATCAATTTCGGTCGTACTTTTTGCCTTTTCGACGATCATTTCGTGGTCCTACTATGGTGAGCGTTGCTTCACTTACTTGGCGGGCGAAAAATATTCGAAGGCATTCCGTTTTGCCATTTTGATCGTGGTGTTTCTCGGGGCCGTGACTTCGTCTACGAACGTTCTGGAATTTGGAGATCTGATGATTTTGGGAATGGCCTTCCCCAACATTTTAGGTGTGTACATCCTAGCGCCCAGCTTGAAAAAAGTTTTGCAGGAGTATTGGTCCGACTTGAAAACTGGCAAGATCAAGCCGGTTGGAAGGTAGCTTGGCTTGACTCAAAATCACAACTCCGTCGGTTTGTTGCGTGGCCTAAGTACCTGGGATTCGGCGGCCGTCGTGGTCGGAACGATTATTGGCACGGGAATCTTTCTTAAGACCACGGCTATGGCTCAGCTTTTGGGCTCACCCATTTGGGTGCTTGTTGCGTGGATTGTGGCCGGGCTTTTATCCTATGCAGGGGCACTTTGTTATGCGGAACTTAGCTCACGCTATCCCGAGGCCGGGGGTGAGTACGCCTATCTGAGACACGGTTATGGTAACGGGATTGCCTTTTTGTATGGCTGGACGCGCTTTTTGATCGCGGGTCCTGGATCGACCGCAGCCTATGCGGTGGGTGCGGCCACATTCTTGGGTGGAGCTTTTGAGATTTCGTTGGGACTGCGGACAATGGTCGCTATTGGGTTTATCGTTTTCTTTGCGGTGCTCAACTGCATTCGGGTGAAAACGAGTGGTCGGATTCAAACCGCGCTGACTCTTATAAAGTTACTTTTGGTTTTAGCGTTGGTGATGGGGATTCTGCTTTTTGGCGAAACCGCCCAAATGGGGTCGGTTTTCTCTTCTCCCGATGGCCATAGCTTCCCTGGTATGAGCGCCTTTGGTGCGGCTTTACTTGCGGCACTTTGGGCTTATGATGGGTGGAACAATTTGCCCATGGTCGGCTCCGAGGTTCAAAATCCTCAAGTGGCCATTCCCCGGGCGCTCGGTTTGGGACTTTTGGTTGTGATCTTAACTTATGTCATTACAAATGTGGCCTATCTTGTGGCGCTACCATGGGGGACAGTTCTTAGCGGCAATTCCACGCAGTTTCCTGAAGCCCTCCCGGTGGCGACTCTGGCAGCGCAATCCTTTCTTGGAACAAGCGCGGTGGCGGTGATGTCCATCATTTTCACTGTATCGGCTTTGGGGGCGATGCATGGTTCCGTTTTGACTGGGGCCCGCGTTCCTTATGCCATGGCGCGGGATGGACTGTTTTTTCAAAAATTGAGTTTTCTTAATTCCCACTCGCATGCGCCGGTGATCTCTGTTTTGGCCCAAGCGAGTGTGGCCATTGGATTGGCATTGATCGGAAGCTTTGATCAACTCACGGATTCCGTGGTCTTTGCTTCTTTCGTATTCTATTTGCTCAATGCCATCTTGATTTTAAAACTTCGAAAGAGTGAGAAAGAAAAACCAGCCGGTCAGTTTCGAACGCCTTGGTATCCCGTTCTTCCGCTGGTTTTTATCTTTGTGTCGGCCTGGTTGTTGGCCAGCACCGTAATATCCGACCCCAGAGGATCTTTATTGGGAGTCGGAATTATTGCTTTAGGCATTCCCGTTTATAAGTTCTATGCAGGGGCCGCACGTTAGTTCGCGGCCTTAAAGTTCCACCACAGGTCAAAGACAACCATAAGACTGCTGTCTTCCCTCTGTGCGACGGTTTTGTAGATGATTTCGTTGCCGTAAACATCGCGTTCATAAAATCGCGCGTCGATGTTGAGATCAATGCGTTGAATTTTCAATTCAGATAAAGGATGAAGTTCATTGGTTTGCGCGACAGCGTCTAGATTTTGGTCGATCCAAATTCGTAGCGCCGAAAAGACGGGATCTTGGGCATCGATAACTCCGTCTGGCAGTCCGCCTGGTAGGCTGCTGGAAGGGTGAGGTCTTCCGTCCCACTTACCCAAAGCCTCGTAGCCATGGAGGGACGTATTGCCATCCGGACCTTCCGTGTGGTTACCAAAGAGCTGATCAATCCCGGTGACCTGTCCGTTGGCATCGGGGAGCGCGATAAAGCCAAATTCATCGGCGGTAGTCATCCATGAGACCTTAACAGGTGAATGAGCGGGCGTGGCGTCTCGTCCCAGGCCGTCGAAAAGGCGACCTTGATTGGGGTCAGTCAGTTTTAATCCCACGGTGCCTTGCGTGGAGCCTTCTTTGAGCTTAATCATCAACGGAGAAAGCTTAGCATCGCACTGGGATTCAGCATTGTATAAATAACCCATTTGAGCGGCGTAGTTATGATCGGCTAGCACCCACTGCGAGCGTTCGTTGGTCGACCAGCCATCGGCGGAATGGGTGATTTCCAAATCCTCACCCTCTTTGTTTTTCTTTATAGCGTCTTGATACTTGATTCCATTTTTCAATCCACTGTGCGTGTAGAATGTGGTCACAAATCGGGGATCTTCCTCAATTAGAGATTTGTAGACAAAGGGTCCCGTCATCAACGTGAGTGCATGGGCTTCGCGTTCGGCTGCGTTGGCGAAGGTGTCATCAATCACCAGGTGATACTTGCCGTACGGAAGGTTTTGGCAGTGGTCACGAAAAAGAGTCATAGGAATTTTCTTTTGCATCATCATGGTGTTCTTCATGGCGTCGTCGTTTGTAACTTCAAATTCGCATTTGGCGACCAAATTGTTCTGGGCATCAAAGGTGACCAATTTGAATTTCAAACCAGTGGCGTAGGCTAAAGGGTGAATCCATGGATCCTTATGATTGGAACACTCGAGCTTTAGCTGGATGTTTTCAGTCAGAATATTGTTGGCCGGATTTTCTTCCTGTTGAAGGTGGCCGTACGCTTCGTCAGTTCCGGATGGGGCTTCATAAGTCTCAGCGGAGAAAATATGGTTTGAGCTCAACGCTTGATCACGCGCCTGTTTTCGCAAGGAAAGGGCCGCCAGGCCCGAGCAATTTTGGAAAATGAAGATGACTAGGACTGAGAGGGAGATGGCTACGAAAATAGACTTGTTGTCTTTGATGATGTCACGCGCGGACAATGGGGGTCTCCTTGCGAATTGGTTGGGGCTAATGAGCATATAGAGCAAGGCCCGTGCCTATGCGCCGGCTTAGAATTCAAAAGAGGAGTCTTCAATCGTTTAAATCTCAGTTTGATACGAACAGGTTGTTGCCAGTGAGGAAACCTTTTGCACCACCGATATCAATCGAGAACCTAATTTGAATCCGTCATTCTTGGATTGGGGTCAATTCAAGTATTGGGGGAAAGATGAACCTTTGGAAATTAGGCTTTGCTCTTTTTATGATTTCAGGCGGAACCCCGGCGGGCGCCGACACGGCACCATTAAGCGTGACGGTTCGGGCGGGAACCAGCAGAGGGGGAGTGGCCGGGATTGTTGCTGCTGGCGATAATAAGATCTTGAATTTATATTCGAATCGTAGAGGAAAACTTCGAGTCGAATTTAAATTTCCGGTCTCCCGGGATTCGAAATTGGTGGTTCGATTTCGTCAAAAGACTGCGGGCCAGATTTTCAATTTGGAGCAATCGACCACGGCCGGGTGGGTCCATTTTGGTCAGCTTTCAACAGGAAACAGTTTCAGCAACTTTGAGTTTTCAGTTCCGGTGGGCGCGGTCCAGGGTGGGATGATCTCCATACGAATAGATACGGCTCGCGGTACGGATGACTGTGACCTCGACTATATCGCCTTGACGGGTGGGGAAGCGCAACCAGCGCCAGCGCCTATGCCTGAACCAGCGCCTATGCCAGCGCCAACGCCAGCACCAGCGCCTCAGCTGGGGTCTTGGAAACTGCCGCCGGCAGGCAAGGTCGCGTTCGACTGGCAGATCTCGGTCAACTCAGATTCTAATATTGTTCCTCCGACCGGCGCACAAGTGATGGATGTGGATGTTTTCAGCACTTCGGCTCAGAAAGTGGCCGAGCTTAAGTCCAAGGGAATCTATACGATCTGTTACATCAATGCAGGAAGTTATCAACCGGGGCTTCCCGATTCAAGTCTGTACCCGGATTATTTGAAAATTCAGAAAGATCCCGATTGGCCAGGGGAGTACTTTCTTGATGTGACCGATGTGTTTAAGGCGAATTCGGTTTTAGCCCGAATTCTTCGATCTCGGTTTCAGTTGTGCAAAGATAAAGGGTTTGATGCAGTCGAACCAGACAATTTGCAAAATGATGAGAACGTTCGAGGAGGCCTGATCACCACCCAGCAGCAATTGGACTTCAACGGATGGGTTGCCGACACGGTTCACGAATATGGTCTTGCGGTTTTCCAAAAAAATGGACCTGACAAAATACTTTCCAAGGATCGAACGGGTAAGATGATGGTCGAAAAGTTCGATGGCATTCTGAATGAAGAATGTCAGCGTTATAACGAATGTCAGCCTCTGGCTGAATATGTAAAGCGGGGAAAATTGGCCATAGACGTTGAATATGATGTCAATCCCAATTGCTCGATGGGAAACAGCCTTGGAATTAACATTATAAGAAGAGATCTTGATTTAGTTGGTGGAAATATGACTGGTTATAAAAGAGTTAGCTGTCCGTAGTGCCTCAAGGCTCCTCAATCTCGAGGAGCCTTTCTTCAATCTGGGCGCAGAGATGGGTCAGTCGCTGATAGGTTTCCTTGGGAAAATCGACCCGGCTTTTAGCTTTCTCACACAAGTAAATCGTGCAGGTTTCGCGAAAGTGGGGAGGGACGACGCAGCCATCACAGCCCAGGAATCGCAGTTTCTGTCCTGGCGTAGGGAAGTTCTCGCCCCGAAGACGCGCTTGTGTTTGGACGTGGGAACAAATGCTGTCTTTACAGGCGCAATCCGTCTTTGAGCAATCGTCACATTGCGATTTTGTAAATTCATAAAGGTAGCGATAGGCCCTTACCTTTTGCCGCCAGAGTATTTGTTTCTTAAGGTTCACTTGGATTCAGCTAGGGTCAACAGCGCCTCGCCCTCAATTCGATAGGGAAGCCAGTCCTCTTTGTGAAAGGCCCCAATCCGATGATAAAAGTCTCGGGCCGGTTGGTTCCAATCAAGCACCGCCCACTCCATTCGAGCGCAGCCGGCCTCCACGGCCTCTGCCGCCAATTTTTTCAGCAGAGCGAATCCAAGCCCATGCCCACGAGCAGACTCACGAACATATAAATCTTCGAGGTAAAGTGTCGGTCGGCCTGTCCAAGTCGACCAAGTGAAGAAGTAAAGGGCAAAGCCTTCGACGCGGCCATTGAATTTTCCGAGCACACAATGAAACATGGGGTTAGAACGAAAACCATCACGCAGAAGATCTTCGCGCGAAGCCACGGCTTTGTCAGGGGCACGTTCGTATTCGGCGAGCTCGCGAATCAGGTTTAAAATTCGGTCCACGTCTTCCGTTGTCGCTTTTTCGATCTGAATGGGCATACTTTTCCTTTACAGTTCGTTGGGCGGAAGTTCAACCCCACTTCTATCAGATGAATAGGCGACGTGGTTTTTAGAAGCGGTGCCATCCTGGGTTACCAAGCGGCGTCCAAACTTGAGCAGCCATTGTCTTAGTGAATCCATGTAAGTGTAAACCGCTGGAATCACAATTAGAGTCAGTAAGGTTGAGCTCACAACCCCACCAATCACGGCCGCTCCCAGGGAGCTTCGCTGATTGCTGACCTCATTCAGACCGATGGCGATGGGTAGCATTCCGGCGACCAGCGCAAAACTGGTCATTAATATGGGGCGGAGCCGGGTGCGACCGGCTTCAAGAATGGCGTCCATTTTCCTGTAGCCACGGTCTAAGAGCTGCTGAATAAAATCTATTAAAATAATTGAGTTCTTGGTGGCCAGGCCCATGAGCATTATACATCCGATCTTTGAATAGAGATCGAGGGACTTACCCCAAGCGAACAGTCCAAAAAAGGCCCCACAGGCGGCAAGAGGAATCACCATCATGATGGTGAAAGGCATAAAGAACGATTCATAAAGAGAAGAGAGTACTAGATAGATAAAAATAAGCCCGAGTAGGGCCGCCGCGATCATGCTGTTCATCAACTCTTGAAAATTTTCAGCCTGTCCGACAAAGCGGTAAGTCACACCTGGTGGAAGTTCCATCTCTCCTCCCTTGTCGAACCAGGTTTTAATATCGGTAATAACACCGCCCATACCAGGGCCTTTGGGGGCGATATCGCCCACCACCTGAACATATCGACCTCGATTTTCTCGATCGATGGAAGCCGGTCCGGTCGTCGATTCAGGATGGGCCACCTGATCCAATTCGACCAATCGGTCGTTCATATTGGGCACAAGAATGGACCGGTAACTTTTCTCCAGATCTCGTTGCTCTGGTCGTAGTCGAACGCGAATGTCGTATTCGAGCCCGTTTTCGCGAAATACCGCAGGAGTGACGCCCTCGACCTGCGCGCGCAGCTCTTGTCCCACCGAGCTGCTACTGACTCCTAAGCGTTGAGCGGCATCAAGATTGACAAGGACTTGAAATTCCGGTTTTCCCGGTCGAAACGTGGTGTCCACATCAAGTAAGGCGGGATGGGATTTCAGTTTTTCCTTCACTTTGGTGGCGATTTCTTCAACTTGTTTGAGATCTTGGCCCGCTATATTGAGAGTAAACGGCCGCATTCCTCCGCCGACATAGTCGATGTCTTTAACGGTGGGATTTGCGTCGGTGAAACCTTTGAGAGCTTCTCGCAATTCCGCCTTAACATCGGACGTGCTCTTATGGCGAATGCCAAAGGGCCTGAGTGAGACATAGAACTCAGCCTTATTTTTTTCATTCTGACGACTGCCCACAGTGAGCACAGTGTTCACGATTTCGGAATTTTCGTGAATGACCTTGTCCACTTCCAAAGCTCGGTCGCGCATTTTTTCTAACGAAGTCCCGGGGGCCATATCCAATCCAACAGCGAATTCGCCACTGTCTTGCGCCGGCAAAAACGTCTTTGGTACTTTCATTAAGGGAACACAGCTGGATGCGACCACAAGCACCGTGGCGACCAGCCCCAGCCAAGGGCGAACCATTAGTTTTTTAAGAAAGGAGTTGTAGGAATTTTGTAAAATCGCAAAGCTTCGTTCAAAAATCCGAACCGGTGTGCGCACCCAGTAACCCAAGCCATGCGTGGGCTCATTTCCATGTTGACCGCCGAAATAGGCGCTCATCATAGGCGCATTCGTCAGAGCGTCGAATAGACTGATGGCCATAATAAAACAAACCGTCAGGCCAAATTGCTTAAAGAATTGGCCCACGACACCTGACAAAAAGCCGATCGGCATAAAGACCGCGATAATTGTGAGCGTGACCGCGATCACCGCCATGGTCACTTCCAGCGTTCCTTCAAGGGCGGCCTTGCGTGCGGATTTTCCCATTTCCATATGGCGAAAGATGTTCTCCCGCACCACAATGGCATCATCGATCAACAGTCCCACTGCCAAACTAAAGGCAAGAAGGCTCATCACGTTTAAGCTGAATCCAGCCATAGTCATCAGAGTAAAGGCGCCGATCAATGAGATGGGGATGGCTACGCCGGTAATCAAAGTGGAGCGCATGCTGCCCAGAAAAAAGTAAACAACTAGAATCGTTAAAAAGATTCCGATGGCGATGGATTCTTGCACGTCTTCGACGTTGAGTGAAATGTAGCGGGCCTGGTTGCTTACGATCTTAAGTTCAGCTTCGGCTTTGGGATTATTCGACTTCAGATCGGCATTGATTTCCGACACTCGCTTCTTGATGGCGTCGGAGACCGCGATCGTATTGGTCCCGCTTTGCTTGAAGACGTACAGCAAAAGGGTAGGTTCGCCATTGATGAAAGTATAGCTAGCTGCATCTTCCAGGGAGTCTTTGACAGTGCCAAGATCACTCAGGGTGATAGGTCTGTCGTTGCCAAAGAAGCTGACAGTCGCGTCTTGAATCGCTTGAACGGATTGAAACTCTCCAACGGTTCGAAAAACCATATCTTGTCCGTTGGCTTCGCGCGAAACAGATCCCGCCGGAATATTTTGGCCGGTCATACCAAGACGTCGGGCCACGGCACTGACCGAAACATTGGCCGAGGCCAGTTTCTTGCGATCGAGCTCCACATGGATTTCTCTTTTTCGTCCGCCAATGACCTGGACGAGTCCGACATTTTTAATGGTTTCAATTTTGGGGCGAATCACTTCATTGGCCAGGTCATAGTGCTCGGCCATCGGCAGTTTAGCCGATAGGGTGATCATTAGGATGGGCTGATCCGAGGGATCCACGCGGCGAATGGTGGGCTCGTCCACATCATCGGGAAGCTTTCTTCGCGCGCTCGAAACCTTGTCGCGGACCTGTTGTTCGGCGTACTTAATGTCTGTCTCTAGGGTGAATTCGGCAATGACCGTGGACAGGCCTTCGCGGTTGGTCGAGCGAATTGTTTTAACACCTGAAATCGTGCCCAGTTCTTCTTCCAAAGGTTTAGAGACCAGAGTTTCGATCTCTTTTGGTCCTGCTCCTGGATAAGGAGTGCTCACCGTCACGATGGGAAAAGTCACGTCGGGGAATAGATCAACCGGAAGTCTTTTGAACGAAAAGACTCCAAGCACCAAAATCAGCAAGAGTATGCAAGTGATAAAGACGGGTCGGCGAATTGAGAGTTCAGAAATGTTCATGGGGAAACCTCAAAAGTCTTCAAGATATTATGCAATTGGATAAGGGCGAGCTGGGCCTTGATTCGTTGAATCTGGGAAGTCGCCAAATTTTGTTCAAAGGTGATGGCTTGAAAGGTCGTCGTTCTTCCGTTCAGTAATCGATGGCGTTCCCGTTTCACCAGGTCGGTTTGCGTTTCTTCAAGATTGACGGTTCGTGTGAAGCGGCGTTGGGCTTCATGGTATTTCTTAACAAGATCGTCGTACGCAGCGTTCAAACTGAATTTGGCGTTTTCCGCCAGATCGCGAGCGGCGCGCCGATTGGCGGCATGGCCCTGACGAATTTGATGAATTCTAGAGAAATCGAGCGCGACACTGAATTGGACCCCGACGGCCCACGAAGGATGTCGAGTCTCCTGAGTTTCTGCGAAAGAGCGACTGGTTTGCCCGTCGATTCCATTGCTCGCGGCACTGGCGACAAGATCGAGTTTGGGCTGAATATCTGAGCGAGAAGCCCGCGCCCCCGCGTCGGCGGCTTCGGCTTCCTGCAGGACGGCCTCAAAGTCTTCGCGAGTGACGTCGGGAAGCTTGGTGGCGGCCTGGGTAAATTCTTTCGAAAGGAATGATTCCAGTTCTTCGACCTGATCATCCTGCCGGCCGCGCAAGACATTCAGCTGGCGGGCCAGCGTATCGTGTTCATTGCGTGACGTTTCAAGTTCGAGTTCACGGGATTCATGCGAGGCCTGTGCTTGGATCGCATCCACGTCATCAACTAGTCGCTGTCGTTGTTTTTTTCGCATCAGATCGCGCAATTGGGCCGAACGGGCGACATTTTCCTCTTGCAAACGAATCACTTGTCTTTGTGAGACCAGACTCCAGTAGGCATCCTGCGCTTTCATCAAAATGTTTTTAAGTTGAAACTTGGCCCGCAAGAGGTCCCGCTCGAGAATATGGCCTTGGGCTTCTATTCGTGCTCGAGTTCCATCGCCAAAGCCGTTACGCCATAAGGCTTGTCGAAGCTCCAGGACGGCTTGCGATTCCATATAGTCCGTGGACTTGTAGGCGAAGGAGGGTGCATCCGTGAGCGCGGTCCTTTGGGCATTGAAGTAAAGGTTGCTCTCTAAGCCAAAGGAAAATTGCTTACGAAGCCCCGCCCGCCAGTTGTCGGTCTCCGTTCGGCTCGGTGCAAAGTTCGAGACCTGTTCGGGCTTTCTATTGGCGAGGTCGTAGGACGCATAGAGCTCTGGAATCAGGCTGGCATCAGCTTCGGCCAGGCGGAGTCGGGCGCCCTCAATTTGGTTTTGGTAGGCTCGAGCCTCCGGATTTTGCGATTTCACCTGGTCGAGATACTGATTCATCGTCAGTCGATCGGCGAAGACGGTTGGAGTGGCTAAAGCCAAGCCGAGTAATAGGATCCAGGATTTCATTTTAAAGCACCCTCGGTGAATAGATTCACAATGTGTTGAGAAAAACGAGCCCGCCATGCGGCATCGTGGAAAGAAAGATTGAAAAAACGTTTGGCCAGTCCCTCTTTGCGAACTGAGTCGCAGCAAGAGGTAAAGAGCAGGGCTGAGGCGATAAAAGGATCGACGCCCTCGCGGAGAAGCCCGTTCTTCTCTGCCTCTTGAAAGAACGCGACGACCGCTTTGAAGGCCTTCAGCATGGTCTGTTCCCAAATTTTCATAATGATCGGATTGGCGGCCCGAACTTCGCGGTCCACAATCTCAAAGCTGTAGGGATCCGCGACGTAGGAGGCCATCATTTCTTCGGTGAAGAGTTGAATTCGAACTTTGATTTCGTCGCGTGTATTCGCCGAACCCAGGATCCGAAGAATGGCTTCCATACGCCTTCGGGCAAAGGGTTCCATACAGGCTTCGAAGAGGCCTTCTTTGCCATCGAAATGATAGTTGATTAACGACCCGGCGACTTTCGCTTCGGCCGCAATATCTTTCAAATTGGCGCCTTGGTAGCCATGCAAAGCAAAATGCTTCTTGGCGATCTCAACGATTTTCTCATGCGGTTCATTGGAAGGCGGTTTTGGCTTATCGAGCATGAATTCAGGATATTTGAAATTAGTTTCAAATTCATTAAAAATAAAATTAAACCCAATTGAGCTTAAATAACTACGTAATTACAGCATCTTACATACGATGCGGAGCCTAAATGTGGTTCTGGTCGAGTGTCTCGCCTTGAAGCGAGCTGAGGATTTTTTCGCCACAATACCCACCAATGTTGTCAGTCTGATTCCCTCCTTCGACTTCGTATTCTGTTGAAAGGGGGACAGATGAGTAAAAATCGGAGTCAACTGACACGGCGAGATCTAATCAAGAGATTTGGAGTGACTGCATTTTTACTCCATCCCGTGCTTCGATCCATGGAGGTCGCGGCAGCCACGCCATTTGCCGGTGCCCCACGTTTCGTGATGTTCTTCAAAGGTGGATCCTTTTATCCAAGCCGGACCAACCCGTCCTCACTGGGTGATCTTTCGGGAACTCCTATAGCGCCACTGCAGGCGCATAGTTCAGATATTATTTTATTCAAGAATATGAGTATCCACGGTGGCTCGCCAAAAACGAGTGGCTACAGCGAAGAACATGGCGCCGGACTTTTTGGATGCGTGACAGGGAACACGGTACACTACACCAAAAACGATTCCTACTATGCGTACACCAACAATGAATCCATCGACATTCGAATAGCTCGACACTATGCCAGCCGGGCTGACTTGCAGGGGCTTCCGTTTTCAAGCTTGCATGTGGGGGGTGGGGCTCATTCTGATGCGGATAGTGTTGGACTTGGTCAACGCTATATTTCGTTTCGCGATCGGATGGCGGGGGATACCACTTACGGCAATGCCATTGAGCCGATCCAAAGCGCTGGGCAGGTCTATGACACCCTTATGGGTCGCATTCAGTTGATTTGTTCCGGCATGTCCAATCAACCTGGTGCGGATCTGCAAAAACAGCTGGCAGTTTTGCAAAGAAAAAAGAGTCTTTTAGATTTTAAACTGGCGGACATTGCCGATGCGAAACGCCAATTCGGCATGGACAGTGAGCACGCGCGAAAACTCGATGGCTTGGCCGAAGGCTGGCGCCAGGCTGAAAAACTGGTGTCTGATCAAATCAGTGCAATCGGGTCAGGAGGTGGGTCCGGATCGAAGGTCTGTCCAAACCTAACCAAACCGACTGGCAATGGCGCCAATAAACAAAATCTGGATCAGCTTAGTGTCGTTCACGATCAAATGACGGCCATGATCAAGTTGGCGTTTGAATGGGATCTCACAAGGGTCGTCGCCTTTACACTTTCGGGCGCGTCGAGCGGTCAGACTTTGCCGAGTCGAGGCATCAGTAAGGCTCATCATTCGCTCGAACACAACGGCGATGTCAATGGCCTGGTCACCATTGACACTTATTATGCCGAAAAGTTTGCGGGACTTCTTGCTTCTCTCAAGGCGATTGACGATGGGGGGGGACGATCTGGGCTTTTCAACAGTTCCGTCATCCTTGGGATGGAATGTTGGAGCAATAGTTCCAGCGGACATTATCTTACGAACATTCCGTTTGTCTTCGCTGGCCAGGGTGGGGGACAGTTTCAAACCGGCCGCATCGTTGATGCGGCAAAACGTAGTAACAACGATCTGCATTTATCCTGTATGAAGGCCGCCGGGATCACCGATTCGACCTTTGGGCTGGCGAGTCTGTGTAAGGGGGCCATTATATGAAAACCACTCCGGCTTTAGTCCTTGTGATTTTGGCTTTGAGTCTTATGGGATGTGGAAAGATGCGCGGATCGACGGCGAGTCAAGGCCGCCAGACGACGGCGGCGGATGATTTTTTCTCGGTCACCAATCCGGATCTGTACAAGTTAAGTCGAAAGTATTTTCCCTCAGATGACAGCGCACCTTCGGGCAAAAGAATTTTTCGACTGACACGAACGCAGCTGGATCAAGCGGCCGGTTCGCTTTTGCCGGGTTATGTTGAGGCTTCGGTTTCCACGGTCGTAGCGCGAGATCCTTTACAGACGAACTATGAGTATGCCTCCAATATTGGGGTCAATTCTTCCAATTTTGCACCGCTTAGCGAATGGACGTCTGCCATTGTCGAGCGAGTGCGCCTAAATCCAAAGGGTGTGATTGACTGCACGGGACAGGGGGATTCCATTTCCTGTCTAGAATCCCAAGCGCGAAGTCTTTTAATCAAGGCCTTTCGCGGGGATTTGGATGAGGCCACCGCTAAGAAATTCCTTGATTACTTCACATCTAACTATCGGACCATTGGCGCGGCGGAGGCCACGGCGGAGCTGGTGGATTTGACCCTCAGCTCACCACGATTCTTGTTTCGTGATGAAACCGGTGCGGGACCTGGTGGGCGATTGAACTCGGCCGAGCTTTTGCAGTCTTTGTCCTTTGCCTTGACCGATTCTCCTCCAGAGAAGCTTCAGCTAAGCTCGGCTGCGTCGGCGAATTTGGTTCAGACGGACGAGCAGCTAAAAAATACGGCTGAAGAAATTTTGGCCAGGCCTGAAACTCGAAAAAAGCTATCGCGTTTTTTTACCGCGTGGCTTGAGGTCAAAGAACCAGAGGAGTTTACCATTTCGATGACCGACTTCCCCAGCTTCAATCCCAGTGGGGTCGTAGCTGAAAATCAAAGATTCCTCGATCTTCATTTGCAAAAGCCCGAGCCAAAACTAAAAGACCTAACCAAGGCGACTGAGGAGTTTAATGGAACTCAGCTGGTCAATTTGGATTTGAGTCAAAAGATGGGCATTTTCTCGCAAGATGCTGTGATTGCATCGCATAGTGGTCCGACCGACACACGCTTAGTGAAGCGAGGTGTATTTTGGGTTCGCAAAGTGATGTGTCGGGAGCTTTCCCCTCCCCCTCAAGGGGTGGACACATCATTGCCACCGGCAGGAGCCATGACTGAGCGCCAGCGGGTCGAGTCCGCCACCAACCAATCCCGCTGCTTGGGCTGTCACGCTATAATCAATCCGTTCGGATTTTTTCAGGAGAATTGGGATGCGATTGGACGCTGGCGCACCACGGACAATGGTTTGCCAGTCGACGCCAGAATTAGCACGAATATTTTAGATGAAGGTCCGGTCAATGTTTCAAACCCAGTTGAGGCCTTACAGAAATTCACAGACTCGGCGATGTTTAAGCAGTGCTTTGTTCGGCAACTTTTTCGCTATTATATGGGGCGAGATGAAACTCCTTCGGATCATGCTACCCTTCGCGAGATGTTTTTGTATTTCTCCGACAATGACAATCAGGACATTTTGACTCTGCTTCGAATCCTGGCGAATTCGAAGCGAATGACGGATCGGGGCTAAAGTTTACTGAATAAAGGGAATATTAAAGTGCTTGAGTTCAGCGCTGGTTTTGGCCGTCAGATTGTAGTGTACGGCGTAGCCCATCTTAGAAGGGTAAAGTGCAAAGACCCGGTTGCCATTGACTTCAAACTTTGCTTCTTTGGGTAAGGTTTCATTGGTGGTGGTCAGAAGGTCTGAAAAACGCCAACGCCTCACGCTGCGGGAATCATAGGTCGCCGAAATCAAGGTCCAGCTGTCACCGGTTAGATCGAGCCTCGAATTCAAAATGGCTGGCGAGTTAAAGTAAAGAGACTGTGACGTAATCGTTCCTGCGTTTACGTAGTACATGTTGATTTTATTTTTGTCGGTCGCGTCCCTTATCATAATATGACCGTCAATCGATTTGGATCGAAACAAGACATCCGCATTGTCGATCGTGGGTCCGTCGGTTACCGTTTGGGTGGCCACATTGATCACGCTTAATTTTTCGTTTTGTAGGACGAAGGCGAGATCAGGAGAGCCTCGGACAGGGGCGAGCCACCTTACGTTGTCCATGGTTGTCGCGAAGGTGGTCTTGACCCAGGAGCCGGCCGTTAAACTGGCATCAATATCGACCAGAGCCATAGAGCCATCGCTTAGAGCGAGAACAAGCCGACCGGTTGAATCCACATCTCCGGCGGAAATCGTTACACTCGAGCCAAAGCTTGAGCCAAATACCCGAGCTTTTTGGACTTCGCCATTGGAATTGAGCTTCAAAATTCCCACCGATTGCAAGTCATCGTAGATCACCAAAATACCCAGATCGGCGCGAAAGGCTGCGGACATGGGCTTGCCGAGCATTTCAATGGGATTTTTATTTTCATTTCCAGACTTATCAAAAATCGAGAGGCTTTTGGTGGTTAAATCAATGAGGTAGTTTCCGCTCTGGTCGTAAAGGACCGAGTGCTCCAGGCCTGGATTTTGAGCTGGGAAGCTTCGAACCAGAAAGTTGCCGGCCAGATTGAATTGATGAATCCGCCCAACCGTGGAGTCAAATATACCAATTTGGTCCTGATCGCCACCGCCTTGCGCGGTCAGCGCAGAGACGTCCTTGAGTTTGTCGCCGATAAGATGCTCACCGTTTGAGTTGGGACCAGGATCGCAGGCTGAAACGATCAGACTCAAAGCTAAAGGCCATAAAATATTAAAACGCATAGGACACTCCTAAAAAGAGCGAAGTTAAGTCTTTTTGGTACTTGAGATTCACAGTTGAGTAGTCGTAGCGATGGGACTCGTACCCCACGCCGACATAATGCCAAATTCCCCAGAACATGGGAATGTAATATTGAACGGAGGCTGAACCTCCCACTTTCTTTTTCTTTTCTTCAAGGTCAGGTGTCGAAGGTTCAGTCAGTTTGATTTTCGCCTGGACCCAATCGAGCTGTGCTTGGATCTGTAAATGAGATTGCCCCCAGAAAGTCATGGGGTCGCCAAATAAGAAAAACCGATATGTGGCCCCTAGGCTCAAGATGTCTTTTTTCTCTTCAACGCCAATGGTTCCAAGCGCCGTGTGACTTCGATTCTCACTGCGATATCCGGCCAGCACGCCGAAGTCGCCAAAGTTGTATCGGATTTGTAGTCCACCAAGATTGTAATCCTGGGCCGCAAAGGTCTGCTTGGATTTGGATTGAAAAGCACTATTACCAAAAAAGGCTTCTAACCAAATGGGTTTATAAGATTTGGATCGGATCAATTGGGCCCGGTACTTTCGAATTTCGCGTGGGAAAGAGCCTTGCATAACAGCCGTGGCGGCCCCGACGGAGTTCAAGAGTTGGCGGGAGCCATCGCTCTCTTTAAAGGGTCCGATGGATTCCGTGTCGGAAATCGATCGGCCTTCAACCTGGGTTAAATGCATCAGCTCGTGGGTGAGCAGGAAGACCCGTTCGAAGGGCTTCATAGCCAAAAAGCGTGGAAGGTTGACGGAGATTTCCCTCGTTTTGGTATTGGTGACGGCATCTGCGGCCCGGATGTTGTCGCCCTCTTTGACGGAAATGAGTTTATGAGTCCACAGGTATTTTATGTCTGAATTGGTCTCGAGTAGGCGAATGATTTGGGGCGCCTGTTCGCGCAGAGTTTTGTCACAGAATTCTCGCCTCGGTTCGTCAAGGCTGTTTAGAATGTCGCACACGCTGCGGTTTCGAAAGACCGGGTTGCATTCGCAATACTCCGTGATTTCCTCGTTCTTGATCACAACGGTCATCGCTTCTTTGACCTGACGCTGGGTCACGGCCAGTTCGACGTCGCCTTCGCTTCCCCCATTCCCGACCCAGGTGGAATCGGCGGCGGCCGTCGACGTCATAATCAATAGGGAAAAGAGGATGGATTTCATTCTAATTTGCCTCCGACCGGACTCAAATTGATAATCAATTGGTAAAGGCGGTTTCCGCTTTCCGGTTTGCGGGCCGCAAAGTCTCGAAGTTTTTCGCCAAAATCGTCGATCAAGGCCAATAGCTCCGCCCGTTGTTTTTCGTCGAGGGGAATAATCAAGGTATTGGCCAATCGCTCCGACGTGGGATAAAGATCCAGCGCCATTTTGGCAAGTTTCAAAGCGCCCTTGTGGAATTGTCGGACTCGCGAGGAGGGCACTTGCGGCTCGGCCACGGCCAAATTGGTTTCGACTTCAATTCGCCCATCTAAAGTGCGCCTTAGGTAGCCTTCGTGCAAGAGGAACTGCAGTGCTTTTTGAACTCGTTTGGAGGAAGCTATGGCGCGAAGCTGTTGCTCGAGTAGTTCGGGATGCTTCTGTACCGCCTGGATTTGGAAAAAGTCCTTCACATAAATATTCAGCCAATCGGACAAGATGCCCAGATTCACTTCCCGCCGCAGATTGGTGTTTTGGGAGGGGCGATCGGCCAAAGGTCGATCCTGATGTTCGATCCACTCGCGAAAGAAGGATTTTTCGCTCGCATTGAGACCCATTAATTTCGCGAAATCGTCGGCTCGATCCAAGGTGATCTTGCGCTTCTTTTGGACAATCAATGAGACTAGGGCCGGTGAGATTCTCCGAACCGAGCGCACGGCCCGATGAATACTGAACCCACGTTCGGTCTTTTTTCTATATTGAAGGCGGTCCCGGACGAACTCGGCCGGGTCCTGATACTCCGATATAATGGGGCGTTTGGGGTCCATTCCATCCTCTAAAGTCATGATGAGTTTATCGGATAAAATGATTAAAAATCAATAGTTTAAGTATATATCTATTTTTACTTTGTAAAAATCGGGTCGTTACTGAATCGGTTTGCAGTCGATCAGGACTTTGGATTTGCCCTTCACGCGAAACAGGCCCACGTTTTGACCCTGCATCAGCATTTTGCTGCTGGCGGGTTCACGCAGTGACGCTTTTGGAAGAGCCTTTTCAATCGCCAAGTGAGAGGATGCGGCTTTTACCTTGTGGAGCTCAGTCCATTGGCTGGGGCTGGTGCCGCAACTATTCGAAACCCCAATGGCGTATTCCCCACGGGGGAATTCAGAACTTTCAAACTCCAGTCGCACACGATTGCGGAGTTGGCGAAAGATCACATGCCCGTGGGCATTTTTCACATTTAACTTTTTCACGTCGAATAGAATCAAAATGTAATTGGGTTGGCTCTTTTGCTCGCCGTTGGTGAAGTCATAACTTTGAATGACGGTGGTCTTATTGTCCTGATCCTCAGTGTCCGCATG
The DNA here is from genome assembly GCA_050250515.1 of Bdellovibrionales bacterium. Classification (GTDB taxonomy): domain Bacteria; phylum Bdellovibrionota; class Bdellovibrionia; order Bdellovibrionales; family UBA1609; genus JALHOQ01. The sequence continues at coordinate 3,756 of JBFWON010000011.1, read as the reverse complement.
AGCGATGGCTGCATAAAGAAATAGGCTAATAAGAGTGACCCCGATTTTCCCCATGCTTTGATTATAAAAAGGCCGAGAGATTTCACCATAGGAAACTTAGGATTGTCTCAAATTGAGATCTGCCCAAAGCAGTTCGGAGTTGGCGGAAGCGAGTTTGCAAAACTTGAGGTCATCAAGTTCAATGAATGTATGGCTAATCTTCTTAAGCGATTGCATCTGGTGGGCCTGGCGTTTTGGGGTACGTCCGTTCTTGCTGGTGGTCTTCCATTTCAAAATCTCGGCGTGAATGACTATAAGAATGTGGTCGAGGAGTTCTCGGCCAATTTCGTCTTTGCACCGGTGTCGGGAGCTAAGGGACTTGGTTCTCCTTTCGGCGTGGAATTCGGCGCGATGACGGGGAGGACTCAATCCCCCATGATTGATCGGTACGTCAAAGAAGTGAATCCTAATATTAGTAATGACAATCTCCCGCACATATCACTGCTTGGGGCTCTGACCATCCCGCTGGGGCTCACCTTTGAGGCTGGCTATTTGCCGACCATGGGGACGAGTTATTTTAAGTTCAATACCATGGCGGCGGCGGTTAAGTGGACCCCAACGGACTTCTTTGAGAATTCGCCGGTGCATTTGGCGGCTCGCGCCCATATTCAGAGGTCTGCACTGGAATACAGTTACTACATCACGCCGGATGCGAAGACGGATTTCGAGTATGAGTCCGTGGTGAGTGGTGCGACCGCCTTGTTAAGCTTTGAAATCGCACCAATGGTCGAACCCTATGTCGGATTTGGTGTGGTGACGGGGCAGGGAAAGCTCAAAGCCACTGGGAATGACACCGTTTTTAGTGACCCCACGTTTAAAGAAAATGGCGAAGCCAAGGCCACTGTCGCAAGTCCCATTTGGATGGCGGGGGTGGAACTGAAAATGGGAATACTCAGATTTGGTTTTGAGTACTCCCAGCAATTTGGTGTGGACACTTACAACGGCAAATTTACGTTTGTCCCGTTTTAATCTCGCGATCGACGTCGACGATCGGTTTTTTCCTCGTCGGGTTTCTTTTGATCTTTCCTCTGTACTCGTTCACGGCGCTGCTGCTCACGTTCTTCACGGTCGAATTCATCCGAGCGCTTGGGCTGAACGATCTGTGCTCCGCCTTTGGCCCGAATGACCTGGGTTTCACCAGTCGCAGCACGACGGTTTGAGTGCCTTTGGATAAAATCAAAGGACTGCCGCTGATCTCCGCCCGGATGGCGTCCGACCCGTCTAAACTTGATTCGATCGGGTTGATGAGCGCGCCAGGCGATGCGAGTGACCAATCCCGAATCGCGCACCAATCGTCGCCATATGTTTGGGGCGGTGACGTCATTGCGCGAGACAAGGCTAAAGCCAACGGTGAATCGGGTGCGTGAATTCCCGAGGTGGCCGACCACTTGCGCTCCCAACCAGAATCCATCATCGAACCCGAGGGTGTTGACGTTCCCATTCCAGCCGACCTGATACAGATTCGCGTAGTCAGAGTGGTAAGGGTACCAGCCCACATAGTCGCCTTCATCAAACCAGTTTACACAGTGAGCCTGATATTTCATGTCGTCAAAGGGACGCCAGATCCAGCCACGTTGGCTATGGTGTCGCCAGATACCGTAGTGATCGGTCAGCCATCCCCAAGAGTCATTGGAAACCCATGTCCAGCCCATTTGCGAATCGTAGCTCCAATAGCCGTTTTGATAAGGCTGCCAAGCGGCCGTTGTTGTTTTAGGGACAAAGTACATGACCCCGCCGATGTTGACCCATTCACCTTGACCATTCAAAGCCACTTGCGGATTCAAGCTGTTTCCGCGATAGGCGGCCGCGCCCGTGTTGGGGTCGACGATAGGGGGTGGGGTGCTATCGCTCGGTGGGGGCGTCGAAGGTGAACTTTTGGCCGATTTCGATTTTCCGCAGGCGGATGTGATCGCTATGGCAGGTATAAGAATCAATAGGGCTTTTCGCATTGGGTTCCTCCGACTCGATCCGAAATGCGAAGTGCGTTCCAAGGCCACCGTGGCTCACGTGAGTTGCTGGATAAAATGGGTGACCTTTCACGGCTTTTCGGGCCGAAATTCGCGAGTGGTACGGTTACAATCAATTACAAAAAGTTTTCAGGGTCTCTACGAAGAGGGTGCCACTTTGGGTATAAGGCGCATTCGGGATCCAAGTCTATCCAGGGTAAGGGAGAATCTGATGAAATTGATTTTGGCCTTCGTGGTGTCATTCTCTGTAAATGCATGGGCAAAGGACGGAGATTCTGATGCCCTGACTGAGGCTCAGTGTGAAAAGCTCTTGGGATTCACGCTCGAGACGGCGGGGCCTGACTTCCAGTTTAAGCCGGAGGCGGGGATGGGCATGAGAGGATTTTTGGGGATTTACCCGGCCTACACTCCCGAGAATGTCAGCCTTGCCGCCGCCCAGGGCGTGGCCTATTGGGGGCATTCCTTTGCGGTAAAGAAGTCCACCATCGCGGCTGCCCAACACGACGCTCAGTTTTCTGGTCTCAACAAAATCATGTACTGGATTAGTGATGTGGATGTGTCGGACCTATCGGATGACACGGATCCCGCTATTGTGCAGGCTCGCTTTCGTCAAGTCATGGCCACCGGCCAGCTGATCTATTTTGACGATCGTGGAGGGCAGACGGTTCTGCGCGAAATTCCGCGTCGGGATTTCGAGCGGCTCCTTATCCCTGAGACCATCGATTACTTCACACTTGATGATCGGGGGCCTCGCTTCGGGCAAAACGGATGGGTCTTTGGAAAAATCCGAGGCGTCATGACCTACCAAGATGTGTTTGAGTCGAACTCCAATACGATTCGTGATGTGATCAAGCGTTCGCGAAACTTCGAGCGCAAGGGCTATACAGTGACTTTCAATCAGGACTATCGACAGGCGCTTGAGAAAGCGCGCGATCAAGTCCGCATTGAAAAGATGGAAGATGGTCGATTAAAGGCCATCGGCGGTGGATCTCGGTTTATGCATGAGGATGTGTTTGCAACCTCTTTGAAATGTCATGAATTGGGGATTTGTTTTAGCGTGGAAGTGCGTGATCCGCTGGGGCGATTGGTCGCCGGATTTCTTGGGGCCAGATATGGCAATCTATTGAAGTTCGACACGGTCTTTTATGATTATATGGATCGAGAGGGAACCCGATACCTGACCTCTAAGGAACTCACCGAGTTGGCGGATTCGCGCGAATCCAAGTCCCTGATTGATTTGGCCAAAATGGCCGTTCTGGCGGGACTGTCGCGTGTTCATGAGGCCGGCATTGATATGGTGGACGTCGGAATGGTTACGGTCTTCACTGGAAGTATTAAAGGGAAGTATATCGATGGCGACGAGTATCTTCGCCACGTGCGAGAACTTCGGGCCCGTCCCCCGGCGCCGATTGATTTTAAAACTCCTTATCGCTTTCAATAGAGTGTTGACGTTCTAAGCCCGACTGCTTTCCGCTCGCGGATCGGTCGGGTTGCGCCTCGGTTGCGCTCCGCACGTCTTTCGCTTTTCTCACCTTTCTACCGTCGTTTGAATCTGTCGACCCTCACGCCATATGCTGCCACCTCCGTCCTCTGTCTCCGATGAATCGACACCCTTCCTCCGTGCGTTGCTTCGATGCCCTTGTTCAACAACCGATCGACCGAATAAAAGCGGTCAGGTCCATCATATGGCGAGGGCAAGGGTCAAGCGTTCGGCACCGTTTGCGGTGAGGTTTTGGCTTTGTTTAGAGCG
>JBFWON010000010.1:0-60318 GCA_050250515.1 Bdellovibrionales bacterium | reverse complement strand
TGCTTTGCCAAATCCATAGTGAAGAAATAAGATGTAGTCGCAATGCCCTTTAGAGTCAAAATTCTAGGCCGAATCTGGCTTGGCTACTTTCTTCTGACCATCGCGGTGGTGGGATTTTCCTTTGCCACGGTGCTGTTTTTTCCTGTGCGCCTGTTGTCACGATTTTTGCCTGGGCTTGAGAAATGGCCGGATCATATCTTGCAGATGGGAATTCGTTTGCTGCTTCTTCTGCAGCCGTGGCTGAAGGCCCGAGTGGCTCTCGATTTGCCCGAGAACGAGCACGGAGTTCTTTTGGTCTCCAATCATCGCTCCCATCTCGATGTATTTATTTTGCTTTCTCGAGTCCCCGGGATTCGCATCATGGCGCGTAAGAATTTATTCCGGATTCCGTTTTTGTCGCTGATGATGAAGGCGACGCGTCAGATTGGGGTGGAGCGCGGCTCGCTTGAGGCCTGGAGTCAGGCGATGGAAACCCTTCGTGAGCGATTGACCAAGGGCGAAAGGGTTCACGTCTTTCCGGAGCTTACGCGCTGCGAGCCAGGTTTTGCGGGAGTTCGAAATTTCGCCTCAGGTCCTTTTTTGGCGGCCATCCAGAAAGATTCCACCGTGCTTCCCATCGTGATCAAAAATACCGATGCGGTTTGGCCCAAGGGGCAAGTGGGCCTTCACTTTCGACCGTCTGTTGAGGTGATCTCTTTGGCGCCGATTCGCGCTCGCGATTTTTCTTCCGCCGATATTTTAAGGCGCGAAGTTCATTCGCGGATTGCGGAGGCTCTGGCGTGATATTGCGAGTGTGCGTGGTCATTCCCACTTACAACAATCCCGAAACCATTGGGGCTGTTGTGTTGGATGTTTTGCGATCAACTCCATTTCCCATTTTGCTTGTGGACGATGGCTCTGACAATCCGGCGGAGAGTATGCTTTACGCCTGGGAAGTTCGCCAAGCCATGGAGCAGGGCCGGTTGCGCCTGCATCGGTTTGAATCCAATCAGGGCAAGGGCATGGGCCTTCGATTTGCGATTCACGATTTAGCCGCTCGTGGATTTACCCATATGCTGACGATGGACGGGGATGGCCAACATCAGGCCAGTCAAATTACCTGTTTAATCGAGCAAGCGAAAGATCACCCCTGGGATTTGATCATCGGACATCGGCGTTTGCATGGGGATTCCGTTCCGGGGATTAGCAAGTTCGGTCGACGCTTTTCTAATTTTTGGGTGCGCTACCAAACCGGGCTGGCTGTGCGGGACTCGCAAAGTGGATTTCGTCTTTATCCGCTCTTTCCGCTGCAAAACTACCAATTCTTTACTCGTCGCTATGATTTTGAAATCGAAGTTTTGATACGCCTGATCTGGCACCATGTCGGTGTGCGCGAGGTGGACATTGATGTCCATTATCCAGAGGGTGAAGCGAGGGTCAGTCACTTTCACAAATTCTGGGACAATGCCCGGATTTCGATTCTGAATACGGTGTTGGTGATCGTTTCTTTGCTTCGAAGTCATAAACAGCCCCGCGAGGTCGCTTGGGCGACGGCGATCGGAGTGTTTATTGGGGCGACCCCATTTTACGGACTTCACACTTTGATTGTGGCTGGGGCGGCATTTTTGCTGCGTATGAATGCCGTGGCCATGTTTCTGGGAAGTCAGATTTCGATTCCGCCTCTGGCACCTTTGCTGGTTTTGGGTTCTGTCTATGTGGGGCAGAAGTGGATGGGCATAGACTTGGGCTCGGGACCGATCCCCCACTTTCAGCAGTGGCTAGCGGGATCATTGATCTTAGGGGCCGCGCTGGGTGCAACCATTGGAACGATCACTTACTTTGCCATGCGATTGGCGAAGTCGCGCCCTCGGCAGAACTGGACGGGCAAAACTCGGGGCGGGCGATTGGGAAATGGATTTCTGCGCTTGGTTCTCAAGTTGTTGGGAATTCGCGCTGGCTATTTTTGTTTGAAGTTTATCGTGCCTTATTTTTACATCTTTGCCCCGAACGCCCGGCGTGGACTGCAAGAGTATTATCAAGTGTCCAGGCCGGGTCTCAGCTGGTTTCGACGGCAGTGGTTGGTCTTGGCGCATCTCTATCGATTCGGTCAGGTGTTGATGGACCGCGTGTATCAGGGGTTTCATCGCGATCTGTGCTTCAAGGCCCGCTCGAATGGAATGAACTTTATCTTGGACGAATCAAAGTCCGGGAAAGGTTTAATTTTACTGGGCGCCCATATGGGCGGGTGGGACTTGGCTTCCATTTTAGTGCGCGATCACGGCTTGCAGGACGAAGTCTACCGAATCGAGTATCGGGCCGAAGGCTTAACTTACCACAACGTCAAAGAAGACTTAGATCCGACGCGGGAGAAGTTGGTATCGAGTGGACCTAAGCAAGATGCCATTTTCACGATTCACCAGGCTTTGCGTGATGGACGCACGATCGGGCTGATGGGAGATCGTCCCATCGGACATCGGTTTGAGTTGATTCCTTTTTTAGGTCGCCTGGCACCTTTTGATGTGACGGCCTTTCGCTTGGCCGCGGCCACAGGGACACCTCTTCTTTTTACTTATGGACTGAAAGCGGCGGATGGGAATTACGATTTTTATGCTCGCCCTGCCAGACGTTACACTTATGCCCCCGGATTGGCCCGTGAGTTTCAGTTGTATGCATGGGTCGAGCAGTACGTGCGCGACTTAGAAGAGCGGGTGAAAGTTTACCCCGATCAGTGGTTTAATTTTTATCCCTTTTGGTCTTCATTGCCCGTGCCACCGGAAGGGCAGACAGGTTCGGGCCAAAATCAGTTGCTGGAGGACCTGCCGTTGCCAACCGATATGAGCGCCGGTTGGGAAGTCCAACCATGAACTGGGCATTTATTACCGAGCGCTTTGAATTCTCGAGCGATCATCAAGCGAGCCGGGTGTAGCCGGTGCCGAGTTGGTTTCAGCACATCGCCTGAAGACGTTTTCCATTTGAACAGAGCTTAACGTGCAGGCGAATTGTCCCCGATTGCCACGGAATTGAATCTTTCCCGGATTTTGGGTGTCGACGAGAGCGGCAAAATTTCCAGCGTCGACATTCTGATTTCGATGTGGCCCGCGAGTGGTGGAGGCGAGAGTCACTTTGCATTTCTTGTCTTTCGTCTTTTCAAATCGCGGTGAGTAAGTCAGAAATCGCGTGTTGCCCGAATCCATTCCCAATAATTTATCCGTTTCAAGTGGATTTCCTCCACCGGCTGGGAACCAACGCAAGTGGAATTTTGTGCCTCCACCAGGCCGAGCGCACTGCATGACGGGACCGATTCTGGCCTCCGATTTTTCTTTTTCAATTCTATCAATAGAAGCCTTGAGATCCCGTCCAAGCCCGCTCAATTCTTCGCGCTGATTTCGAATGGCCGTTCCAAGGCATGCAGGAGGATTGACTTTCGCCTTACCGGTAGAGGTTCCATACCAATTGTTCATTTCCTCGCGACAATCGCCTTCGAGGCGAAGGTCTATACTTTTATCTAAGTTTCCAATGTATTGCCCCATTTTTGCATCGATGGCGCTGGCCTGAACATTGAGGCGCCAATTTCCGCCGGGCATCGAAATTAAAGCTGTGTCTGTTAAAATCGCGATGTCGTCGCCCGCCGCACGGACGGCGCGAAGTGCACCCTCGCCCGCATCGAAGCGTTTTACGGCATTGGATTCATCATAAGGTCTCACCTCAGTGCGAAAGCCTAAGCCGGAGGAAAAAGCTTCCGCAAAGATAGTTCCGGGACCAGATGAGTAGGAAATCCCGTGACAAAGATTCCAATCGCTCGAAGTCATTTCTCCACAAGAACTAAATGTGGACACCAACCCACCGGAAGGGCCGGCCCAAGCTTGGAAGGATAGGAACAGCATTAAAAAAATGCTAAAGTGGGAGCTAGGCATCTCTCATATCATAGCGGATCCAGGCAATCTCTGCGCGGGACGAAATTGTGAACGGCTAAAAGCGTTTCAAAATGAGACGGACTACTCCGGAATGATCGACCCGTCGGGCAGACGTTGCTCGCGAGCGGTGACGTGAATCAACTGCTTGGCCAGAACCTCAAATTCAGAGGGGCCCGCAAACCGGGCGATAATGGCATGTCCCGTGCCTATATAGCCCGTAAATTCCTCAATGATCTGACGTAAATGTTGAATCGAATTTTGGCTGCTTCGGGATCGGTCGGCCAGATCAAATATCACTGTGAACTCAAATTCATCGGCCGTGAGCCTAAAATCGCCAAAAAGAACCTGTTTAAACTCCCGATGCTGACTCAAGAAAGTCTGAATCGCCCGACCGGTTAAGTAGCGGTGGCGAGAGAATTTCGGAACCGAGTATTGGTGTTCAGGATTGCCCAAGAGCTGCATTTGATCGGGCTCAATGATCGAGTGCTCCGACTGACCCAGATCAATTAACAAGCCCAGCTCACCTTTGGCTAACATCGCAAATAGGCGATCGGCCTTGATCCAGGCGCACTGCAAATTCGGATAGCGATTTCCGAGCATGTCGTTCATTTTTTTTTCGGAAGTAAAGGCGAAGGCGTAACGTACGCCATGTTTGGCCTTTGAGACTTTGAATGTGGGGTCCTTCAAATTCTGTTTTTCAACTAATACGGCAAGCTTTTGCCGCAGCAGTTCCGTATCGGGGGTCGTAAATAACATTTTATCTTCCTCGTCGGTTGGGGTCGAAACCATTTCGGAAGGTCCGTCTTTTATGATTTTGGTCCAGCGTGCGCTGGTTGTGGGCTAACAAATGGGTGTCTTGCTGTCTCAGATTGAGAACGGGAATTGGCCCTATGGTATAATCGAATCATGCTTTCGATCTGGTACTGGTACAGACGACGAACGCGGTATTCCTTTAAGCCCGTCATTCTAGTGACGGGCTGCGGGTCTGGTATTGGCCTGGCTCTGGCGGAGTGTCTCTACCGAATCAAATCGTACCGGTTGGTCTTCACGGCTCGGCGAAGCCGCCTGGAGTCTCTGCGCCAGAAATTTGTCGAGAATGATCGATGCTGGATTCGTGAATTGGATGTCACCAACGAAAAGCACAGGGAGCTCCTGCTGCAAGAAATCCACGAGAAATGGGAAGGCGTGAATATCTTGGTGAATTGCGCCGGAATTTCTTATCGCTCGGTGCTTGAGCATATGACAGAACAGGATGAGCAGCTGCAATTGGCCACGAATTACTTGGGCCCGGTCGCCCTTATTCGCGGAGTGCTGCCCAAAATGCGAGAAGAGGGCCGAGGCAAAATCATCAATGTCTCCTCCGTTAGTGGGATCTTAGCCATGCCCACAATGGCGTCCTACACGGCCTCGAAGTACGCCTTGGAAGGCGCAAGCGAGGCCCTATGGTATGAGGTCAAACCTCTGGGGATCAATGTCTCGTTGATTCAGCCTGGGTTCGTGCATTCAAAGTCGTACAAAAACGTTTATTACACCAAGGCCGCAAAAAAAGCCGAAGAGGCCGGGGACGATCTACCTTACGGGGATTATTATTCGAACATGACTCCGTTTGTCGCGCGACTGATGCGACTGTCGGTCACGAAGCCCACGTCCATTGCGAAGCTCGTGCTCAAAGTGATTCGAACCGAAAACCCGCCGCTTTGGGTGCCGGCCACCTATGACGCTTTGATATTTTATTATCTTAGAAGATTTGTCCCGCGGCGAATTTTGTTGTTTGTTTTATTTTCGGCTCTTCCGCGAGTGCGCCGCTGGGGTGATAAGTACACGAAGAGACGTCGTTAGTTATTGAGCGTTCGTTATTGTTTATCCAGACATCGTCGATTGAGAGTGCCACCGCCGAAGAGTCCGTAGGGGAGTTCCATGCGAATCCACATGGAGCCATCGGCCTTGGGTCGAACAATGACCGACTGATGACCTTGATTGAAGTACACTTTCGCGCCGATCAGCTGGCGCTTTTGATAATCCAATTTTGAATTGGGATCGGTCGGGTTAACGGCGAATGGCAGCGAGAGCACCATGGGTGTCTTGGACTCAAGAGTCAGCGAGAGAAGACCTCCCACAAAGCCATTCCAAAGATTCATCAGATCCGAATTAGGATCTAAAGTGACAGAGGCCATCTGCCCCTTTTCCAGTTGAAACCGGCACGTTAATGTCGAGGCCTGTGCGACCGGCGCGACCAACAGGGACAGTGTCAGAGCGAAAAGGCAAAAACCCATTTTTTGCATGAAGCGCACTCATATCGCACAAAACGACGCATTGCAATATGGAATGTTTACGTGCTCTGTGAATCGTCGGCCAGCGCTACTGCGGGCCCCACTTCTGCGCCCACTCCATGCGGTCGGCCCAAGTGAGTTCGAAGGCCTCGGGGTCGACGATACATTTTGATTTTTCCTGGGCCGCCTTCAGGAATGTGCGGATCTGGTCGGCCAGGGGAACTGGAAATGGGCCCATCGCTCTTCGATCGAGGACCGAGGAAAGGCTCACGTAACCGGCAGCGCCGATCTTAGCTCCGCTCGTTACGACAGAGGGAATAGAATCGGAAGAGTAGGCCATAACCCCCATGGCCTTGTGGACCCCGTGGTCGAGGGCTTCACGGAGATGGCCTTTCATAAAGAGTTCGCGGTAAAGCGCCCCGATAATCGCGGATTCGACGACATGCTCGCCCATAGCCTGTAGGCGGGCGTAACATTCGTTACGGGATAATTTAGCTAGGGCCTTTCGGTCGCGGTCGAGTTCAGGGGTTAGGTCTGTCAGGCCTTCTAGCTGGTTGGCGAAATTGCAGTAAACATAAGACTTGCTACCTTCGTAAACGGCGGCGCCGGCTTCGTAGGTAAGCCCGATTTGTGCCATGATACCAGTGACTTTCAAAGTCGAGAGAGACCAGGCTGCGGCCGAAACTCCCACAAATCCGGCCCCCATGCCGAAGGCCGAAGACGCGATGATTTTTTGGCCCATGTTGGCCATGGCGGCTTCGCGCTCAAGCTCGCAATTGACCGGAGTTCCGAGCTCTGAGCTTCGCCGATAGGCCGTTGTAATAGTCCAGTAAGCCGTGGGGACCATCATAGCCCCCGGGGCTCCAATACCCCCGACGCCCATACCCGCCGCGCGGGACCCTTGAATGGCCTTGAGTCCCAGCTGCACGGCCAATGCGCCCCCACGGGCGACGGCGAGTGGTCCCAGCACAAAGGTGGAAGCAAAAAGAAGAGATCCGCCAACCGCGTACCCTGCTTGCAGAGCTAAGGCCCAACGAAAGCGAGCTTGATCCCCCGACAAAACCGCATTGGCCACCTGCACTTGCGCTACGATTTCGCTGACTTGATTGGCGGTGAGCCGAGCCATATCAAAAACTTCGGGATGGCTCATCTTCAACGCCAAGGGGGCCGTGACACCTATGGATTGCTCCACTTGGCGATAGAGAGAGTCCATCACCTTGTGCAGAAATTTTTCGTGGGCTTTCTTGAAAGCGGCCAAATCGATATCGACTTGCTTATAAACACTTCGAATAGCCAGCTGGACGTACGCTTTGTAGTCGGGATCATTCAGACCCACGCTCAGGACGGCGATTCTCCTCAGCTTCTCCTCTGCAATAGCAAAGTTAAATCGCGGCATCAGGCGGTCTGTGGCTTGAATGGGATCTATGTAGCCATCCACTGTGTCCATTAAGGCCTGTGAGTACTGCTGGTCGGCCTGGGGTCCCCATTTGGCACGAAGGGGAGTCATTTTCTCAAGCACCTTTTGGCGAAAGTTTTTGATGGTGGCGACTTCTTCGCCAGTCAACTTCTGGCGGGATCTGGTTAAGCATTGTTTATACTCGGCCTCGATTTTATCGGCCGCCGATGATGGGTTGGGAGCCGAGGAACCATTCGCCCAAGCCGCTGAATTTATAGAAAGAACAATGACGGTGACAAAAATCGTCCAGCACTTTGAGGCCGGGACAAAACTATTTGAACTGGACTTAGCATCGTGCTTGGTCTTCGTCATAAACGAAGAAACATACCAATCTCTATGCCACTTTTAGTCCTGAAAGCGAAGATCATGGACCGCACTTTCCGTCAGACTTTGAGGTCTAATCGTAAACGGTTAGGAAATTTTTTTCTGGATTCGGGTCTTACCTCTCATTTAAATTAGCGTGACATAAACAAAAAGGCCCTAATCCTGTTCTTATTGTTTGTAACATGTCAGTCGACTTTGGCCCAAACGGCTACCTGCCAATGGTATGACTATGGATTGACCGTTCCGAGAATGTGTCCAATTATCGCCAGTCGGACCAAGGGAGCTGTACAATGGGCGTACCAACTTACCAATTGCTACATTAAAATCTGTAAGTAGGGCCAAGACATTTAAGGGTCTTTCTCGAGTTGGTCGGCACCAGCAAACTTTTTCCCTCGAATTTTGGCACCAACCCTAAAAAGAGGTGAATGTGGTAGGCCTACTTGTCTTTCGAGGCCCGGTGGCTATTGTCCCGTAAAGCGTAAATCAAACAAAGGGGATACCAATGAAAATTCGTAGATTCTTGTCAGCCATGGTCTTGTCGTCGGCCATTGCGGGCACCGCGCAAGCCAGTTCGAATCATCAGGGAATTGCGGAAGCATCAAATAGATTCGGCGCAAAATCACTCCACCTGCTTCTGAAGTCTCAAAGTCAAAAAAATGTTATTTATTCGCCCCTGTCGGCCCACTTGGCGCTGAGTCTTCTCGCCAATGGAGCTTCCGGTCCAACCGCCGACCAATTGATCGCCACCTTGCAACTTCCAAAAAATGACCTATTGGCTGCGAATCACGATCTCAAAGGCCTTATGCAAGAGTTGACTTCGCGACCCAAGGGTGAACTGACTCTGTTGCTTGCCAATGGTGTTTGGGCCGATCCAGGTGTTCCAATTCTACCCAGCTATATTAAAACGGCTAAAGAGGTTTTTGGCGCCGAGGCGGCTCCGTTACGGTCGGCCCAACAAATTAATGACTGGGCGGCCGAGCACACCAACGGACTGATTAAGCAGGTCATCGACGATATCGGTGGTATTGAAATGATTTTAGCTAACGCCACCTACTTTAAGGCAGATTGGACACAACCCTTCGGATCCGCACGATTACAGGCCTTCAACGGTTTAGGCTCCAAAGTTTCTACAGCCGAACTCATGACAAAGAAGGAAACTACAAAGTATACCGTTTCTCAGGGCCGGTACGAGGCGGTGGAAATTCCTTACGGTCCGCAAAAGTTGGCCAGTATGATTTTGATTATGCCGACCGTACCTAGCCAGTTTGCGGCCATGCAAGAGCAGATGGACGAGGTATTGATGTCCAAGATTTTGCAAGACCTCGCGGCGGCAGAGGCGACCCGTGGCGAGATCACCATGCCCAAGTTCGAGTTCAAGACCTCGTACACTATGAACCAAGACTTGCAAACTCTGGGAATGGTTGACGCATTTTCGGGGGCGGCTGATTTTTCGAAAATGTCGGAAGTCGGCTTAAAAGTTTCGTTCGTGAAGCAAGATGCCGTCATCAAGGTCCACGAGAAGGGCACCGAAGCAGCTGCGGTGACTACGATTGGAATGGAGAAGACGTCGATTCCTCGGCCTCCAACATTTATGTTTGTTGCCGATCGCCCCTTTATCTTTGCTATTCGTGACAATCAGTCTGGCGTGATCCTCTTCGCTGGCCAAGTCGTTCAGCCGTAATGTCCACCTGTGGCCGGATGCCTTTGTAAACATCCGGCCATAGCCTCGGCGGGCACCGAAGTGTGTGCCTATGAATCACGAGATTCCAGAGAAACCGATTTGTTCACCAAAGCGGCGAATAGAAAAAGATTGAGGCTGAAAGTGCACCAGACCACCCAGCCAGGCACCTGGGTCGGAATTTGATCGAGGATAAATCGCCGAAAAATAAGATGGCCCGAGAAGAAAAGAAAAAGGATCGCGACCACTATTGGAAGCACTCGAATAGAGTTTGAAGGTCTCATGCCCGTCAATCCTTCGCTCCTTCTGTGGGACCATAGCTTATGGTCTGGATCTGGAGATCAAAGTGCGGATGCGCCACTTGGATTCGTTGCGGAACTCCATCCCAATCAGGATAAAGAAATTGCACTTTGGCCTCACCCACTTTGAAGGACTTAGTTCCTCGTTTTTGGTTAAAGATCGCCTTTAGTAAGTCCCAAAGAGATTCGAACGTGTCAAAGTGCTGTTTCAACTCGGCATCATAGATCTCGATTTTTCGGTCTTGGTCCTGGCTCTCTTGAAGGCGAAAAACCGTAGTGCCCATTGGGGACAGGCCGACCAAATGCCGACTCTTCCCACTCAATAGCAGTGCCCCTTGAAACCTCATGGCCTTGCTTTGGCCTTTGGGAGTCACTTCGACATCTTGTCGATAACTGCCATCGGGGAAGGCGCGCTCTTCAGACGGGCGAATGCCTTGATGGGCGCAGGCCGAAGCGATGAGCGCAACTGCCACAACTACGATCCAGCCAAAATTGAGGCTCGAGCCTTCCGCGACCTTTGTTCTCACCGCAATTTCCTCTCTAGCGTCACACGCTCACTGCGGTAGGGTGGTTCCGCATCGAGGGCTTTTTGCCAAGACTGACGTGCGCCATCAGAATCGCCTAAACAGGTTTGTACGTCACCCAACAAATGCAGAAAGGTGATGTGGAGTTGATTGGATGCATGGGTCTGATCGAGCTCAGACTTGGCTGCGGAGCAATCTTTTTTATTGAGGAGCGCGCGCACGGACCGCCATCGTCCCAGATCCGCTTGCAAGTTTTCAAAGTCTTGTGTCGTCACGGAAGGATCCGAAGGTAGCTCGCCCGCGACAACAGGTTGGCGCCTCGAAAATGTGGCCCGCGTGTCGTAGCCGATGTAACGGCCACTAAGTGACGGTCCTTGGCTGACATACAGAATTTCTTCGGTGGAGTCCCAAATTACAGAGTGCGTGGAGATCAAAGCGTCGATGGCCGCTCGATGCCCAAGATGCAAGGGTTGCCCGTGTGAGTCCACCCCTTTGTCGCGCAAAAGGGTCAGCATTTGCAAAGCGGCCAGCTTACTTTGAATTCCCTTTGGCCATTTTCCCAGCAACTCTTCCCCGCGTTCAAAGCGCTTGACCGTTGTCAAATCGCTCATCCGACGACTGTTGGTGGAATCACTCGCAAAAGTAGGTGTGACCAAATGATTGGTGACGATGGTGGCCGAAGAGTGCTCAAGCGCGGCTTGCCGAAGGGGTGATTTTTCGACCCGTACCAATGAGCCTTCGCGATCCAGGATTACAAAAATGTCGGTAATAAAAGTTCGAGAGTCCCCCAAAATGGCGATGGCTTCTTTGGTTGTTTGGGCCTCGCGTAAAACGCGAGCCATAACAAGAGTCGAGGGTGTGCCTATACGGCGAAAGTCATCGCTTCCGGCCGCATTCATTGAAATGTACAAACCATGGTCATTGACGCCGGTGACGGCACCGACCATCCCCGCCCAAATGACAGAGACATAGGCGTAGCCTCGCTCGGGAAAAATCCATTTTACTATTTTTTCCTGATCAAAAATTCGACCGCCCTCAAAATCAAAATTGCGTCCAAGGACCCAACCACCGGGGACTGGCGCAGCAGCGACCGTGCAGGCCATGGGTCCATCCACCCCACTATCGACCATCAACTGTCCGACTTCGTGAAGTCCGTGAAAGGCTAGCTGGCGCGTGTAAGGGTCGATCAGGTAGTTATATTTGGTCGGTGCATGCCGAGAAACTCCGTACATCTCGAGAAGGTCTTCTTCGCCAATATAGTGGTCGGCGTCCCAGTACCAGGTGATCAGGCCCGCGACGAGAGTCTGCTGAATCCAGCGAACGGGAAGCATCTGATCGATCACGCGCATGAGCTCGTCTTCTTGCCGGGCTAAAAGATCTTGGGTGAGCCGACTTAATTCTTTACCTCTTGGAAAGGGCGAACCCGTCACAACGATATGATTCATTCCCATCTCGGCGCGCGACCACCAATTGGCCGATCCACTGGCTTTGGCCGGCATAGGCGGAGGTCGTAAAACCCCGACGTGCACAATGGCTAACCACAGATTCCAACTCAAAAGCAGCAGCAAAAAAAATCCGAGTGCTGCACGCTTCACGACTGGACTTTGACCCAACCTGGAATGGCCCAATAGGTGCCGATGAAAGTACCTATGGCTCCGCAAAACAGCGCAAGACCCAGGCTGTGGAGAACGGGGTGCTGAGCCCCGAGCAGTGGAGCGAAACCAATTGCGGTGCTGAGTGCGCAAATCGACAAGGCACTCCATACCCCCTGATTCTCTGCGCAAGTGTCTATCAATGAGTCCACGGCGAAAATTCCGTAGTCGAGGCTAAAGCCAAAGACCATCAAGAGAGCTAAGATGGAAACAAAAGTGACGGGCAAATTAAAAATGGTCACGACCAGAGCAAAGAATCCCAGCGCACTTAAAAACGGAAACAGTGCCGCAATGGCGAATCGAATTCGTCGATAATACAATATCATCAGGAGAAGCGAAAGGCCTATCGACGTCGGCACCATCCAAATGAGTTCACTCGAAAAGGCTTGAGGAAAGCGGCTTAAGACTTCACGTGGTGAAAAAGCATCCGGGAATTTTGTCCGAATCAGACTGGCTTGGGTTTCGTCTTGGGCAAAGAGAACATGAACCAAACTCTCCTCGTTTCGGAAGTCATTCAAATATCGCGGAAAAGAAAAGAGTCGACTGGGCTGGCACAAAAATTCAAATCCTGGATGAAACAGCTTTTGCATCTGAGGCGATAGTTTTTTGCGATGATCTTCACAAAACGAGGTGAGCCAACCGGTTCGATGCGAGGAGGCCTCCGTCGGTGGGGCCAGAAATCGGGCCGGGCCTTGGTATCGAATGCCATTGGAGTCCGCCCATTTGAGAATGTCTTGTCCATTGTCGGCGACCAGTTCGGTGGCTTTAATAATCTGAGAGTAGGGCAGGCCCATCTCGCCCTTGCTGCGAAACCAATTGGTGAGTTCACGAGTCTCAGCCGATTCGTAATTCATGTAGCGCAGGTCAAGACCAAGAGGATGTAAAAGTAGTAGTGCGCTACACGCCATTAGAATTTCGACCAAGCGCACAGGCCAAATCTTGGCCGCCGGCTGAATTTTGGCAAAAGGCTTGACCTGGAACCATTCGGGCGAAAATTGAAAGGCCAAGTAGAAGAGACCGAAACTCAAGATCAGTCCGATCAGGGAAAAGACCATCATCTGTCGAATCAACGGCACGGAACTAAAACTAAGCAAAACCAAGATAGTTAACGTCGTTGCCAGGCCCAGCCCGTTGGTTTTCCAAAGTGAGCGCCCGCCGGATCGGGCGAAAGCCGCATGAATTCCATAGTCCATCGCCAAACCCACAAGACCAGGACCGAAGGACAAAGTAATCGCGTGAATACTGCCAAAGAGGGCATGGGTAAGAAAAGCCGAAACGCCAATCGAAATGGCAAGCAAGGGGAGAAGAAGCAATAGCCTTTGGCGTCCCAATGCGAGGATGGCAATCAACAATACCGCTAAGGCCGATAAACCCATCCAGGTGACGGTCTCAGCGTCCTGCCGAATCTGCATTTCATTTTCCAGAGATCCCGCGTGCGGACCAAACAACTGAACCCCTTTGCAGCCAAAGCGTTCGCAAAGTGTTAAGACTTGCGCCATAAATTCGCGAGTTCGGCCACCTTCGGTGGGCGGAAAACTCATTTGCACGGGAACCAAAGCGCGACCGGTCGGTGCGTCCCAAAAAATTCCACCTTTGGATTCAAATACCCGCCCCGAGCCGGCGGACCAACGCCTGGCCAGATCATGAATCTGATCGAGTGGATCCAAGCGCAAAAGAGAAAACAGGTCGGACCCAAGTGGCAGACTGGCTTTTGTTAAACTTTCGCTGAGGCGCGAGTCCACCTGGGTTTGAGAGTAGGGAACTCGGCCCGGAGTGTCTCGTAGCCAGTCCTCGATTTCGCGACCTAAAGAACTGAAGTTGAGCTGGCATGGAATTTTACGAATGGAACGCGCATCGAGCCTCGCCAATTCGTGACACAAGTCTTGGCTCTTAGAAATTCCAGAGGCATTGGCTGCGGGCCAATCCACCACCAAAGAGTTCCACCAAAAGATGGGATAGTCTCGGTAAACGGTCGCGGCCTGACGAATGGAAGGGGATAAGAAAATTTCAAATGACTGGTCCACCTTGACCGGGGCCGACCAGGCCAGAGCTGCGGTCAGTAGACTCAGCAAAATCATAAGGCCTTCGCATTGGGTGTTGAGTAGGCAATCTGCGGTCGCTCGAACTCTATACGTAGAGTATCACCTGAGATTTCAAGAAACTGTACCAAGCGCAAGTGGCCTTGCGCGTTCATCTTCATTTCGATTTTTTTAAAGTGGCCTTCGCTCTTCGGTTCAAATCGAAAATCCGCTGGACCCGTTTTGTAAATCGAGTATTGCGCGGAAATTGCGTCCACATCGAATCGCAGCCAGCTAAGGAGTTGAGAGAGTTCTCGTCGGTGGTCTTGGCTCATGCTTCCTAAATCAATTTCATCACTCTCCGATTTTCCTTGAAGGCGAATTTTTTCGCCCTCCATGGTGAAGATGAGCGGAGAGGGCTTTACAACCTCCCACTTCATAAAATCGGGAGGTCGCACGGTAAGATGCCCGGTGGACACGAGTTTCATGTCGAGGTCCCGCAGCTCTTTGACCTGTTTAAAATCAACTTCGAGCGTGTGCACCTTTTGATATTTTTTAAGAGTCTGGTCTAAGTCCGCACGCGTGAGCGGGGCGGACTCCAGGGCCATTGACACTATTGGCCAAAAGAGAATTGCGAGAGTCAAAGTCCACTCCAATGTTGCAACGACAGGGCATTCTGACTAAATTGTGGTTTCTATGTCAACCGAACCCGTTCTCGACCAAGTGATTCAGGTGATCCGCGACAGTGTGAACCTGCATCATTTGGACCCAAAGGAATTCAGCCCTGACACCACATTGCGAGACGGCGGTTTGAACTTAGATTCGGTGGACATTCTCGAAGTCATCGTCGCAATCGAGCAAAAGTTCGGCGTCAAAATCGCGGATGCGGAAATGGGCAAAAAGTATTTTCGTACCGTGGGCTCAATTGCGGAGCTAGTGAACTCCCAGTCGGCATGAAAATCGCTCAAATCAGCGGAATTGGAGTTGTCTCCTGCCTGGGTATGGGCTTAGAAGCTCTGTGGCACGGGGTTTTGGAGTCCCGCTCCGGCATTGGCTCCGATGGCTTTGGGCAAGTAAATGAGATCTCGGGCTCCGATCGGGCCTTGGAATTCTGTCGCATCAGCATTCACGAAGCGCTGAATCAGGCGGGCTGGCAAAGGGGCGACGTGGACGGGCTGATTTTAGCCACGACCACAGGGCAGTTCCTGCAATGGCATCAACCTTTTATTGATTTTGCCGAAGGTCTTTCCTCACTCGCCTCTTTTCGACAGGCGTTTTGTCATCAGCCGCTGGGCGCTCTGAGCCAGATTTTAAGAGAGGAATTTGAAATTCAAGGACCGGCGAGTGTGGTGACGTCGGCCTGTACGGCCTCAACCCAAGCGTTGGGATTGTCGACCCTCTGGCTACGCAGCGGCCGGGCTCGTCGATTGTTGGTGGGTGGTGTTGAAGTTCTGTGTCCTCTCACTTGTGAGGGATTTCGCAGTCTTCAGCTGTTGAGCCCACAACCTTGCCGTCCGTTTGACCGCGATCGTCGCGGAATTAATTTGTCAGAGGGTGCGGCGTTTTTCTGTGTGGAAATGGAATCTGAAAATCCACTCGCTAGAATTGAAGGGGCCGGCTACTCGACAGACTCTTTTCATATGACGAGTCCTGAACCGCGTGGCAAGGGAAGCGCGCGGGCGATTCGCCAAGCTTTACAAAAAGCCGCCGTCGCTGTCGATGACATCGATTGGATTCACGCCCATGGGACTGGTAGCCTGCATAACGATGCGGCGGAGAGTTCGGCGTTGGCTGAGGTTTTTGGTCCCTCTCTACCTGTGAGCAGTACAAAGTGGTTGCACGGTCATGCCTTGGCAGCTTCGGGGGCGATTGAAACGGCACTGGTGATCAAGTCCATGTTGGAAGGCAAAGTGATCGCCACGCGCGGGCTGGAAAATCCAGATTCCACTTTCTCGATCTGTCTGCCGAGGCGGGACGAAGATCGACCGATTCGCCGAGTCCTGAAAAATACGCTCGGCTTTGGTGGAGCGAATGCGGCGTTAGTGATCGGTCGCGGGGGTCCTGTGTGACTCCATTGGTGACTGGTGTTGGCGTGAGTCGCCTGTCGGATTTGGAAAACTATGTGGTTCCATCGACATGGCGAAAGGCCACTCGAAATATTAAGTTAGCCGTTCTTTCCATGCAGGGGGCTCTTGCCGCCTGGTCAGAGTCTGCCCGGGCCGATCGCGCGGAGTTGGGATTGGTGGTCGGTACGAGTTCGGGAGAGCTTGAAACTTCGGCCGATTTCTTACTGACACTCGCCCGCTCGAATGTCGCCCGTCCACTGCTCTTTCAAAACAGTTTGCACAATGCCACGGCTGGATTTGCTTCGATTGAGTTTGGCATTACGGGACCTGCGTTCACGTTAAGTGCGGATCAAAATACTCCTGGTGAGTGCATCACACTAGCTCAGCAGTTGCTTGGGGATGGTTACTGTCAGTCTGTTTTGATTACGTTGGTGGAGGTCCACCAGTCCATGGCCCGTTTTCTCGACTATCAGGTGAAAGAGGCCGCCGCGACTATGATTCTTTCCACCCCTGAATTTGCCAATCGTCACGAGCTCAAAAGTTTGATGGATTGGAACGAGGAAATGTGGACGAAGCCCTATCAGATGCAGCCAGGTACGCGACCATTAGTCGATTTGTCCGCGAGCGACTTTTTTAAGAGCTGCGAGCAGGTCGCGCAACCGTGAGACTCATCGCGGTGAATGACGAAACTTGGGTTTGGCTTGATTTCATTTTGCGGTTTCTGCCGTGATTCATTCGATACGCCGGATTCAGACCGACGCGCGCTTTGTGCACCTGACGTTTGACGATGGGCCTGACGGTAATTCGACCCCTGCGGTTCTTGATATTCTAAAAAGGACCAAAGTTCGAGCTACCTTTTTTTTAGTGGCCGATCGGGCGCGCGAGAATCCAGATCTTGTGAAGCGCATATTGGCCGACGGCCATGCGATCGGCAATCATTCGGTTGATCATCAAACTTGGCATTACTTCCGCGGGGCTCGGCATTTGAAAAAATGGATCCAGTCGGCTGCGCAGGAATTTCGGCAAATGGGGATCGATCAAACCGTCGGTTTTCGTCCACCGGTGGGCATTGTGACGCCGCCTTTGCGTCAAGCACTTTTGGATTTGGGTGAGCCCTTGATTTTATGGAACGAGAGATTCTACGACGCCGTTTTTCCATGGAAAAAAGGCTCGGCTGAAAACTCAGCTCGTGAACTGGTTCCCGGCAGCATTGTCCTTTTGCACGATCGCCAGCCGCCGGATCGCCTAGATGATTTTTTGTCCGTGCTCGAGGTCTACATCGCGGCCATTCGCGCCCGCGGCTTTGAATTTGCGCCTTTGAAGCGTGGCGACCTCCTCGCGCAGATGGAGTCGAGCGGGTAGAGCAATCGACTTGTTTCCTGTTCCGTCGATCAACTTAAACAATCCGGCTCCAACTTAAACCGCTTTGCCAAACGCTCTATCGAAGATGGTTCCTCTAAGTCTCTCCATCAAGTTGGGCTGTCAGCCTAAAGTTTCATCCACTCGGGCAGGTTTCTCGTTCGCATGGGCTGATAGTCGATATAGCCCAAAGCCTCCCACTCGTTGAGTTTCACATATTTGAGCAGTGTCTTGAAGGCTCGTCCCCACTCGACGATGCGAGTGGCGGGCGAGGTTCTAAATTGGATTTGAAAGCGTCTTGCTAACCAGCCAGTGAACCCACTTACAAACTTTCGGTAGCACGCGCGCGACTGAATCACCACGACGGCGTGAATGTGGTCCGATACCACAACCAATCGATAGGTCTTAATTCCGAGTCTTCTGCCAAGGATGGACCACTGTTCTTGTATAGCGCGTTCATTCTTTCTTAAGTCATGCCGCTTTGACTTTAAAATTAGGTGCATCGGATGTCGCCGCGAAAGTGGTCTCTCGACCTTTCGCTTTCCTTTCGTCGGGACAAAGAGAGACTTGAAGTTTTTCATTTCAAAGAGGCCCAGTTGTTTGTGAGACTTCATGATTTCCTCCACTAAGGTTTTTATCATGATATTCCATAGGTCGTTTTTTCAATTTTCTGCGGAAGATGGGGTTTTAGAAAATGCGCATATCACAGCTTTTAATCCCCATGACGACCTTGCCCTGGCAAAAACAAGGAAGCTAGGCGGCCCCCTACGTATCCAAGAAAAGGATTCTTCAAAGCGAAGCCAGCGTCTGCGGAATAGTAGTCAAATATTATTTATCTTTGGATTGGTTAATGTCGGGCGTAAATTTGCGGCTTCGAAATTCTTGTTGAGGACGTGGTCGGTGGCGCGAGTCGTTTGCACCAGTGACTGTACTTGACGGGGCGAGGGCCTATTTTTCTTAAGGGCGTTTGCATAGCGGTTAGTTTAGGTTGGAAGTGAAAGGTGATTGGGGAGCGCATAGGTGAAGCGGCGATGCCTATCTAAGAGAGTGGCAGACCAACCTTCTCAATCCAACATCGGGGAGACGCTAATGAGCGCGGCAGGGATTGAACAATCCTCGCTCACATCGACCTTTGTAGACGGCTGAAGTAATCGAAAACAAAGTATGTCCGTAGCGATTGCCCACATCGCTCGCAGCGGCAGAATCGGCGGTCTCGGCAGAACCTTGACCGGCGCCGGCGCCATCGGCCGCGGCTTCGCCCGCTTCTTCGCCCAAACTGGCTGCGGCATAGCCACCGCCACCACCGCCGGCACCACCAGAGGCGCTTTCAGGCACGGCACCGTAGCCGGAGCCTGCGCCGCCACCTTGGCCTTCACTATATCCACCGGGGTTTCCACCGCCGCCGCCCACAGCAAGGCCACCACTGCCGTTATTGCCAGTGGTGCTACCACCGGATCCAGTTTGTCCCGGAATCTGTGTGGCAGGTGGATCATTTTTCTTTTCATTGTTTTCAACGAGCTTGGCGATTTCAGCTGCGGTTTTGGGATCTGAGAACAACGGATCTAATGGACACGATGTCTGAGCGTTTTTCAGCGCATCGACCGGAATACATTGAAGCGGATCCGCCTGACACTGTGGAGTTGAGAATGCATAAGACCCACGACAGCTCGGGCACTCACTCGAGGCCGCGTTGGACTTACAGAATTTGTAGGCTGAATACATCTTGCAGAATCCAGAACCCAAACCCTCGCCCGTTTTGTCGGCCACCAGCCCAGGCTTTGCCGGTGAGGAGGGAATGGCTGCGCCACTACCCGCAGCCCCACAATAGCGGTTGGCAAAGGCTTCGCAACCCGACTGGGACAAGTTGTTGTTACACTTGGCTATGTAGGCCGCATTGCAGTCGGAATAGCGGGCGCCCTCATCACCTTCGCAGCGAAGGGGATCGTCTTTCTTGTCGTCCTTCTTATCGTCTTGCGGGGGGGGAGGCATTTGTGGTGGTTGACCACCGCTTTTCGACTCGTCGCCAGACTTGCAGGCTTCGGCGGCCTGGCCGGGGAGGGGAGCTGCCGATTTACCCATCTCAGTCATCTGCGGTTGTGTCTTTGACATGCACTGCGTAGGATCCGGATTGGTCTTGGCCTTTGGGGGCTGAAGGGTGGGATGAAGGTCGTCCTGGGCCTTTTCCGCATCGCACTTTGATTTACATGCGGCTCGCGCGGCTTCACATTTTCCCATCGCATTGTCGATGTCTTGCTTTTGTTTTTGAATTCGAGGGCAAAGGTTGTTGGATCCTCGGTCGCTGTTTCCACCATGGGCCGCGTCCTGGGCTTGCCCAGCATTATTTGAGTTTTGACCGGCTTGTTTGGCTTCTTGACCAGCTTTATTGCATGCTTCTTCGGCCTTCTTAATTTCGGCGTCGCATTTCTGCTTGTGCTGCATATTGCTTGCGAAAACCGGCGGCACCAATATTAGCAGCCCCATCATCACCATGATCTTCGGAACACGCACCCAATATATATTGTCTTGAGACTCCACTCCCATAACTCCGTTAAAGGCAAGATCGGGACCTGTCTAAATCCTAACTCATTTGATTTGAATGTCGAAGTCTTGATCAATCAAACTTCACTCCAAACACGTGCCAAAATCTTGGTGTCTCATTTTGAGCGTATCACGTTGGGAGAAGTCACCTTCTCCTATCGCTAGTTTTCTCCCCGCCAATAGGAAACGGAAAAGTCTGTGAGCACCTCAGATTCTCATTCAGAAATTTATGCGGTTTGCTATTATGAATTTACGCGATACCAGAATCTAGAAACGAACGGTACGTCCTGCTTGACCTCACGTTTGCGGAAGAAACAGATAACGTTGGATTCTAACATGCGATGCTTTCTTTTGGGGGTGGGGAGATGAATTTGCGATTCGTATTCCTTTGTTTGTCCATAGTTCTGTCGACTACAGCTCAAGCTCAAGTGGATCGGTCGCCAGCCGGCGAAGCCCGATGGCTTCTTGAGCGTTTAACCGGAGTGAAGTGGTCGCTCTCCGATCCT
The DNA here is from genome assembly GCA_050250515.1 of Bdellovibrionales bacterium. Classification (GTDB taxonomy): domain Bacteria; phylum Bdellovibrionota; class Bdellovibrionia; order Bdellovibrionales; family UBA1609; genus JALHOQ01. The sequence continues at coordinate 39,735 of JBFWON010000010.1, read as the reverse complement.
GTTACACAACAGATGATCCAAAAAATCACGGCCGGGGATAGGCAAGGTGCGGTGGATCTCGCCACGTCTCAGCCTCAGTTCTTGAATGTGCTGGTCAAGCAGATGGCTGTGAAGATGTCCAACCGAGATGAGACCATTCGCGACCAAATGAATGACTTTGCGGCCTCCTTCATGGGTGTGACCCGTGACCAAAGAGATGCACGCGAGCTCTTATTCGGCGACTTTTACTACGCAGCCACTGACATGGCCGCAATTGATCCGGCGAATCCCGGTGTTTGTACCGCCACGAATCCGAATAACAATCAACAGAACTACAAGCTCTGCAGTGACGCGGACCTGATTCGAAACGTGATTGGCAGTAACAACCACTATGCGACGTTAGAATCTATGAATGTCGACATTGGCGCCGCTCTTCGTCGCGTCAGTGGTCAAAAGATTGCTGGAGTATCGACGACAACGATCATCGGCACTGGCGGACAAACGCAGGAGATTTCAGAGGCCGGCGTCCCGGTCGGAAGTCCTGATCCTGCTGGTGTTTTGACTTCCAGAGCTTGGATGCAGGCGCATGCCGTGGCGGGTACGAATCGTCGACTGGTTGAGTATACTTTCCGTGAATTTATGTGTGTTCCGATTCAAGAATGGGCCGATACGTTGGGTTCAGATATTCGAGTCGGTCGGGACGTGGATCGTCAACCAGGTGGGGACCCCACCAAGTTCTTGACTACATGTAAGGGCTGTCACTCGGTGATGGACGGATTCCGCGGTGCCTTTGCCAAATATGATTGGGGTGATGGCATTAACGAAATCAACAATGGTAACGCCATCCTTCATATGCACAATGGTGCGACGAATGGTGACCTGAGGCCGCGAAATGACCAGGTCGACAACAACAACCGAACGGCTTCAGGCGTTGTCTACAAAATGAATCGAAATGACTTTGTTCAGTTTGCCGGTGGCTATGTATCGAGGGATGACTCCTTCGTCAACAATGCCAACCGAGGGGCAAACGCCACCTTGTTCGGCTGGCGTGGCCCTGCTCCCTATCCGGCGGGTGAATCGCCAGGGGCTCTGGCGAACCGCACGGCGGGTGTACATGCCTTCGGTCGATTGGTGGCCGGTTCAAAACGATTTAGCACATGTATGGCCAAGCGGGTATGGGAAGCTGTTTGTCACACGGAATACAGCACGGCCGAAAACGAAGCGATCTATTCAAGTCTTGGCCTCGATTTCGAAGGTAAGACTTATAACTTGAAGGCCTTGTTTCAAACAGTGGCCTTACATCCTAAGTGTCGACGGTAAGGAAGGGGGATAAAATGATGAATAAAGCGATGAGTTTAAAATGGCGAAAAGTCTCCCTGATCATAGCAGGGATGATTGGACTTTCGACCTTGTCTTTCAACTGTGCTCCTGGACTCTTTATGGGTGCAGATTACCGATACTTAAATTCCAGCTCGAGCGGTGGCGACCTCTTTAGCGATATCAAAGATTCTCCATGGGTGCTGCTCAATACTTTTCAAGTCTTTGCAACCTTTGCCAATGTGACGGGACAAAACAAGTCCATCACCAATACGCAAACGCAAGAGTACGCCACACGAACTGGGGCTTTGTCACAGACAGATAAACTGACGGACATCAATGCGCCCATGCAAATGGCCGCATCAAGTCTGGCGGGCGAGTTTTGTAACGGTCTGATAGCAAGAGAATCGGCTAACGGCGCGGCTCGCGAGTTTTTTGTTGGCGTCAATTTTGGCGCGAATTTAGCCAACAACTCCATGGCCTCGTACTCGAATGCCATTGGGGTCATGGCTGATAAGTTTTATGGTCGCCCGCTCACCGGAGAGGAAGCGGGAATTCTCACGGATTACTACAACGACTTTGTCTCAACGGCGGGGAATGCAAATAACCAGACGCGAAATCTGTATCTGTCAACCTGTGCAGGTATGCTGGCATCGTTTGATGCCATGACATACTAGGTTTGGGGGAAAAATGGGGAAGGTTAAAAAACAAGAAATTCCAATGTGGGCCCAGATGGGTCACAAGAAACCGACAACCCGTCGCGAGTTTCTAGGGTACGGAATTATTCCGTTCGCAGCTTACCTGACCATGCCGAGCATGCTGAGTCTCTTAGTGAGTCCAGATGCGAATGCAGCCGATTGCTCCGCAGCAGGGGCGGCGAGCATGTGCTCCTTTATCACTTTGAACTTGGCCGGTGGCGGCTCGATGTCGAGTAACTATCTCCCTCGCGATGCGGGTGGCAATCCGTTGCCCTCCTACGATCGGATGGGAATGGGAAACAACACAGGCGCCAACGCACTCACCTTTGATACTGAGTTTGGCGTCACCGGTTGGGCGACAGCCAATGGCAACGCTCTTGGCCAGCTTTTAGTGGGCATCCGCGGGACCTCAACACCTGAGGCTCTAGCAAACACGGCCTTCTTTGCCGTCTGTGTGCAATCACAAGACGACACGAATTCCAACCGATTCGATGCCTCTGGGCTTGTCTTCAAAGGTGGACTGGTGGGATCTCTCATCCCCAACTTGGGTCGGCGGGCTTCGGCCACTGGACTGAATCAGATGGCGTCCTACATAAATCCGCCTCCTCCTTTGATTGTTGGCAGTTTCGCCGATCTACAGGGTTCGATCGCTTACACGAGAGCTCTTCAAACTTCGCTTTCGGCCACACAAAGAACTAAATTGGCTCGACTGGTTTCCAATCTGAGCGCTTCACAGGCTAGAAAGTTGGCTTCGGTCAACTCTACTGCGCAAGTTAAAAACTTAGTGGAGTGCGCCGGCATCAAGAACGTTGAGCTTTCAAGTGGAGCTCCGATTGATCCGTTGGCTAATGCCGCCGTCGCAACCGCTTGGGGAATCAACAACGGCACGGCCGCTAACAACGAAAGCCGAGTGTTCGCTTCGATGGTTTACAATGGAATTTTAGGACAAGCGGGCTCGATTAATCTTGAGCGCGGTGGCTACGATTACCACAATGGAACACGAACCACTGGCGACCAGCAGGATTTAGCGGCTGGCCAAGTGATCGGTCGAATTTTGGAAACGGCCAAGATCCTCGGGAAAAAAGTTATGGTTTATGTGACCTCTGATGGATCCGTGGTCTCCAATACAGACGCAGCACCAGGTGCCGTATGGACCAGTGACCGCGGAAGTGCTGGTATGGCCATGGTCTTTGCTTACGATCCAGCCGGTCGTCCAGCCACTCGGGGCGCTCAAATCGGTCATTACACCGCAGGCCAGGTGGCCGATGATCGGACTTTGGTTGGTAACAGTCCTGAGCTTGCAGCCCAGGCCGTATTCGCCAACTGGTGTTCATTCAATGGAAATATTGGAGCTTTTGAAAAAGTGGTTACGAATGGAACGATCCGAGGTCCTCTAGTCGACGAAGTCTTGCGCATAGGCTAGTCTAATAGGGAAGGGGTTTGGACGTGGTACGCTTTTTACTTAGCCTTCTCGGGGCGACATTGATGGTGGTCAGTTTTCAGAACTGCTCGATGAGCAGTTCCCACCAGAAATTCAATGAGTTTTCTTCGAAGGCCTGTCAGGCCACGGTGGCCGACGCTTATAAAAAGACTTATTACGAAGCCTTTAAAGTTGCCTGTGGATCTTGCCATGGGGCGGGCGGAATTTCCGGTCGACCTCTAGCTTCCAACAATTTTGATGAGGCCGTTAACTCGTTTCAGAGTATTGGTCGAGCCAAGGTGGAGTTGAATGCGGTCAATCCCGGCCACAAGCCGCCCTGGACAGGTCCGCAGAATGCGGATTTGATTGTCAATTCAAAGTCCATCTGGCGAGATGCGGATGTCGTTCTGGAAGAGTGTTACGGCGAAGCCAATGATATTAAGACTATTGAGAAAAAGCTACCGGCCAACACCTACACGCAAAATCCTAACAACAACGCCACTTGGCCCAAATTGGATTTTGACTTACGCACAGAAATTTCAAACGAAGATCGATTGGGTAAAATTCAATTGAATCTTTCCGTCGAATTCCGTCGCTCACGAGTTAACAATGAGTATGTTGGATACGATGTCCGCAATATTCGAGGTAAAATTCTGTCGAGCAATTCGGATCTTAAGTACCGAGTACAAAACATTCGTTTAGTTAAGAACAAGCAAAAGTTGGGTGACTTCACCTTCTTCCGCGAAATTGACATCATTGTGGGTGGGGCTGCTGACATGCTTTTGATGAACGCCGGTTGGGCCACTGTTTTTGGTGCGGTCGACAGCACGGATACCTTTGGACTTCGAATTGGCAGTATTGAAGAGGCTCACATCGTCACGTTCCAAGATCTCACTTCCAATGATCCTGTGTTGGGCGTGCTCGCGGCCAATTGTACCACTTGCCATAATGCCGCCAACAAAGCGACCTACGGTAATTTGGATCTCACCAATTTTGCCGAGGCCAAGGCGCAAGCGACTTCGGGTAACTTGGTCTCACGTATTAACAATGCGGCGGCACCGATGCCGCCGACCGGATTGATGTCGGCTGATAAGCGCTCGACCATCGAGCAATGGGTGGCGATCGGATCCCCTCAAACGGTGGCCGACCTGACTTCGGGAGTCGGTGCGGGGACCGTCACTGGCGGCCAAACTTATACTGTGCCGCAAACCGTAACTTATGCCGATCTTATGCAAACGACCGACACCACGCTGGGAGTCTTCCGCCGATACTGCGTTGGCTGCCATAGTGGGGCCAATCCAAGCGGCGGCTTTAACATCACGGTGCAGGCCCAGGCCGAATCACGTGCCGCTGACATCGTCATGCGTATGAACAGCAGCGACAATAACGTTGTGATGCCGAAGTCCGGTCGATTGAACGGACTGCCTCAGGCTATCGTGCAAGTGTGGGCGGACCCCATCATCGGTAGTCAGCAGCCGGCTTATGTGATTCCGGCTACGGTCAGCTACAACGATTTGATGCAGACGACGGATGAAATCTTGGGCGTGTTTAAGAAGAACTGCGCAAGTTGCCACAGCGGCGCCATGCCTTCAGGCAATTTTGACATTACGGTGTACGCGCAGGCTCAGGCCCGCGCAGCCAACATCATTGCCCGTATGAAGAGCAATGATTCCATGATGGTCATGCCCAAGACCGGCAAATTGGATCAAACGGCCCAAGATATCGTTCAAAAGTGGGTCGATGGTGGCGCGACGCAAAATTAACGCGTCGTGCTTTGTCACGAAAAGATACGTAAAATCAATAGTTTATCAATTTGGCCTATGGACTTCCCGCGAGAGTCGTGAGAACCTGAACTAGTTCAAGTGGGCACCCCAGTCTGGGGTGATGAACAAAAGAAACATTGTCTGTGAGAAGTGAGCGACTCTGCATGGCTAAGATTCATGCGTTTCGGCGTTGTCACATTTGTGGTCGCATCTGCGAATCCGTTCGTCAGGTGAAGAAGTGTGGCCATTGTGGCAAGCCCTTTGCCCCGTTCTACTACTTCAACGATGAGTTTACGCCCATTCAGGCCGAAGGTGGCCTTCGCCCCCCGGATATAGAGGGTCATTGGCGTCCGCTGCAAGGTTTGACCGCCTATTGGCGGATGGAGTAGCACATATGAATGCCAATCGATCTCAAGGACATCCAAGACGCGCGTGATCGCATTGCGGGGCGCGCTCAAGTAACCCCGATGAGTACCTCTCGATCCGTCTCCGAGCGTTTAGGTACGAATATCTGTCTCAAATTGGAAAATCAGCAGACTACGGGAAGCTTTAAAGTCCGTGGATCTCTTAACAAAATGCTTTCCCTTTCGCAGCAGGAACTGAGTAAAGGTTTGGTGGCTAGCAGTGCCGGCAATCATGCGCAGGGAGTGGCTTACGCCGCCACCCAGATTGGGGCGAAGGCCCACGTCGTCATGCCCGAGACTTCTCCTCTGGTAAAAATCATGGCGACGCAAAAGTACGGTGCGGAAGTGATTTTGCGAGGAAAGATCTACGATGAGTCCTATCAGTATGCTCGTGAACTCGAGCAAGCCAAGGGCTACACTTTTGTTCATCCTTACGAAGATCCCTTTGTCATTGCGGGGCAAGGTACACTTGGCCTCGAACTTTTGGAGCAGGTGCCCGACCTGACTTCCGTGGTGGTTCCGATCGGTGGTGGCGGTCTGATTTCAGGAGTGGCGACAGCGATCAAGGCTCATCGACCGGAAGTGAAGGTCTATGGCGTTGTGTCCAGCGTTTCGCCGGGGATGAAGCAGCTTTTTAAAGGTGAGCCCGTGGATCCACCGTCACCGTCTTTGACAATCGCGGATGGAATTTCCGTCAAGCGCCCAAGCCCAGCGATGTTTTCTGAATATGTCTCGCGTTTGGTGGATGACATTGTTTCGGTCACAGATGAAGAAATCGCTGAAAGCATGGTGTACTTCTTAGAGCGCGCGAAAACTTTGGTCGAAGGCTCTGGCGCCGTGGTTCTGGCCGGGGCGGAAAAAGCGGATTGGAATTTAGGATCTCATTGTTGCCTTATTCTTTCGGGTGGAAATGTGGATCTCAATCTGGTTTCCAAAGTGATAGAACGGGGTCTCATTAAGCGAGGACGCCTTATTCGCCTGAACGTGGTGATGCCGGACCGACCCGGTTCGCTAATGAAACTGACCAATGCCATCGCGGAAAAGGGCGCCAATGTTTTAGATGTGCGCCACGACCGTTTTCGCTCAGGCATGAAGCTAGCCGAAACCGCCATTGAGTTTCTTCTCGAAACAAGAAGCCAAGAGCATGCGCAAGAGTTGCAAGATTTGTTTCGCGCCCATGGTGGGCGAATTCTTTGACTTTGAGAGGGTTATATCGTGAGAGTGGCACCCGAAATTTTAAGTCTTAGACCGTATCAACCCGGTAAGCCGATCAGTGAAACCAAACGTGAGTTAGGATTATCGACGGTGGTCAAACTCGCGAGCAATGAGTCCCCCCTTGGCCCAAGCCCCCGCGTGGTCGAGGCTTTGCGCCAGGCCCTGCCAGAAATTCATCGCTATCCCGATGGTTCTTGTTTTGAGATGCGCCACGCGCTCAGCCAACATTTCGGCGTTCCTGGCGATCAACTGGTGTTTGGCAATGGGTCGGACGAATTGGTGGATATCTTGGTGCAAATATATTGCGAGCCGGGCGATGGAGTTTTGACCTCCAAAGGAGCTTTCTCTGCCTATTCGATTTCGGCCCAAAGTGTTCGGGCCCGCACGGTGCAAACTGAACTCACCGCGGATTCACGCTTCGATTTAAAGGCCATGGCGTTGAAGCTCGAAGAAGATCCTCTTATTCGTCTCGTCTTCTTACCCAATCCCAACAATCCGACTGGAACCTATTTCACCAGTTCCGAGTTTGAGTCCTTCATGAGGGTCGCGGGGGCGAAAGACATATTCGTCGTTATGGACGAAGCCTATGTCGAATTTGTTCGGGCCAAGGATTATCCGAACGGAATGGAATTTCGAAAGCGCTATTCCAATCTCTTGCTCCTTCGAACCATGAGTAAGGTGCATGGTCTGGCCGGCCTTCGGATTGGGGTTTTGATCGCGCCGGTGGAAGTCTGTGGTTTGATGAATCGAATTCGAAAGCCGTTCAACGTTAACTCCTTGGCGCAAGTGGCGGTCGTCGCGGCCTTGCAGGACCACGAATATGTGAAGAGGCTTTGCCAAATCACGTGGGAAGGGCTGGACTATTTTTATCGGTCGCTCGATGAGCTGGGATTGAGCTATTTGCCCTCACAAGGCAACTTTGTGCTGTTCAACACCAGTCGCAATGGCGAAGAGTTTTTTCAGGCCCTTTTACGTAAAGGGATCATTCTTCGACCAGTCACCAGCTACGGCTTTCCTCAGTACTTACGAATGAGTGTGGGGTTGCCGGAGGAAAACCGAGCCGCGATCGCCGCCATTCGCGAAGTTCTGGCCACCCCCGGTGGCAAAGCCTAATGAACGGCGAACCTTTAGCGAGACACCAGCCGAGATTTCTCCGTCGGTGAGTCTAATCTTTCTTCATATCAGCGAAGGCGTCGCTCAAGGACATCCCTTGGTTGACCAGGCGGTCGTACCAGGGGTGTTCTTTGACGGACACATACGCACCGAACCCGCCACTGAGAGATTGCAAAAATCCCTTGAAGCCAGTGGCTCCACCTGCGGGTGAGCGAGCGACTCCGCGGACAATCTTACCAAGGTCAAAAAGGAATCCCGAAAGATCGGCGCCAATACCGACCATAAACATTTGGGGACATTGCCCGACAATCGTTGGAAGGTGAGTCCAACCTTGCTTGGCTAAAATTTGGTCGAACTTTTGCTGACAGCCGGGTCCAAAGGATACCTGCACATTCATTTTGGCCAAAGGCCCGAGCGGTCCGCTAAGTTCGACGTAGCCGTAAGCCCCTTCCGCCGGTCGACCGTCCGCCTCCGGGAAGACGAAGGCCCCGACACGCAGACCTACAGTCAACATAGAGGTTCCAAATATAAAGGATGGACCGTGCATAATATGAGATCGCACCACCCGAATAAATCTTGGAAAGCCGATGTATTCGTACTCGACACAGGGTTGATACTCCCAACCTGGGCCCTTAAAGGAGGAGACTGAAAGTGACATTTTTCCGTAACCGCAAACCATAGGATGGATGGAGACACCTCCGCCGGTGCTAACCATTATGGGCTTCTCTCTCAGCGTTTCGACTTGTGCAGCAACATCCTTGATTTGGGCAAGATCATATTCAGTCATTTCATGGCCGAGCAGGGTCTCGAGTCCCGAGACTCCCTCGATCGCCGTGTTCGGGGAAGCGGCGGGCGGCGGAAGCATCGGGCGTGGGACTGAGAAAGCGACGACTTTCGGGGAGAGAGTGACGGTAAAAAAAATGAATACAATCCATTTCATAATGTGTCCCCATCCTTAGGACCACACCGTCACTAGAGCGAGACTTATGCCAGCGAAAGAATCACCATGGTGTCAAAATGCAGAGCCAAAATTTAAAGCGGCGGGTTCTTGCGAGTCTGAAAGTCCTTCAAGTGGGGCACAAGGCTCTCGAAAATCTTACTTTTCGAGAGCCGAATTTTGGCTATTCTCCGAGTTCTTTGACGTTGATCGAGTATTTTTTGATCTTACGTAAGAGTGTATTTTTGGGAATGTTCGCTTGTGCGACCGTCTGATTGATCCGACCTCGATTGGCCTTGAGAGCCTGAAGAATAAACTCTTTCTCAGTTTCTTCCTTAAACCGATCAAAATCCAAGGGTCCAGAGTAGCCGGCCGAGGCATCGAAGTTCACATCCGACTGGCTGGCGTTTCGAACCGCCTCCGGCAAGGTGCTCAGGGTAATCGTGGTGCCGTTTTCCAGCACGAAGCAACGCTCGATTAAGTTCTCAAGCTCACGAATATTGCCGGGCCATCGGTAATGGCGCAGAATCGCAACGGCATCAGGCTCCAATCCTGAAATTTGGCGGCCCATTTTTTTATTGAATCGGCGAACAAAATGGCTGACCAGATTTTCAAGATCTTCAATCCGCTCTCTTAGAGGTGGCAAGAAGATCGGCATCACGTTCAGACGATAGAAGAGATCTTCGCGAAAAGTTCCGTCCTCAATCATGGCTTCTAAGTTTCTGTTGGTGGCCGCAATCACGCGAGTATTGGTCGCCACCTCGCGGTGGCTACCCACCGGGGTGAATCGCTTCTCCTGCAGAACGCGGAGTAGTTTTACCTGCATGTCGGGTCGCAGCTCGGCGATTTCATCTAAAAAGATGGTCCCCTTGTTGGCCAATTGAAATTTCCCGATCTTTCGCTCAACAGCCCCGGTGAAAGCTCCCTTTTCATGACCAAAGAGCTCACTTTCCATCAGGGATTCGGGAATGGCGCCACAGTTGATGGCGACAAATTCGCCATGTTTACGAGGCGAGTTGAAGTGAATCGCTCGTGCCACAAGTTCTTTGCCAGTTCCGTTTTCACCGCGAATCAAGACCGTCGTGTCGACCTGGCTTAAGCGATTGATCAAATTGAAGATCTCCCGCATTTTTTTGGAGCCACCGACAAATTCAGAGTCGATATCGTCATCCAATACGGGCGCAGAAATCGCGAGGCTTGAAACCATCTCTTGCGTTTGCAGAGCTTTCTTCACGATGGTGGCCAGTTTGGTGGGCTGGACTGGCTTTTCGATGTAATCGTAGGCCCCGCCTTTAATAGCTGTCACCGCATCTTGCAGATTCGAGTGCGCTGTCATGATCACTACGAAAACCCGCGGATCGGAAGCCTTGATCTGTTGGAGGGCTTCGAGTCCGTCCATCTCAGGCATTCGTACGTCCATCAAAATCAGGTCGAAGTCCGTCTTTTCTATTTCAGACAGGGCTTCTTTTCCCGTTCCGGCCTCGTGTACCTTGAAGTCAAATTCCGGTACGGCTGCACTCAAAACGGAAGCGACCGACTTTCTCAGTTCGGCCTCGTCATCCACAATGAGAACGCTAATTGATTGTTTCATATCCTGCTCCTTTAAATCTTTCCAAGTTCATCTTCAATGGTGCAGCGGAATGGCAAATCCTACCCGAGTTCCGCGCCCCAGTTCACTGTCCAAAAAAACCTCGCCACCATGCAATTCAACAAAATATTTCACAAGAAAAAGCCCAAGACCGGTGCCTTTGATTTGAGTCTGAACGGCCTGCCCACGAAAGAACTTTTCAAAGATGCGATCTCGATCTTCAGGTGGAATTCCCGGGCCGTTGTCGCGCACGGTGAACACGACTTTGTCGTCAATTTCTTCTGTGCGAATCTCGATTGCGCCATCGTTGGGCGTGTACTTGATGGCGTTTTCAACCAAATTCATAATCACTTCTTGCATCATCAGGCCGTCAATTTCTAAGGAAAACATAGGCTCTAGGGCCATGCTGAGTTCTTGTCGTTTGTCCGTGGCGAGAGGGGCGACATGTTCAAACACTTTTTCTACGACTTCGTTAAGGTCGGTGGCTTCTTTACGCAACTTGATCGAATTCGACTCCATCTTTGAAAGCTGCAGAATACTCTGGATGTAGCGATGAAGCTCTACACTTTCCTGCCGTAAGCTCGTCAGTCCGTCACGGACTTCGGTCTCCAATTGTGAAGAGGACAATAGGCGATCGCAAATGGCTTGAATCTTAGCGATCGGAGTTTTGAGATCGTGGCTAATCAAGCTAACGAAATTATTGCGGAGCTGATCCAGTTCAAAAATTAGATTCTTTTCCTGTTCCAGACGCCAAGCTAAGTTCTCTTTAATGGTGAGTTGGTAGCCAATCAAAATGACGTACATCATGATGAGCGCAATCAGCGGCGAAAAGATCGGAAGCCAAAGATAAAAAGTATCGAAGGCCCAGAGCGAAACGGCAGCGACTCCGAGTCCCAGCCAAACTAGGAAGACCAGAGCCACCTGCTGAGGATATGAGCGCATGATCAACACGCCCAAAATCAATATGGCTAAAATATAAAGGGCGGCTAAGCCTAGGGGTATGCGATGGATCCAGCGATTACCAGCCACCGAATCGACCATTTCAGCTAAAGCCTCGGCCCGCGTTAAGCGTCCAACGGGAGTCTGTACATAGTGGTGAGTGAGCGTGGAGTTGCCGATGATCACCGTTCGGCCGTGAAAAAAATCTGGCGGATATCGCCCCGCCATCACATCGGCCGCATGGATCGATCGATAGCTATCGCGTGGCCCACGAAAGTTGATCAGCTGTGAATGTCCAATGGTCGGGTGGCTCATCAAAGTGGCTTCGTCCGCCGACGATCGAGTCAATGCAAGGGCCATGTGTGGAAGTGGTCCGAAGCCGGGGGTGAAGCGGCGAAGGTAATGATCCTCTTCTTCCCTCATGTCGATGGACGCGACATTGGAGCCATACACCCGAGCTGTGATCGGCATGATGGGTCGGCCTTCATTGTCCAATTGCCCGGCCCAAAAAACTTTCGGATTGAAGAGGTTTTCATTTTTCTCATTGGGTAGGGGTAAGTTTGGGCCAAAGAAAAACGTGACACCGACGGAGCGGGGGTTGGATGCCAAAATTTTTCCCAGTAGCTCGTCCCAAACGGCGGGCTTCCAAAAGTGAGAGTCGGTGGGTGAGCTAAACTCTTTTACTGATCGCATCCAACCATCAGAAGGTCCGCGCAGAAAGTTCCAATCGGTTTGATTGAGATAAACGAGAACGATGTCGTCGCTCGCTTCTTGTGTGCCACGCATTTGAAAACGCAGGTCGAATTTGTCGACCTCATCAAAAAATTGCACGGAGATTCCGAGCGCCCAACAAAAGAGCACCCGGAACCAAAGACCGCGAGCTGACCAAAGTTTTCGAAACATCACGACACGTCGTATCAAAAAGGTCCAAAAAATTCAATTGGTTATCCATTGGAAATCGGTCATTTTGGCGGCCGTGCAAGTCATGTGTGAGCTTCCTGTCGGGAAGAATTTTCATGGTGGCTCTCTCACAATGGGGAGCTTTGATGGTTTTCACCTGGGACACCAGTCTCTTCTTCAGCAGGTGAAGGCCGGGCCCCGTCCTTGGGTGGTGATAACCTTTGACCCCCATCCGATTCGTGTTTTGTCGCCGGAAGTGCCCTTTGCGCGTTTGTTTCCCTCCGACGATTTGGAGCATGTCCTTGCTCCGCTTGGTGTGGACCTACTCTTAAAAGTTCCATTTACCAAAGAACTCGCCCGTCTGAGCCCAGATGATTTTGCCATTCGGTTTTTCGAATCCTCTTTGGCTCCGAAACGTCTGGTGGTGGGTTACGACTTTGCGTTCGGGCGCGACCGAAAAGGCGATTTGGCCTGGATGACCCAGTGGGGGAAGAACCACGGATGCGAGGTTCTTTCGTCCGCACCTATTGAATACAATGGACGGGTGATCTCGAGCCGATGGCTGCGCGAGTTGATTGGACAAGGTGAAGTGGAAATCGCCCATCGTCTCCTCGGTCGACCGTTTTATGTTCGCGGTGTGGTGGAGTCCGGAGCCGGTCTTGGGCGTACGATAGGTAGCCCCACACTCAATCTGCGATGGGAAGGGGAAACTCGACCCGTGGACGGTGTTTACTCCACCCGGGTGAGATGGCAGGGCAAGACCTTTTTGTCTGTGACGAATATCGGAATTAGGCCTACGGTGAGTTCTTCGTCCGCTCTTCATATTGAAACTCATCTTTTGGACGAGAATCGGGATCTATACGGTCAGGTGTTAGAAATCGACTTTATTCGCTTTCAAAGACCTGAAATCAAGTTCAACTCCATTGAAGACTTGCGGAATCAAATCCAGCTCGACATCCTAAAAGCGAGGCAAGACCTCGGGAGCTAAGATGAAGCGTTGGACGTCGGTCAGTCCGACCAACGAAGAACATCGGTGGACTGTTCTGTCCCGCTTATTAAAAGAGGCGGGCGTTGAAAACGAGTATGTCAAATGGGATGGACCCACGCGAGAATTCGCGGATATCTCCGTACTGGACGGATTTGATCACGTCCGCCTGAGCACAAGTGTTGGTCCAAAGGTCCTCGCACTTTTGAAAGTCCGATCCACTTGGGCCACGCTCATCGGTGTGATTGACGGCATGGTGAACACCAATGGAGTCTGGTGGCCTCTCTGTGCTCTTTATGAGAGCTACGGTCAGATACTGGTCCGGGTCGGAAAAGACATGGACAAGCGCGGCAGCGTTTTGGTGGCGGGCGCTGGGGGCGTGGCTCGCACGGCCATTGCGGCTTTTTTTCGGGCGGGATTTAAGAATTTTTTGCTGACCAATCTGGATGTTGAAGAAGCTGGTGCGACCATTGAAGAGGTGAACCGAAAGCTTTTTGGGCTGGCTATTGAATGGGTTCCTACTGAGAAGATTGTTCTCTTACCGGGCGAATGCGCAGCCTTAGTGAATTGCACACCCTCCATTGATGAAAATCCTTTGCTTCGAGAATTGTCTTATCTGAATTTTCTTAAGCGTCCTGGGTTTCTTTTTGATTCAAGTCGCCATCAAAAAGCCAGCATTCTGATGGAAGAGGCCGTCGAATCCGAAGTGACCGTTATCAACGGAATTGAAATTGGCGCCAGGACGGACGTTCTTTGGGCGAAGTGGGCTTTTGGTGTGGACCTGGATCTAGACTCTTATACCAAAGAATTCCAAGCCAACTTGGAGCCGACTGAAAAGCCGGCGGAACCACCGACCACCGCATAACAGGTCTTACTTTCAGTACCTACGTCCAGTTACAAAAAATGTCACTACCCGCTAACCTATGTATGGAACTCTGACCCCAGAGGTGATGGTGGCTATCCGAAAAGGACTTGCGGAGCTATTGGTTTCAAGCAACTTGATTGATTTGGAACAATTGGATCAGACGCGCCGGAATCAAAAAGCCAACGGCGACCGGTTGACAACAGCAATTGTTCGGCTTGGATTCGTACGGGATCACGATTTAGTGGAATTTCTTGGCAAGCAGTACAACTTGCCCACGATTGAACTTGCGACCTTCGAAGTGGATCCCGAGGCATTGAAAATGCTGACTAGGGCAATGTGTGAGAAACATGTAGTTCTGCCGGTCTCAAAAGCAGGGAAGGTCCTTGTGGTGGCCTTTGCCGATCCCAGCAACATTTACGTGAAAGACGATTTAGCCTTACTTACTCGATGCAAAATCGAGGCGGTTGTCGCAAGCGAAGCGGGAATCTTTGCTGCCGTCGATAAATATTATGGTGGGTCGTCGAAGATCGACAATATCGTTTCGGAAATCGAAGAGGGTGTTGACGTCGGGGGGCCAGCTCTAAGCTCAGTCGAAGTGGTCGACCAGGATGCAGCCCTTGATGAAGGCCCGATCGTCAAATTCGTAAATGCCATGTTGTCTGAGGCCATCAAGACAAGAACTTCTGATATTCACATTGAACCTTATGAAAAACGGTTTCGCATTCGATTTCGCATCGACGGAACTTTGCTTGAAAAAGTGCAGCCTCCGGCCAATGCGGCCGCCGCGATCGTGAGTCGTATTAAAATTCTAAGTCGTTTGGATATCGGTGAGCGTCGAAAACCGCAAGATGGGCGGATGAAAGTGAAAACGCGAAGTGGTTCCGAGATCGACTTTCGTGTTTCTTGCCTGCCCACCATATTTGGCGAGAAAGTTGTGCTTCGTCTCTTGGATAAGTCGAATCTGCAAGTGGATATGACCAAGCTTGGCTTGGAACAAGATGACTTCAATAAGTTTTTAGATGCCATTCATCAACCCCAGGGCATGGTGCTGATCACAGGTCCCACGGGAAGCGGAAAGACGACGACGATTTACTCGGCTTTGAATGAGTTGAACAAACCCGATGTGAATGTCTCCACGGCGGAAGATCCGGTGGAGTACAACTTGGACGGAATCAATCAAGTTCAAGTTCAACCTTCCATTGGATTCACCTTTGCCGAAGCCTTGCGATCCTTTCTTCGTCAGGATCCAGAAATTATCATGGTCGGTGAGATTCGAGATTTAGAGACTGCGGAAGTGGCCTTTAAAGCGGCCTCCACGGGCCACTTGGTGGTGAGCACTTTGCACACGAATGATGCGGCTTCGACGGTCTCGCGACTGGTCGAGATTGGTGTCGAGCCCTTTATCGTGGCGGAAGCCACTACGATTGTTGTGGCCCAGCGACTTGTCCGACGCAATTGCAAGAGATGTTCAGTGGACTTCACCGTACCCCCAGAGGTTTTGGAAAAGATCGGCGTTCGGCCAGAAGACATCCCCTCTTATGTGAAACTGAAAAAGGGTGAGGGCTGTGAGGACTGCAACGGCACCGGATTGAAAGGTCGCTTGGCGATTTTCGAAATGTTGACGATGACGGCCTCGGTGAAGGACGCGATCTACAAAGGTGGATCTCCCATTGAGATCAAGCGACAAGCGATTCGTGACGGCATGCGGACACTCCGGCATGCTGCGCTACTAAAATTAAAGGCGGGATTAACAACGGTGGAAGAAGTGCTGAATACGACCATCGCAGACGTTATATGATTACATTGCATCAATTGTTGAAAGCAGCGGTCAAACAGGGAGCTTCCGATTTGCATATCGTGGCGGGCTCTCCGCCCGTTCTTCGGGTGGACAGTCGAATCATTCGAGTGAAGTCGGCTGATCTGACAGCCGATCAGACGCGGATGATCTGTTATTCCATTTTGACTGACGCACAGAAGAGCCGATTCGAGGCGACCAAAGAGCTCGATTTTAGTTTTGGGATCAAATCGATGGCCCGATTTCGTGCCAATTTGTTTTTCCAACGGGGTGCTGTGAGCGGTGTCTTTCGCCGCATTCCCATTGATATCCCGGAACTCGATGTCCTGGGCCTTCCAAGTGTCGTGGCAGACCTCGTCAGTTTTCCCACAGGTTTGGTTTTGGTCACGGGACCTACCGGCTCGGGCAAGTCGACGACGATCGCCGCGCTTTTAGACAAGATCAATCGAGAGTTGCGCGGTCACATTATCACGCTTGAGGACCCCATTGAGTATGTGCATCCCCACAAATCTTGCATCGTGAATCAACGTGAAGTGGGCGTGGACACGGTTTCTTATCGGGCCGCCTTGAAGCACGTACTTCGTCAAGATCCCGATGTTTGTTTAATGGGAGAGCTTCGCGACCTTGAAACTATAGATGCCGCGATGAATATGTGTGAGACCGGCCATTTGGTGTTTGCCACGCTTCACACCAACTCGGCGATTTCGTCTATCAATCGAATCGTCAATGTCTTTCCCGCCGAACAACAGGATCGAATTCGAACGCAGCTAAGTCTGGTTCTGAATGCCATTATCAGCCAGCGGCTCATTCCCTCGCGCAAGGGCGGAGTGGTTCCGGCCATGGAGATCCTAGTGATGAGCCCGAGCATTCGAAACCTGGTGCGAGAAAACAAGCTCCATCAAGTTTACGGAATGATGCAAGTGGGTCAGGACAAGACGGGGATGGTGACACTCAATCAATCTTTGGTTGAGTTGGTACTAAAAAGAAAAATCGATGTGCGATCAGCCTTCATGTACAGCCATGACCCTGAAGAACTGGATAAAATGCTTAAAACGGCGGGAGTCTAAGACAAGATGGCAGTTTATGAATTTCAGGCCAAAACATCCGACGGCAAGGTGGTGCGCGGGGAGCTCAACGCCGCCAATGAGGCTGAGGCCCGAGTGCGAATGAGGGCTCAGCACTTAACGCCTCTTCGTCTAGAGGCCAAGTCAAAGGCGGCTGGCCCGGGCTTTGATCTTAAGAAGTTGGCGATTTTTGGAGATAGCGTTTCACAAAAGGATCTTCAGGTATTCACCCGACAATTCGCCGTGCTAGTGGGAGCCGGTGTGCCCATTGTGCAAAGTCTAGAAGCCATGGCCCGTGGAGCGCGCAGTGCGGGCATGACAAATGTTTTGCAGCTTGTAGTGAGCGACGTGGCGCGCGGACGGCGCCTAGCCGAAGCTCTGGGGGCTCGGCCCGCCGTATTTGATCGTCTTTACATCAATCTAGTTAAGGCTGGCGAAGAGGGCGGTGTGCTTGAGACCGTATTGAATCGACTTGCCTCCTATATTGAGACTTCGGTGAAACTTAAAGCCAAAGTCAAAGCGGCGCTCTTTTATCCGATCGCGGTGATTGTTGTAGCCATTATTGTGATCGCCTTCATTATGGTTTTCGTTGTTCCCAAGATGTCGCAGATGTTTCAGCAGTCCGGTCAAGAGCTTCCCGCCCTGACCGTCATGGTCATCAATGCATCCAATTTCTGCCAACACTACTGGTACTTGATGCTGGCTGTGTTGGTGGCGGTGCCGATGCTGTTGAAGATGTATTACGACACCGCGGATGGAAGAAAAATCTTAGATGCGATCATCATTGAGATTCCGGTCTTTGGCGATCTTATTAAGAAGAGCGCGATTGCTCGCTTCTCGCGAACACTGTCGACACTGCTTTCATCCGGTGTCCGAATCATTGATGCTTTGGAAATCTCATCGGCCACGGCCGGTAACTGGATGATCGAAAAGGCGTTGTTAGAGACCAAGGATGCCGTTTCTCGCGGTAAGACATTGGCAGATCCTTTGACGAAGATTCCTTACTTTCCGAACATGGTAACGCAGATGATCAGCATCGGTGAAGCCACTGGTAACATTGACCAAATGTTGTCAAAGGTCGCTGATTTTTACGAGGATGAGGTGGAAAATGCCACCGAAGCCATGACGAGCTTGTTGGAGCCGATTTTAATGGTCGTTTTGGGTGCCATCATCGCCGTGATTGTGGTGGCGATGTATCTACCGATCTTCAATATGGCCAACACGGTGTCGGGTTAGTATGGTGACTATGGATTTTCCTACTCGCAAACTGCGACTGGTAGATCCAGCGGAACTGGCTCTAAGACGTCCGTGGTTATTGGTTCATGCGGTGCGAACGGCTTTTTTAGTTTGCATTCTTCTCATTTCGGTCGCGTATCAGGTTCGCATCGGCAACTTTCTCAATGTCGAAATCTGGCTGCCCGTTTACGCGGTCCTTTTAGTCAATTTTCTGCTCAACGCAACCTACCTCTTTTTCTTTCAGCAAATTCGACATCAGGAAATTTGCAATGCGGCGCTTTTTGGCCTCGATACCATGGCCGTCACGCTGTTGATTTACTTCACGGGAACAAGTCAGTCTTTGTTCCTATTTCTTTACTTAGTGAACCTCATTCTCGGCAATATGGTTTTCAGTCGTGAGGGTGGCTGGTTACTCGCCGTCTGGACCTCCATTTGTTTTAGTGCCCTCTTAATGGTGTCGCCAGAAGTCACGGGTCAAAGTCTGTATTTCTCCTTGGCCGTGAATAATTTCGCTTTCGTCGCGGTCTCCTATTTAGGTGGCCGTCTGAGTGAGCAGCTGTCGGATGTGGGTACCCGGCTGCAGGAGACTCAAAGCGACCTGGTCGTATTGCAAAATCTGAATGAGTTGATTGTGAACAATATCGCTTCCGGTCTGATCGTCGTTAGCCGGACGGGCTTTGTGCAATACTTCAATCCTCTCGCGGCCACGGTTTTAGAGTCGAATGATTTCCTGCAAGTCAAAGTTCAGGACGTGGTCCCTGAACTGGATTGGCCCTGGCTTGAGCTCGTCGACGATGAAGGACGTAATTTTGAACGTCGGGACATCACTATCAAGCGGTCTGGAGAATCGATTAAGCACCTGGAGATCGTGGCCGCTCGCTTTAAGGACAGTGAGGGGAGACTGAAGGGATGGCTCCTGATCTTAGACGATCGGACCGAGCAAAAGATTTTGGAACAGACCCTGCGTCAGCAAGAAAAATTGGCGGCCGTTGGTCAACTGGCGGCCGGAATTGCTCATGAAATTCGAAACCCTCTCGCCAGTATTTCGGGTAGTATTCAATTGATGCTGAGTGGTGGGCAGCCACTCAATGATGAGACCACTCGGCTGATGCGAATCGTGGATAAGGAAATCGATCGGCTCAATCGCCTTATCACTGATTTTTTGAACTATGTGCGGCCCGAAAACAAAGCCAGTCTACCGGTGAACTTGAATAACCTGATTCGGGAAGTCCTCGAAGCACTAAAGTTCAACCCAAAACTGAGAAACGACGTAGACCAAACCCTTAAGCTGACGGCCAAGTCCGATATCAAGGGCAATCGGGATTCCTTAAAGCAGGCCTTACTGAATCTGGTGATCAATGCCTATCAAGCAATGGATAAGGTGACCAATCCGCGTATTGAGGTCGAGACCCATGATCAGGGGCGTTTTGTGGTCCTGATCATTCGCGACAATGGATGCGGCATTAAGAAGGAAAACCTGAATCGGATCTTCGAGCCATTTCATACGACAAAAGCCCAGGGGACGGGTCTGGGTTTGGCTATGACCCATAAGATACTGCAGGCTCACGACGCGCGCGTTTTGGTCGATTCAACTGAAAATGTAGGAACCAAGTTTGTCATCGAGTTTCCATCGCTTAAGGATTTCCATACAGAAGGCTTGATTCCGGGAAAACAAGAAGTCAACGGTTGAGAAAGGCGCTAGGAGCGCAGAAAATAGGATTGGGGAGACATCTATGAAGTCAAGGGTTTTGGTCGTCGATGATGAAGAATCCATTCGAGAATTCCTCGAGATCATGTTGCGAAAAGAGGGGTACGAAGTCACCTGTGCCGAAGACGGCCAAGTGGGTTTGGATTTAATCAAAAAGAAATCCTTTGATTTGGTGATTTCCGATCTGCAGATGCCGAACCTGACAGGGATCGAACTTCTAAGGCAGGTGCGCGATCAGTATCCTGACTTGTTGTTTATGATGATCACGGCCTTCGGTACGACAGAAACCGCTGTCGAGGCGATGAAACTCGGGGCGTATGACTACATCACGAAGCCCTTCAAGATTGATGAAGTCCGGATCAACATTGCCAATGCGCTCCGCTCGAAGAATCTAGAAGTTGAGAACCGGGTCCTTAAAAAAGAATTGAATCGAGAGTACAGCTTCCAGAATCTGGTGGGCAACTCCGAGGCGATGCACAGAATTTATGAGATGATTCGTCGTGTATCCCAAACGCCGACCAACGTTCTTATCACGGGCGAATCAGGAACTGGAAAAGAAATGGTGGCCAAGGCCATTCACTTTAACGGTCCTCTCAAAGATAGACCCTTTGTCACTGTGAACTGCGGCGCCATCCCGGAATCCTTGATGGAGTCTGAGATGTTCGGTCACAAAAAGGGATCCTTTACGGGTGCAATTGCGGACAAAGCCGGTTTGTTTGAAGTGGCGGA
The DNA here is from genome assembly GCA_050250515.1 of Bdellovibrionales bacterium. Classification (GTDB taxonomy): domain Bacteria; phylum Bdellovibrionota; class Bdellovibrionia; order Bdellovibrionales; family UBA1609; genus JALHOQ01. Next base: position 19,080 of record JBFWON010000010.1, on the reverse strand, counting down.
CGGAGGAACTCTATTCTTAGACGAAGTTGGAGAGCTCCCGCTCACCATCCAAGTGAAACTTTTGCGGGCTATTCAGGAAAGAGTCATCCGCCGCGTAGGTGGCACTGAGGACGCGAAGGTCGACGTGCGAATCATCGCCGCGACCAATCGTGACCTCGAGGAGATGGTGAAAACCGGGACCTTCCGTCAGGATCTGTTTTATCGGCTTAACGTGATCAATATTCGCACCCCATCGTTGCGCGAACGGCCTGACGATATTCCGGCTCTAGCGAATCACTTCTTAAAGAAATACAACGATAGGCTAGGCAAGAGTGTTGGTGGGATCAGCGCCGACGCGATGGAGATGCTGAAGAAGTACGATTATCCCGGAAACGTCCGTGAACTCGAAAATATTGTGGAGCGGACCGTCGCGCTTGAAGGCGGCGCCACAATTTTACCCGAAAGCCTGCCCCCCTTTGTCAACACACCATCGGGTCGAAAGATGGCGTCGACTCATGAGATCCAGGTGACCGATGAGGGGCTGGACTTAGATAAGATCATGGGTCAGATAGAAAAAGAATTACTCATCAAAGCGATACATGCGGCTGGCGGAGTCAAAAAGAAGGCAGCCAAATTGTTGAACATCACCTTTCGATCCATGCGCTACCGAGTTGAAAAGTACGGGCTTGGCTCGATTGGAGATGATGATCTTGAAGACGAATCGGCGTAGTTATAGATTTTGGCTCGCCACCTTTATAATATTTTTCTCCGGCCCCTCTGGCCACGCCTACACTGAGTTTGAGTGCTTACGTGACCTTATGCCCATCACGGACCGGGCCAACTTTCAGACCAAACGGGTCGATGTTGAGGAGCCCTTTCTGGTCGGGGACAACTGGATCATTTTTCCAGAGGTGATCAATCAGGTTGTGGCAGGATTCTTTTTTTATGGTCTGAATTCGGCAAAATACTACGATGCTGTCGAGAGACCCCCGGGAAAAATTAAGCACATCGGGGACCTCAAGTATGTCGCTCGCGAGGGGCTCTACGAACTTGTCGCGCAACCCGATGGTTTGGAAACGGTGGCCATTCGTTATCTGCCGGGGTTTCAGGTGGAATCCGCTGGGCGGAACGGCCCCGTGATGTTGGGTGCGTCGGTCTTACCTGTGGTCGGCGCCTTCGTGTCGCGACCGGAATTAATTAAGACGTCCTATCACAATCCTACGGCCGTCAATGAAAACGACTTAAAAGAATGGATGGCGAGTCGGATGGCTCGTCGCCCGGCCTCATTGGATGATGTCAAAATAGAAAAATCCATTTTGCGTTTAAAGACCGTTGAAAAAAAGTCGGCGGATCAATTGTGGAGACCCATTCGGGCAGAATTGAAGTTGCGGAGAAAGTGGATTCAATCGCACAATCTAGATGATAAGTCGTTTAAAGAGCTAAGTTTAACCATGGCCAGCAGCTGCAAGGAATAGCTTATGACGAAAAAAGACTGGTGTTACATCGTAGTTCATCCCAAGACGAAAGTGAAGATTGACCGATCGGATCTCAAACGGGTCAGCCAGCACTCATGGCGTATCACCTTTGGGACCACTGGTCGGCGCCGAGTGGTGACCTCCATTCGCTCGGCCAAAGGGGTCCGGAGTCTAACCCTTGGCAAATTTTTGATGAAGCCGCCCAAAGGGAAACAGGTTTATCCACGGCGGTTCAATGAAGAGCTCGACTACCGGAAAAGTAATTTGATCGTTTGCACTTTAAAAGAGAGACAGAGATTGCTCCCCAAAAACCGAGCCGATGCCTCATCCACCTTTCGCGGTGTTTCCTATGATCGCTCCAGCAAAAAATGGAGGGCCAGTATTGAGATCAATGGCCATTCCATTAATCTCGGCCAGTTCAAGCTTGAAGCCGAGGCCGCGCTGGCTTACAACAAGGCCGCGCGAAAATACTTCGGCAAGATCGCCTATCAGAACCAGGTGGGTCGTCGAAGCTATAAGCGCACGGAATAGTGGGCCGATAGTCCCGAGGACAAGATGTGTGCGTCGTATTTAATCCGCAAAAAAGAGCGAACGCGGATCGGATTTATTTCCGAAGAGCGCGTTGATATCGACGACTATCACGACAAGCTCATTGTGCCCAGAACGGGGGCGCCCGTGATCTACCGCCACGAAAGTCAGGTCGTTGTTAGCGAGATGATGTTCTCTTTGCTCCCCAGTTGGTCGAAGGAGCCCAAGGTCAAGTTTGCGACCCACAATGCACGGCTTGAAACCATTTCAGAAAAGCCCACTTGGAGAGAGGCCTTTCGAAAGCGCCATTGTTTGGTGCCGCTCACCGATTTTATCGAGCCCATTTACGAGGGAGATCATGCCGGCTTTATGGTCTCTTTTCATCTAGAGGACCGTGATTGGCTTTTGGCCGCAGGAATTTGGGAAAGCTGGACCGATCGTCAAACAGGCGAGGTCATTGAGTCGTTTGCCATTATCACGTCGGATCCGCCCCCGTTTATCGCGTCCGTAGGGCACGATCGTTGCCCCGTTTTCTTGGGGGTCGAAGATGCCAAGTCATGGCTTCAACTCTCGGGCACTGAACCGAGTGAAGGAATTCGGTTTCTTAAGGAGCGAAACTGCGCCGACCAATTTGAGGTTGAAAATTTTCGACCGATGCGCCCGGGTTGGGAAAAGCGCAAATAGCTAGTCGGCAAAGACTTGGACCCAATAGCCGCCGCTAAAACCTACTCCCAGTCGCCGGTATCCCGATTTGACAATGTTGCTGAGGTGCCCGGGAGACTTCAACCAAGCGCCCATAGCCAAGGAGGCTTCGCCCGGTGCTTGGGCGATGTTTTCTCCGCTCAGGCCCGCATCAAGGCCATTTGCGAGCATCACCTCAAGATAGGTGGTGCCATCTGGAGCTGTATGCGAAAAGTAATTTTTTGTAGCCATATCTTGGGCCCGCGCTTGCGCGACGGCCGATAGCCGAGCATCCAAAATCAAAAGTGTCGTGCTGTATTGACTGCGGGTTTGGTTGACCATCTTGCAAGTGTCTTCGCGAAGTTTCTCTTTGCCATCGCCGCTAAAGTCGCGGCACTCGCTGGAATAGGCGGAACTCGTGTCCATACTGACGATTGTGGATATTTGCCCTTGCGGTAGCGGAGGCGCGTAGCCGGATTTTTGGCTGATGGAGGCACTTCGGGGTGGGGCACACCCTATGGCCAAAATGACAGCATATCCAGCCACAAGGGCCTGAATCATTCGCACGGCTTTCCCTCTCTCCCTGACTTGAAGAATTGCAACCTATGCCGAAAGCAGCCGCCCAATAGCTTAGGAATGGATTGTTGGGAAATGGACACCCGCCGGCCCAAATTGGCCCTGTCTGGTCACAGGGCGACTTTCATGCCAGACGCTCGGCCCGAAAATCTCATTTTGAGACGCTTATCTTGCCAGACTTTTATCTGGTCCCGGAGGTTTGTGGGAACACTTTGGGCCGGGAAAATTTAGGTTCACGAAGGTTTGGACCGAATCTTCACAAACTTTCGTGGGAGGTTCTTTGTGAATCGAGCATCTCTATTGGTCCTTGTCTTGAGTGGATTTCTATCCGCATCTACATTTGCCGAAAGTGTCAATCCGCTTGTCGGCCCGAGTGCACCTAATTGGTACGAGGGGGACGATGTGGAACACACGCGCATGCTTGGTCCCGAAGATTTTTGGAATCAGTTTGGAATTTTCGCGGTCCCTCGCTACAAATTCTCCCAAACCATTTGGGGCGAATGCAGTGAAGCCATCACAGGTAATTATTCGGGTTATTCATGTTCCGATCGACGAAACATCTCCACGATATTGAAAACTTTTTTGAACGACTATTTGTTTCAATGCCTTAATAAGGGACTGGCCGCACAAGGTGGGGGTGCTGTGGCCTCGCTCCATATTGAACATGATGGAATCACGGGAGACGCGAACCATTCTCCGCGAAGCCTTCATGCGGAAAACCGAGCCATTGACGTCAAAGCCTTCCATATTGTCACAACGGATGGCCGACGGAAAAAATGGACCTATGCCGGCACGACCAACCGTTCGTTTTACACGGCCTTTCGCCGCTGCTGGGGAACTGCGATTCACAGTGGCAACGGCTGCCCATACTATTCAGGTCAATCGCTTCTGACGGGATCCATAGGCTGGGAGAACGCAGACCACAGAAACCACATGCATCTGTCGGTACCGTATTGTGTCGGGGGTAGCTACGGTTCAGGTTATTATCAGAGGTAGAAAATAATTGTTTCAACTTCCGACTCTCGATAACATTTTCGACTGGAATCACAGCTAAAGGAGTCACTGGTGAAAGCAACATTTCTGGTATTGGCCTTGGTTTGTTTGAATGCACAGGCTAAATCATTTAAACTTACGAGTCCGGATTTGAAACCAGGTGGAGTCATGGGTGAAGCCCAGGTCTTCAATAGTTTTGGCTGCACAGGGCAGAATATTTCACCCAAGCTGGAGTGGAAGAATCCGCCGAAAGACACCAAGAGTTTTGCGGTTACCGTTTATGATCCCGATGCTCCCACGGGAAGTGGTTGGTGGCATTGGACGGTATTCAATATTCCAGCGACGACATTTTCACTTGAGTCCGGTGCCAGTTCGGATCCGGCAAAAATGCCTCCTGGATCCGGACAGGGGCGCACGGATTTTGGTAAGCCTGGATATGGAGGTGCTTGTCCTCCCGTCGGCGATAAGGCACACCGTTATATCTTTACGGTTTATGCCCTTAAGGCTGAGAAATTGGAGCTCGATGCGGAGGCCTCGGGCGCCATGGTCGGCTACTTCCTGAAACAAAACGCCATTGGCAAAGATTCCATCACCGTTAAGTACGGGCGCAAAAAGTAGAGATCAATTCTCGCACCAACTTGGGGACCTCGGTTCCGGCCGGGCCCAGGCGGTGTTCGTGAAAAGACGAGGCAATATCCGAAGCCTCCAAGTTCACTTCTATTCTGCGCGCGGACTTGGCCTCGATGGCAAATCCGGCCGCGGGGTAAACTCGGCCCGAAGTGCCAATTGAAATAAACAGTTCGGCTTGCGCGAGCCAATGGAAAATCTTGTCCATTTGATAAGGTATTTCACCAAACCAAACAATATCGGGTCGAAGGGCTCCTTGGGAATGGCACCGAGGACATTCGGATTCTGGTAAGACATCGCTTTCCCAGGTGCTGCGACCTTCACACTTTAGGCAAAAAATTGAATTCAATTCACCATGCATATGTAAGAGATGTTTGGATCCCGCCCGCTCGTGAAGGTTATCGACATTTTGGGTGACCAAAAGGAACTGGCCAGGCCACTTGGACTCGAGTTCGGCAAGAGCAAGATGCGCGGGGTTGGGGGCGACGGACGGATCTTTTAGCTGTCGACGCCGGTCATTATAGAACGTTTGCACAAGAGATGGATTGCGCCGAAATCCTTCTGGCGATGCCACATCTTCGACTCGATGAGACTCCCAGAGACCGTCAGAGGCTCGAAAGGTGCGGATCCCAGACTCGGCTGAAATCCCCGCGCCCGTTAGTACGATAAGAGCTCCACTCATTTTGTTGGAGCCGATTCCTTCCAGGCCGAAATTTCATCAAGGCTTCGGCGCCAGTTGACGATGTTTTTGTACTCGCCAATCGGAATTTTCGCGGACTCGGCGTACGTCAAATGGGCCGCAATCGCAAAATCGGCCACGGTCAGATGGGCACCGGTGACGTAATTCCCCTTGGTCAGCTGGGCGTCTAATATTTTGGCAAACTGGTGAAAGAACTCCGTGGCCTCTTTGACGGCGGCTTCATTAGCGGCGCCCATACCAAAATTCGGCTTGATAAAATTCTCGAAGGCAATGCGCGCCGACCAGCGGCCAAAATGACATTCCTCCCAGTTCAGCCAGCGCAACAGGTCCATGCGGGCTTTCATTTCACGAGGATAAAACTTTTCATCCTGCGACAGTTCTCCAAAATAGCAGCAAATCGCGTTGGACTCCCACAGATTGAAATTTCCATCGGCAATCGCAGGCATCTTCTTGTTGGGGTTGATTTTTTCAAACTCGGGCGTGGTGTGTTCACCCTTAGAAAAATCCAAAGTCTTCCATTCAATCGGCAATTTCAAGTAATGGCCGGTGGCAATCACCTTTCGACTGTTTGGGGACAACCCATTAACGTAGGCTTTAATCATAAAGACCTCCTTGCAGGAGTCATTAAATCGCAAAAGGGAGTCCGCACCTATAGCGGCGGCACCGCGTCGTTTTGTGGGTAACGCATCATCAGCCAAAGCCCCAGGCCCCAAGCGGCGTTGAGCAAAAGTCCAAGCGGAATGATGAGGGGATTGAACGGCTGGCCTTTGAGCGGAAGTACGACACCAAGGGCGACCGCCGTGGGGCCGGTGGCGCCGGCAATCAAATAGCGAAAGAGGTTTTGGTCCATCGCGATTTTTCGAAAACAGACCACGATGAGAATTCCCCAAAGACCACCAAAAAAAGCGAGTGAGAAAACACTGGGCACGGACAGAGGGGGGACCGGAGTCATATTGAACGGCGCGCGCGGCACGATCCCTAGGGCCCAAAGGGCGGCCAAAACCGTTTGGTGAAAAATGAGGGTGGATAAAAAACCAGCGGCAAACGGGCGCAGTAAAAACCGAGTCATAGTCCGACAAATTGGCATGAAAATGGAATTGAGGACAAGTTCTAAATATCTGGTTTTGTTCTAGATGCTGAGAAGGTTTGTAGTCATGCGATTGGTCGCAAAATTGTCACTCTTGCTCGCAGTTTTGACGGCTCTTGGGGTCGAGGCTCAGGATGCCTGTCTTGCGCCTTTGCTGGCGCCTCCGACGATCCATCGGACCCCTCAACCCCTTTACGAGGGCGAGGTCGCGTTGGCGGGCACGCTTATGTCCCCAGGAATGCCGGCTACTGAGTTGAGCACGGGAGCATATGTTTACCTCATGGCAGAAGATGGTCGAATGGTTTATGCGCCGAAGTACGATTGGCAGGCGTTTCAGAAGGGACAACCGTGGCTCGCCACTCACAAAGCGCTGCTGAAGAGATTGGGAAGTGCCAAAATCGTGGCGGCGGGTGAATGGACGGTGGCTTTTGGCCAAATCGTCAAGCTCAACAATCGATCCGGAAATTTTAAAGGCGGCGCGGCCCATCTCGCATTTGCCGAAAATATTTTGCGCCGATTTGGTTTTGATTTGGACAGTGCACTTGGATCCGAGGATTACAGTGACGGTCGAGAACGCAAGGAACACACGCCACAAGAGAGAACCTTTGATCGGTATCAGATGGAGCTCTTCGAACGTCTGCAAACTCAGTCACAGATGCGTTTATTGGCTGAGCTTTATGAGGATTTTGTGGATTTGGTTCGACCTCATACCCCCCACAAAAGTGTAAGTGAAGTGAACGGCATTGTTTTTCAAGCCGCGCTAGCTATGCAGCTATCGGCCGAAGTTGAGTTGTTTCTTTTTCCCATCGGGCAATCTCTCACTGATGATGGTTTCGTCTTTGGCCTGGTGGGCCAGACGAACAAACGCGCCCGCATGAGACTTCTAGGTCCTATGTACTTGGAAGCGACTTTGAAATTCTTAAGATCCCAGCTGACGAAAGAGGAAAAAGCTCAGTTTCAAATGCTGAAGCGTCGGTTCCGAGAACTCGAGCGATAGACTTCATCTACCTAACCACATAGGTGATATTCACTTCACGGTCGCCACGTCCCAGTTTGACCTCAATCATTGAGCTATCACGTAGCTGGTTGAGCAGCTCGAGGGCGTCCTGTGCGCTGGTGCACGGTTTACCATTGATCGAGTTCAGCTTGTCACCGGCGCGAATTCCTAGACTTTCCCAAATGCTACCCGGTTTGATCCAAGTGATTTCGAATCCGCGGATTTGGCCCGTGGAATCTACATAAGGTTTCGACGCCGCTTCTTGTAGAATCTTGAATATATCCTTCATCTTCTCGTCGACGGTTTTGCGGCTGACTTGCAGTTCCTTGCGATCGCTCGAGCGATCATCGATGGCCGCAGCTGAGGCGGCATGCTTGGAGTCATAGGCCGGTATGCGTAAGTACTCGGACTCTCCATTTTTCAAATTGGTGAAAAGGATCTTCTCTCGCACAAAACCAGTGACCTTGGCCATGGTGCTGATCTTGTCGTTTACGTGATAGGCCTCAGAGACTCCGGTGGATTTGAACTTAATGGTTCCTAGGCTCTTGTCGGATTCGGCGCGAATGATAGTGCCAACAAGGATCAGTGGAAGCTGAGATAGTTTTGGCGCCGATTCCTTCGCTTGCGAAAAGGGAAGTAAGCAGATGGAGATGAGAATGATAGACTTCGATGCTCTCACCGTCTCAATATGGTTCGTGCGCTCGGTGTCATTCAATTATATATAGGACTTTGATAAAGACGGACTCGACGTAAGCCGAATAGGTCTAGTGATCTTTCTACCCCTTGGTCTTGCGGCCCGTATACGCGATTTTCCCTGGTTTTCGACGGTGATCCTGTTGGCCACGGTCTTTATCTCTATCCTGCGCAGTGATCACCTGTACTCCTACTTCAAGTTTCTCTACAACTTGCCGGCCGAACAAACCACGCAATGGAAGCTCAGGGCCGCCCGAGCGGCGGAATGTGCGGCGGGCCCGCTCACTTCTGACGAGTGTGAAGCTCTTCGGTCCTCATTGGTAGGCGATCACCCGCAAAATCCATTGGCGTACTATGGCGAGCTGGCCAAGAAGGTGAAGGAGAGAAAGTCGGCGGAAAAAATCTTTCAGTACATCTCCACTCTGTTTAGTGGTGAGTCGCTGACTCTCGGCCAAGAAGTGCAGGCCTATTTTCAGGCCAAAGCGCTGAGTGAGCCGGTGGTTCGAAACTTTCAATCCCGTCACGGAATTTTAACACCATCAAACCGTACGGTCTGGTCCCTACTGGTCGCCCAATTTAGCCATGGTGGCTGGTTCCATTTGATCATGAATATGATTTTTCTAATGGCCTTTGTCGTCTTTGTTGAGCAATACCTCGGACCGTTGAAAACCGCGGCCATATACTTTGTGGGAGGATCGCTGGGACTTTTGACCCAGTTGGCCTTCATCAAAGTGTCGACGACCCCATTGGTCGGAGCCTCCGCCAACATATTTGCCATCGCTGGAGCTTTTCTAATTTTGTTTTGGCGAGAGAAAATCAATGTCCTCGTCAGTTTTGCTTTGGTCTTGAATAAGCGCGTCCACATCCCTGTGTGGATGTATTTTTCAGCTTTTGTTTTAATCAACGAGATTATTGGAGCCATGGAGCTCGAGCAGACCGGAGTCGCCCACCTTGCCCATCTTGGTGGCTTTGGAGTCGGTGTACTTCTGGGTTGGCATTGGTCCCACAAGCGGCCGTTGCCTGATTCCTTCGTGTTTCCCTATGAAGCGGATGAGTTCGCGGCCTATGAAGCCGCGGAGCGGACGGAAGATCGGCTTCGTATCTTGCAGTCGTTGCTCTTTCACAACCACATGAATCGGGCGGCCTTGATCAAACTCAGCGAAGAGCTTTACCGCCAAGGACCTCCCTGGCTGCAGTATCCGCCAGCTATGCGCGATTTGATCATCTTGAGCAGTCGGGACCAAATTTTGGCTCTGCTTGAGAGTCGTCGGTTTGACGAACTCGCCGAATTGGTTGGGGCCTTAAAAAAATCTTGGCCGATTCAGCAGCTCTTACCCGAGCTTAGCGAGTATCGACGCTATCGTTTGGAAAAAAGTATTGAACAGCATTCCTCCCGTGAGGTCTTGACCGAATTACTCCAGAAAAGGGGCGCCTAATGAGAAGCCATCCAATAACTGATTTTCAACCGGCCAGCTTCCTCGACCGAGTATTGGCCTTTGTTATCGATGGTTTTATTATTGGAATCGGTCAGCTCGTTGTTCAAAAAATGATTGGGGAAATCGGCTCGGGACTGTCTTCGATTTTGACTGTGGCGTACTTCACGGCTTTCCAGGTAAAAATGGGCGCGACTCCTGGCAAAAAAATGATGGGCTTGCGGCTGTTATCGGCGGACAGCAATGACTTTGCTACGCCTAAGGCCGTCTTTTTAAGAGAGACGATTGGCCGGACCGTTTCGTTTTTGACTCTGTTTCTCGGCTACTTTTGGGCCTTATTCCAATCCGAGGCGCGCACTTTTCATGACATGATCGGGGGGACTCGACTCATTCAAGAGAAAGCCAAGGCCACGTCGGTTTTGAAGGCTCTCTCGATCGGGATGGGGGTTCTCTTTGTTTTTGTCGGGACTTTCCTCTTTACCGTTTTTTACACAAGCATTCCGCTCAAAAGCGCCGCTCGAAATCTCGAAATGAAAGGCGACATGAAAATTCAGGGAATCACTGGGAGCTTAGCCAAGGGATTCCAGGTTCAGCAGTTGGAATTCGATAAAAGTGAACAAGGCAAGATGACTTTAAATGACATTCGATTTGAGTACGACCTTTGGAATTTGATCAAAGATGAAAAGTTGTCTATCGATCGAATCAGCGTGGGCCGCGGCCGGTTTGATTTGAAACCTTCCTTGATTCAAGGGCGCCCAAGCCAGGCGGCCGCGGGCATCGCCGCGGCCGATAAAGCAGACGGCACTTCGACAGTGGGTGATAAAAAGAAGCCAAAGCGCTCTCTCCAAGCCATGATCGTCAAGGTTGTCGACCTCAATCAGATCGAGATTCTGTACGGTAACCAAACTATAAAAATGGATCGCTTCTGGGCCCGTGATCTGAATTTTGATAAAACCAAAGGGGCGTCGGTCGCTCAGATTGGTATCGATTCGCCTTCACTTAAAGCGAGTACGGGAAAGGTAGAAGTCACCCCGACCGGGGATTTCACCATGTCCCACAGCCTTGATGTTCGAATTGGTCCTGGTCTTCTCCCAACGGTGGAGAAAGAAATTTCTCTGCGATTTTTTGGCGAGCGAGTCATGGGTCAGCTGACCAATTTGTCATTGTCGGCCTTCTCCGACAAAGTCAGGATGTGGAGGAAGTCCGGACTTTATCATCTGCAGGTGAAGGACTTCAGCCCAGGGGACTACTACAAGGTGAAGTCGCCCATCCGATCGCTCTCGATTTCGGCCTCCTCACCAATTCCCCTCTTGACCGATTACCGAGGCACCATGTTGATTGGAACTCGCTCCGCCAGCCTCAATGGTCTAGAAGTAAATCTCAGCGTGGGGCAAAGGAAGTACACGGGCGCCCTTTCTCCTTTTGGTTTGGCGCCGATGTTATCCTCGGGTCAGCTCAAGTTGCCGTTGGTCACCACCAGTGAGCCTATGGCCAATCCGGCCGATGAACTCGCGCTCCTGATGTACGATCGGGGTTTCGAAGAGCTCTCCGCCGAAGAGAAACAAGTGGTTCAATCGCAACAGGACATCACAATTTCCCGACCCGCGGCGCGAAATCCGGCGTCGATCGGTTCGGACTCACGAGCCGAGATGGTTCAGAGAATGATGGAAGAGATGCGCAAGAGATCAAACAAGCTTAACCGGTAAATCTGGACCATCGCCTGTCGATAAAAAAGTGGTCTTTGATACCATCAGATTAATGATGGTTCTAATCAGTTTTTTGGTGATGGCCGCTCAGGCCGAAGTTCGCGAGATCGTCGTCACGTCGTCGACAAATCTGAGATCGAATGAAAGTCAAATTCTCGAAGTGGCCGCGCCCATTCCAGAAGGAACTCGGGTCACGATAGATTCCAACTCGCCTCCCGTATTTCTTCCGTACCGGGCGTCGGATGGAAGTCTCAAGTCCTCCACCAATGGATTTTATCCTTCGGTGCAGCTCATTTCGGTTCCACCATCCGCCGCGAGCCAGTTTCCGCCTGAACGAGTGGCCGAGCTCAACAGCAGTGCAGGTGGACTTTACCTCAGTAGTTTCGACGTCAACGCAGGTCAGGACTCGCGTTCGACCATTGATCCGCTTCCTTCGGGCGGGGAGCCGAATACGGGCTACCTTCAGTACTTTGATCGGCACGGAAAAAGACTCCGCTCGCCGTATTCTGCTAAATTGTCCAGACGCTTTGGTGCGCAGTTCAATCGGGTTGTTGACTTGTCCTCCTTACCAGCTGCGGAGCAGGCCAAATGGACCTCGATTTATGCGGAACTGGTTAGAATTGGGGATCGCACGACGAGCACCGAAAAAAGTCATTTGTTTATCGGAAGTGGGGACTCTTCGCGCGATCGAGCCTTGGCCCAACAGTACTCGGTCGAATTTGAGCAATCCGGCCGCATTCAGGTCTTTGGTGCTTGGAACATTGCAGTTATGGGGACCGCCGTTCGTCACGGTTTTCCCAATGCTCCCTGTGCGGAATTTATGTCGGAGGTCATCCGTCAGGCCTACACAAAGGCAGGCTATCGAATGGCGGATGACTTTCGTGGAAATCGGTACCTGATTTGGTCCAACACCGCAGCTGTGGTGAATTTGGCCCAGGCGCTGTATGAATCGGGCTGGATTCCTTGGGATCCGAGTGTCTATCGACCCCAGGTCGGCGCCATCGCCATGCATGCAGATGCCACGACCCCTGGTCACACCTATCTGATCGCGGGGGCGGATGGGCGCTTCCTCGTCGACAATGGCTCTCCCAGGGGCAGGGACCTTTGGCGCACCAATGGAAGCCGGGATTACATTGGTCTGATGTATGACATCGGCGTATTCTTCTTGCCTCCCGGGATATTGCCCCAGCCCTGGTAATAGAAATCGACAGAAGACCTTTTACAATTGGCCATCGAAAGATTGACCGATTCATCCATTTTCTAGAAAAACAGCCATACCCAAGGGGAGATTCCATGCGCGGATTGGTTACGATTTTAGTGGCTTGTTTTAGTGCCTTTTCCTACGCCGGTGAGTTGGACTGGACCGTGCGAAATAAGTGGAGCGCCAGTTACGAGAAAAAATTCTCTGAATTCGTCAAAGTGATGGGGGAAAGTGGATGTCGTTCATTCACAGAATGTGTGAGGAGCGCCCGAAGCAATCCTTTTTACTCAAGCAAAACTCCGCGCTCTAAGTCCTTCCCAGCGGACTGTGCCGATTTGCCCTTCACTATGCGTCTGTATTTTTCATGGATGGAGGGGCTACCGTTTGATTATGTCAGTGTTCCAACCCAAGCGAATCCGAATCAAGAGTCTTCAGGCGATATTCGCTACACGAAGTATGGTAACAAACCGGCGAAAAAGAGGTCCATGACCCCTGGCAACACCTATGATGCGGCCAAAGAAATGGCGAACTTGCGTGACAGTGTTTCGACCGCCACCTATCGGATGCATTATCAATATAAATCTGATTTTTATCCGCCGAAACTCGATTTAAACAATATTCAACCTGGAACGGTGGTTTATGATCCTGCGGGCCACGCGGCCATTGTCTATAAGATTGAGAAAGATGGACGCGTTCGAATGATGGACGCGCATCCAGACAATTCGATCACACGTATAACTTATGATCAAAAATTCGTGCGCAGTCGTCCGGCCCATGGTGCGGGTTTTAGAAACTGGCGGCCCGAGCTTGATGATCGGCCCACCGAAGAACTGCCAGGTTTTTCCACCGAGCAGTTTAACAAAAGTTTTACGGTGGGTGGAGAGAGTGTCTCTTACTATGACTTCGTTCGGGCCCAAATGTCGGGTGGAAGTTTGAAATTTCGACCGGTAGAAGAAATGAAGTCGATGGTCGCCGAGTTGTGCAGCAACGTGCAAGATCGAGCGCATGCGGTGGAGGCTGGGATTCGAAGCGGAATTCAGCAAAAGGGCCATCCCACTAAGTTGCCTTCGAACATCTATGGCACATCGGGTGAGTGGGAGGAGTATTCCACTCCCTCTCGCGATGCCCGCCTCAAAGTGGCGTTTGTTGAGATTCGTAAGGAAATCGAACGCTTCATCGGACTCTACCAGCAGGGTAGCTCCCGAGTGGAGTACACGCCGGTCGCGAGTCGGTATTCGCAAAACTGCTCGCAAAATCGCACATGCTTCTTGATTGCCAGTCTGATGGAGGCCTATGCGGCCGCTATCTATGAACCTGGTTGCGATATTCAGTACACCAATTCTCGCGGTGGTGCGGTCAAGTTGAGTTACTCGGATGTGGTCTCTCGATTGTTTAAATTGTCTTTTGATCCTTACCATTGCGTGGAACTTCGATGGGGAGCCCAGTCCACCGAAGAACTCGCCAGCTGTCCAGATGATCGCTACAAGCGGCAATGGTACGAGGCCGAGCAGGGTTTACGGAATCAAATCGAGCGAACCTATGATCTGCGTATGGACTACGACGTGAATGGTACGGCGCAAAAGCTTGGGGTGGCGCAAGCGCCCGACGTGGATTTGTGGACTTATTTGAATCGCGCGTTGAAGAACAGTAATTAAGGTTCTTCATACCATATTTAATCGAGACGCTTTCGGAAATTTTAGGCAGCCCGTTGCTCGGCCATCGATATGATTTTTTCGCGTATCGCAGGCTGATCCTTCATGATTTCGTCAAACAGGGCCCGATCAATTTCGATGGCTTCCGATGGCATTGACGCCACCACAGTCGCGTTTCTTGGGCTTCCATGCAGAAGTGAGAGTTCACCAAAAAAGTCACCGACAAAGAGGCGAGGTTCCAAGCCTGCCGCGGCCAGCTTTTCGGACCTTACTTCCATTACTCCCGCCGTGACTAGAAAGAAGGATTCACCGTCGGCACCCTCCTCAACCACTCTGGCCCCAGCTGAAAATTTACGTTGGACCGCCTTTTCGGATAGACGCTTAACTAGCTCATCTGAAGACTCGCGAAAAATCGGAACCCGTTTAATCAAGAAGTCGAGGCTTGGATTTTGAAGCCGTGCTGCATCTTCCATTCGATTCGCGTGGATCTCGTCCAGATCACGGATTAAGCGAATGGCCACTGTACCTGAAATGACCTGGGCTTCCTTCATCTGGGCAATGGCGGAGTCCGCGCTATTGGTGACGACGCTTGAGAGATAGCGCGTCTGCAGGGACGCTGTTTGATCCGGATAGATCGTGTAGAAGGCTTCGATCGCCGATTTAATGGTGCCGATCCAGGATGACAATGTGCTTTTGGTTTTTTCATGATCGACGTGTTCCAGGACCGAGTCGAGGGCGAAGTTCAAATTAAGCAAAGTCTCCATTTTCAGTGACAGTGTAGTCCCTTGCTTACGAAACCTTGCTCGAAAACGGGATTCCATTTTGACAACGGATTTAAAGTCGTAGCGGGCCACAAACATCCAACCATGATGGGCAAAACCGAGTTGTCTCTCCTTGACGGACTCCGTGAGGCAAACGTAAGAGGACTTTGAAATCAGACCTTCTTCCAAGTTGTGATTGTAGTACGCCTGCTCGTGAAGGAGCGCGGAGCGCATGGCTTCGGTAGCAAGAAAGGTTTCGTCCGTGCGTGGCCCTTCATCGTCTTGCTGCCGATGCTCCATTAACTTTGTGAGCGCCGTCTTCTGACGATTGAGAACGTCAGAGGAAAACTTTCCGGTGGATTGGGCGGCGGTGAATGATTTTAGCGCATCTTGAGTCAAATTTTTAAGCGCCTTAAGATAGGATTTCTGTTCGAAGGGATTCAGATCATTGACGCCAAACCATTTCATCATGCGCTCAATAGTCAATGCATTTACAAAGAGTGTGGAAAGTACCACGGCCGAGGCCAGCGACAGGAAAAGTTGCTTATGCTGAAATCCCTCCGGTAGAAGGAGAACCAGAGCCAGGGCGAGACCCCCGCGAAGACCTCCCCAGACCATTATAGTTTGGTACCCGAATGAGATGGGTTGGTAAAGTTTAGTTAGGTTTAAAATGGGCAGAGTCCCGTAGATGCCGACAGCACGAGCAAAGTAGACAATGCCGATAGTGGGAAGGACCAGCCACATCGCACCTTGCAGCCCGACAGGATCAATGGAAAGGCCAACGGCGAAGAAGACGATGGTATTGGCGGTCAGCGCCAGAAATTCCCAGATGTAGTGCATCCCGTGAAGTGCGTTTTTGTTGAGTTCTAAGCGAGCCTTGTTTCCGAGCAGCAATCCTAGGATCATGGTGGAAATCACTCCACTGACGTGAAATCCATGATCGGCCACTAAAAAACTTAAGAAGGCAGCGGCTACCGTCAGTCCTAACTGCGCCGCCGAGTCCGTGACAAAGCGGAGAATTAGGGAAACGGCCCCGTAGGTGATGAGGCCGACAAGTGCGCCGCCAAAGGCGACGATAAAGAATTGGGAAATCGCGGGACCTAGCATTTGCGCTTGGAAGGTACCTGTAGCCGCAAGTCCCACTAATACGCGGTAAATGACAATGGCGGTGCCATCGTTCATCAAACTTTCGCCCTCGATCAGGGCGTTTAGACGTTTAGGTGCCCCAAGCTCCTTAAATAGTGCCACGACGGCCACGGGATCTGTCGCCGAAATCAGCGCTCCAAATGTCAGGCTTGGAAAAAGTTGAAGGCCGAACAAAACGTGGATGGCGAAGCCGATGATAAAAGTGGAAAGGAGAAGCGACCCTATGGCTAGAAAGCTGATAGGTAATAAATCCTTTCTGAGATCGGCTAGGTCAAAATTGTAGGCGGATTCAAATATTAGGGGCGGTAGAAGTACGAAAAGAATAATGTCTGGAAAGTGGGTTTCAGCCTGGTGAACCAATTCGGGGTGAAGAGAGCGAAGAATAGCGCCGGCGGCCACTCCTATGACGACCAGAAAAACCGAGTGGGGAAGTGAGAACACCTTGGCTAAACGGGTGCCGACAAAGCCTGCGACCAGTAACCCCATCAAGACGATAATTAGTTCGGCTAGCATAAGATATAGATCGGTTAACCGACCGAGCTTTTTAACCGGACTCTAGACCAGGTGGTCTGGACCAGACGCCGAGGTCCTTGCGGCTATTCTGGGAGCGGGTCATCCTGCTGGTATGAAAACCGTGTTACTGATTTTGCTCGCCCTTTATTCTTCATTTGCTTTGGCGTTGTCTCTCTCGGATTTGATTGAGACAAGAGATATTAGGATCGGAATCACGAAAACAGAAATCGACCAGAGTGTCGCGGCCCAGGCCAAGAAAATCGATCTTAAGGGAAACATAGATGTGATCGACTTCACCACGGACGTCCAAATGGGTCCGCGTATCGAAGTTGAGCGTTCGAATGGTCGAGTGACTCGGATTTCTGAAACTTCCGCCACGATCTTTGACGGCAAGACATACTCGCGCGCGCTCACCAATCACTTGGACGAAAATGGCGTGTTGGTCTCAAGGTCTTACTGCAAGTCAGAGGTCATTTCCCCGGATCCTGCGAGTTTGCAGTGTCTGACGCTCACCCAAGGCCTTTGCGATCGACTGAAAAACTCTCCTGAAATACGCGGCTTCGAAAACAAGTTGGCCGAGTGTAATCAGTTCGTAACCGCAGCGAGTGCCGTATGGGATGGTTTGACCAAAGCCATGAGTGCTGACAAAGCTTATATGGCCGAGGGCAAGTCGGAGGCCGAGAAAATAAAAGGTCTGGTGGACCGAAATTTAGGTCGAAAGCCTCTTTTCAGTTTTTTAGGTACCCACTGGGACGCGGTGATCCCCGACAAAAAATTAAAGCGAGCCGGACGTGATTTGGGAATCGGCATGCGAGCCTACGGGACAATTGTTGATACACTGGAGCAGTGTCGTAAGTTGGCGCCTCACTTTTCGTCGTCAGGCCGGTCTGGGGCCGTGGCGCCATCCGTCGCTCGGTAGGCCAAAATCAAGCCGCAAGGGCCTGCTCGCAACGATCTTTCCCGTGCGTAGACTTACGTTTTTCAAGGACATTAAGGGCCGGTTGGCTCAAAAGATTCGCATGACGAATGAGGAGCCATCGAAAAAATTCTTCGTACTCATATGTCCAGCGTAATTCTTCATTATTCAGAAGGGCCGACGCCACCTCTTTGGTGACCTTGCCGCGGTCCTTAATGGCTCGTTTGAGCCAAGAAAACAGATGCGGATTTTGCAAAAGATCATGATTCTTCAAGATTGTTATCATCAATGTATCCATCTGTTCGGGGCCTGCCTCTTTAATGGCCGCCCTGAGGATGGAATTGGGAAGGTCGGGGTGATCGACAATTCCGTGCTTTAGGATTTCCGCAAAGAGAGAGCCCTTCTCGAGTGAAAAACCGCTGCGCGCGCAGGCCCGAATCAGGCCAGAGGAAATGCTTTGAGTCACCTTGCGGGAGAGCGGATTGCGATAGTAGTCAGCGGGTAGGGCCAGCGAAAGACTGTTGAGTAATTCCGCTGCGCTCTTGGCCCGGTGGGCGGACACTAAAAGGGAGTCTATAATCTTAGGATTATTATCAATTAGGTCTAAATCTAGATTGGATAGCCACCAGTGGACGACATGGCTGTAGGCGGAATCGCCGCTCTTACGAGGGACGGCTTCCTTTAAAGAATTCCCAAGTTGTGCAAAGGTCTCGTTCGCCAAACGGGCGAGAGCTCGTTCCGCTAGATATGCTTTATCTTCGTCCTCATACTCGTCAAAATCTTCGTAGATCAGTGGTACGCCCACAGTCTTGATGCCCCTTGCAGTTAATTTCTTGTCCCGAATCTCGTCGGCCAAACTGTTTAGACGCTGAGCGTGGACCTTGGCGTACGACTTTCTCGACATAGACTCAATATCATTTAAAAAATCTTCGGCTGGAACGCCATGCTTGTCGCGCAATTTTAACAGAGCCAATGCGGCCGATTGAAACGTGGTACCTCGTCTCTTCAAGGCGTAGGAATAAACCGTCCCCATTTGTTCCAAGGCGTCGGCAAAAGTTCGTCTGGTGCTCGACTTGTCCACCTTTTCTCGAATCAACTGCATCATGCGGAGCGCGCTGGCAGGGTCGCTGTCGTCGGGCTGCATTCGGACTTCAAATTTTCCATTGGTCATTCTCTCCAACTCGGCGCCCGAGCCGGTGAAGTGTGGGTGATCTTCAATCGACTCGCCGCTCTCATCGGCCATCTTCATAAAAAGTTCGGATTCGGGAAAGGTTTCGTTTTCAATTAAAAACCCCTGGATTCGGAGGCCGGAGCCTACAAATCGATTTTCTATATTTGTAGGAACACTTCCCGCGCAACAGGAGTCAATGAATACGGCCGGTCGGTGGCCCAGATTCTCATGGTTCAAACCTTCAT
>JBFWON010000009.1:0-60808 GCA_050250515.1 Bdellovibrionales bacterium | reverse complement strand
GGCTCGCGAGCGGGAGCACCTTCCCGCGGGGCAAAATTTTCGATCGCCGCCGCATCTTTGTGGCGAGCACCTGGCAAATGCACTTCAAAGCACGGCTCGCTACAAAATACATAGCCCGTGCGATCACCGTTACAAGTTGAAACGCTACAGCGATAGTAGCGCGCACCCCAATCAATCGGTTTTTTACAACTGCTACACTTTTTCCACATAAACACCAGCCTAAGTGGAGGAAAACGCCACGCCAATCAAAATCAGCAAAATTCCCGCTAATGCTGACCACGAGATGGGTTCATGAAAAAGAAGCGAGCCAAAAATGATAGCGTAAATAACGCCAATATAGTTGACAGAAGCAATGCTGGCCGCCGGAGCCATTGAGTATCCCCGGGTCAAAAACAACTGTGCGATCTGGGTCAAGATTCCCACTACCGCGAGCAGTCCCCAATCCCATCCCACCGGCCATTGCCAATTGGATATCGCAATCGGACCTGACACCACTGTTGCGACCAAAGGAAAGTAGAACATGATCACCCATTCGTGATCGGATTCACGCAAATGGCGAACCGAGTTATAAGCAAAGGCCGAGGCCAAAGCCCCGCCAATTCCGATGACGGCCGCCCCCACCGAAACACTGGGGTCATAGCCTTCAATGATCCAAACGCCCAAAAATCCCATTAGAGCTGCAACCCAATGGCGACCTCTCACTGCTTCATTGAAGAAGAGTCCTGCAACCAAAACCGTAAAAATGGGCGAGAGATATTGAATGGTCACAGCCGTCGCCAATGGAATCGCATGCAAGGTGTAGAAAAAGCAAAGCAGAGCACAGGTGCCGGCCAGCCCTCGCAGGGCCAAAACCTTCTTATTATTTCCCCATGGGGACAGGCCCTTTTGCCAGACAAAGTAATAGGCGATCCCCAAGCAAATGATTCCACGCCAAAATACGAGCTCAGCAAAGGGAATATGGTTCAACTTCTTTACCGCCAGGCTGACCACGGAAAAGCAGGTCACAGAGGCCAAAATATAGGTAAAACCGTTCAGGGCGACCGGCAGCCCAGTGGTCCGAAAAACGTCACTCCCTTTGTAGGTTTTTCGCAGCCGCATACCCATCTAGGCCTTCACTTCGCTTCCATCCGGGCACATGAGTTGAACATAGGCTGATGAGAGTCCCTTCGTGAAAGGAAGGTTCCCATGCGCTCGACATTGTTTTTAACGATTTCGATTCTAGTTCACGCCATCTGTATCACAGCCCTGGCCGTGAATCACTTTAAGAGTTTGGAGTCCCCCGCAGGTACTGCTGTTGAAGTCACCATGGGTGAATCCGCGCCTCAAGAAGTCGCCGAATCGACTCTAAATGCGCCGAACGAAGCGATCCAGGATCAGCAACCGTCGCCTAAACCTCTCCCGAAAGTAGAAGAGCCGGCGCAGGAGCTTCCCAAAAAGGTTGTAAAAGCAAAGCCCGCCCCTGAGAAAAAGCCAGCCAAGCCGGCAAAAAAGGCCCCCAAGTCCGAGGTCGCCACCGTCCTTCCCAAAAAAGTGAAGTCGGTTGAGTCTGTGCCTGCCGAGCCAGAAAATATGGAGCCCGAAATCACCGAAGAGCAGGCCGTAGCGGTCACTGAGCCTGAAGTGACCTCCGAGCCCGTGGCCTCTGAACCCGTCAATGAAGAAAAGGTGGAACTGATTCCGATTGAAGACACACCACCCGCTGGCGTCGAAGCCGCCGATCACAATGATGAAATCAAGGTCGAGCCGGTAGATAAAGCGGCACCTTCAGATTCCGCTCAGCACCTCAATAAAGGTGGCGATTCAAAGAAGACCGCGGTCTCCTACTTGAATCTCAAGCAGTTCAGTGGAAACCGAGCTCCCCGTTATCCCATCACCGCCCGCCGGGATGGTCGACAAGGACAAGTGGATTTACTTTACCGTGTGACCCCCGACGGCCGCACGGCTGACATTCAAATTGCGAAAAGTTCAGGTCATGAAGACTTGGATATGGAAGCCGTGCGCGCGATTGCGAAATATCGCTTCGTACCTGGCCAGGAAGGCTGGGCACGGCATCCTATTATCTTTTCGCTGAAAGGCGTGGCCACCGCCATGCCGTCTCGACTTCGCTCAGCCGGAGCTACGGCCACAGCTGAATAAGCGAACTCAAATAGATGTTTGACGGAGCCCGACGGGCAAAACGATCTCCTCGTTCTGCTGAGTCTTACTCAAAATTTGAAAGCAAAAATTAATCGCCGAAAAGAACTTTGGCGGACTTAGTTGTGCCCTTATTGCGATTTTGGGCTTTGCGTTTGCGGCCCGCTTTCGATTTTTTGCGCTCGCGGCGGAATTCTGTGACTTTTGTTTTAGAGGCCATAAACGATTCTCCTGTTACCGAGAACCGCGGAACCTATCAAAAGGGGACCCGCATGTCAACGCTATGCACCGCGCCTGAAACGTGTTCCTCGTTTTTCTCAAAGGTGTAATCGATCTTGAGCCTGGGGCCATCAAACCCCAAACCCGCGGTCCAAATCTTCTCATCAGCCAGTTCATCCCGGCGGTAGCCCATGCGGAGAAGGAAGAAATCGTGCATCAGGGACTCAAAACCAAGTGTATAGGCCATCTTATGATCGGGATTGAATCGCTCCTGCCGGGTCAAATCCACCCTCAGCCGGGCCATATGAGAGATCGCCCCGTAAAATCCAAGCCCCTGTTGGGTGTCTTGCCGAAGGCCTCGCGGCGTTCGCGAAGCCGGGCCTGCCAGGTTATCAAGAACGTAGCCCACGCCAAAGAACTCATTGACCAGCACCAGGACGCCCAAACTCGCATTGATTTGCTTATAATCCTGGTCACCCGAAACCCGGTGCTTCAAATAGTAGCCTGATAGGCCCAGCGCCAAGTGCTCTGAAAAATTCTTACCGATGCCCATGTGCCAGAGCTCGCCAGATGCGGGCCCGCTGGCCAATCCGGTTTCGCGTGTTCGCATGTAATGAAAAGCGCCTGGGAAGAAGACGTCTTTTGAATTATCGAGGGCTCCCACTCCATAGGCATGTTCGTGGCGCCCCACGCCCGCTTGACCATCTTTGAAGTAGCCCATGAACTCAGGTTCTGTGACCAAAGGAATGAGAGCCGGATTCAGCAAAGCCGACTCTGTGCTTTGCAACCCCGCCCGGCCGCCGCCGCCGATCGCGCTTGAGATCGGACCCCGATAAACTTGGGCCCAGGTGGATGACGAAAAAATCATGAAGCCAATTAAAATGCGAATCATCATATGACTGACAAGACTAGGTGAGCTTACCTGCGAATGCAAACGCTGACGTAATGCGGGCACATCGTCGTGGTGGAGTCCGAACACGTCGCGCTCCCGTACTGAACGCTTCGGTCATTAGAAGGACCGTAACAAAGATCCGCGGGAGTTCGCTTCGGCAATACACAATTGTTATCTAAATCGATGAACCAATCCTCCACCCGCAGCACCCGGCGCAAAGCCACCATGCGATTGTAGTTGATCGTTCCAGGAGCATAGGAAATATCAGGATGCGGATTGCAGGTCACTACATTGCCCTTCACCCAATCTTCTGGACGAATGATCGTGACTTGATAATCGGCCGAACAATCCCAAATGGCGTTGACCGGTGAGGGCGGCGACGTGGCCAAGTTGACTTCGGTCAATCCGGCTGTGGACAACACTCTCCGCTCACCCGAACTCATTCCTTTGTAGAGTCCAAAGGACAAAAGGTATCCCTTTCCGTAAACTGGTGCCGCCAACCCATTGCCCGCAGCCGCATTGGCCGGGCCTCGAAGGCTTGTATTCAAATCATCGGCTCCGCCCGAATAGCCAACCACTAGGTAGGCTGAATCGGTTCCGCCACGGGTTTCAAGCTTAGTGCGAGTGTCTTTCATTACGTTCTCAAACTTAAAATAGCGAAGTGAGGCTTCCATAAGTCGCTGCGTGTGAGGACCCGGAAAATAGTTGATCTGCTCACCCGGATTGGACGCCGCCAGCGGTCCCGCCATCACTGCCGAATCCAACGGGGGCGAGAAGGCTTCGATCTCCTCTCCGTAGCGCAATTCATCGGCCTTCCAAATCTGTTGGTAGTTGGCGGCCGCTCGAATCGAGAGATTGAGCCGGGTTCCCGTATTGGCATTGCCACCAGCAAAAGATCGGGCCCGCTCGGTGGCATTGTAGTACTTCGTCGCCTCACGAAATTCATCGGTCATTTTCATGCCGCCAGTGGTATTGTTGTAAGCCCCCACGCGGAAAGTAAAATAGGTTCTTGCTTCCGGCGCGCCGGACACGTTGGAGCACGACATATAGGCGATCGTGTCAACTGTGCTTTCCACGGCTAGGGGCAACTTAGCCTGAAAGCTATTGCTCCCTGTGTTCGTCGACTCGTCTGGCGGCGAGCTGCAATTCTGAAAGATGAGGATTCCAGCCACGACCAAAAGGGCGGGAATGTGCCTCGATTTGATTCGGGGGACGACCATACCTTTATCCTATCGGATGGGCCTACAAAAGTATGAACAAAATTGTCCAATTTTGAGTGACTGTCTCAAATCGAAACAAAGCGCCAAAGCTTGCCTAGGACCGGGGAACATGAAATCGTGCTGGGGTATGAATATTCGAAAAGCTGTGATCCCCGCCGCAGGCCTCGGAACCCGATTTCTACCGGCCACAAAATCGAGCCCAAAAGAGATGCTTCCCATCGTGGACAGACCCATCTTACTTCACATCGTTGAGGAAGTCGTAGCGGCCGGAATCTCGGAGATTGTGCTGATTCAAGGTCGGCATAAGCACGCGATTGAGGACTTTTTCGACAAGTCCTTCGAGCTGGAGCACACCCTCAAGGAAAAAGGCCAAACTCAACTGCTGGAAATGCTCGAGCGCATTCGTCAAATCAACGTCATTACAGTCCGTCAGAAAGAAGCCCTTGGCCTTGGCCACGCGGTCCTTTGTGCCGCTCCTGTGGTGGGGAATGAGCCCTTTGCCGTGCTCTTGGGCGACGAAATCATGCTCGATCGAAACAGTTGGAAGCCGGCTGGCATTGGTCAGTTGGTCAACTTAGCGAAGGATCACAAAAAATCCGTCGTGGCCGTTATGGAAGTTCCCGAGTCTGATGTCAGCAAATACGGAATTATAAAATCCGAGAAAAAATCAGAGAATCTCTGGCAAGTTTTAGATGTGATCGAAAAACCTAGCCTGACTGAGGCGCCCAGTCGTTTGGCGCTTCCGGGTCGATACGTTTTTGAAGCCGAAATCTTTGATCACTTACGAGGAGCGAAGCCAGGGCGCGGGGGCGAAATTCAACTGACCGATGCCATGGCCAAGTTGGCTCTGGATCGCGGGATGCTTGCCACCACTCTCAATACCATTCGGTTTGATGCCGGCGATAAGTTTGGCTTCATTCAAGCCAATATCGAGCTCGGACTCAGGCACCCCGAAGTCGGAGAAAAATTGACGGCCTATTTGCGTACTAAATTTGGAGGTCATTGACCATGTGGCACCTTTTATTGGCACTCAATCTATTTTCATGGGCATACATTCCTGAGTACTCTCTGATCACCTCAGAAATGGCCGATATCCATGGTCGTGGCGCTTACCAAATCGTGCAAGACGTGACGATTAAGAAGGAAGCCGAGAGTTTTACTGTGCGTGAGACTTGGACCGTATTGAACGAATCCACCATGGTTTTGAAGCTCGACGGCCGCGGACCATTGCGTGGTCTTATCGATGGCACAATTCTATTCGACGAAGGTCGCCGCGTTTTTTACGATGGCTCAGCCATTCGAACCCAGAAGTTGGGCGACGAATGGATTGAACCTCTTTTTCATTTTCGCTCATCAAAATATTTTAGAAACCGAATGGTTTCCCTCAAAGTGGCTCCGCCGGAGTCTTTGAAGGAGCGCCCCTCTCTGGCGATTGAAGGTGAGCCGAACTACCAACCCCCGAGCTTTATTCGACTGGCCCGCACAGGGGGCGCCATTGCCTGGGCCGTTGGTCGAAATCCGAAGGAAGGCGACTCACCCACCGCGTGGATTGAGCAAGATCAATTCGTTATTCGTAAGTTCAAGATCCCGGGTCAATTCACCATGAAGGCCGACGATTACAAGAAAGTGGACACCGCCTTTTTGTACCCGCAAACCCGTTACTACAATTTTGGCCCTTATGTGGTGCAAGTCCGAACCGCTCGCGTGCAGTCGCTGGGACGAGTCTCAGGGTCCGACGATCGCTTTAAGAAAGCCACTCTTAGCAAAAACAAAGATATTCTCAAACTTCCTGAACTCGCGGGTTTGAGCGACTTCTATCAGAGATTCAGATGAACACAGACCGCTACCTTGTGGCGGTCGATGCACCCCTCCCCGGACCGCTTTCCTATCTTGCGCCTGAGACCGGGGCATCACTGATGCGCGGCCAATCGGTGCGCGTGCCGCTTGGCAAGCGGACTGTGGCCGGCGTCGTTTTGGGCTCAACCGAACCCGCTGAGACCGAATTCAAGCTGAAACCGATCGCCGACGCCGCCGAAGACCGACCACTCATTCCACAGGCCTATATGGATTGGCTCGAGTGGCTGTCGCAGTATTATCTGCATCCCCTCGGTCAAGTGGTTGAAACTGTCTTTCCTCCGCTCACAAATAAAAAGGGTCGCGGGTCTCGAAAGAGCAAAATTGTCAAAGACCACGAGACGCCCTCGACGGCTCCTCGACTGACGGAAGAGCAGCAGAAGGTGATTGGCTCCATTGAAAGCAAGACAGATTTTGCTGTTCACCTGCTTCACGGCGTAACGGGCTCTGGTAAGACGGAAGTTTATCTTCAACTCTTAAGCCGCGTGTTGGCCTCTGGGGGGCGCGCCCTTGTGCTCGTGCCTGAGATTTCGCTAACACCCCAATTGATTGACCGTTTTTCCAGACGTTTCCCCGGCACGGTGGCCGTCTTACACTCGCACCTGACCGATCGAGAGAAAACCGATCAGTGGTGGTCCGTTGTCGATGGCCAAAAACAAATTCTGATAGGCGCGAGATCGGCCCTGTTTTGCCCCATCCCAAGCCTTCAATTGATCATTTTGGACGAGGAACATGAAACCAGCTACAAGCAAGATGAAAAACTGAAATACCATGCGCGGGATGCAGCCATTGTATTGGCCAAAAAACTCGACATCCCAATCCTCCTCGGATCCGCGACTCCTTCATTAGAAACTTGGCACAATGCTTTAGCCGGACGCTACCGGCTCCACTCCATGAAAGAGCGGGTGGAATCACGCCCACTCCCTACGATTGAAGTGGTCGACCTTAGAGAAGTGCACCGTCAAAGAAAATCCGAAGCGAGCGAATTGCCTTTTTGGCTCTCAGATCGCCTGCATCAAGAAATGACCGACACTCTCGTTCGTGGCGAGCAGGCCGCGCTCTTTTTAAATCGACGAGGACTCGCGCAATCGGCCCAATGTCATGCCTGTGGTTACGTGGCAGAGTGCCCTAACTGCTCGGTGACCATGACTGTGCATGATCGCTCCTATTTAGTCTGTCACTACTGTGATTATAGCGAAAAATTGCCGGGCAAGTGCCCGGATTGCCATGAGGCCGAGCTCGCCGCCATTGGGCTCGGAACCGAGCGTGTCCAAAAGGATCTGCAGGATCTTTTTCCAACGACTTCGATCTGCCGCGCCGATCGAGATGAGATCCAATCCCGCGAGCAGCTAGAAACCCTGATTTCGGATTTTGAGCAGGAGCGCACGCAGGTTCTCATTGGGACGCAAATGATTGCGAAGGGTTTAGATTTTCCCAAACTGAATTTGGTGGGACTGGTGTTGGCCGACGTGGGCTTCCATTGGCCCGACTTTCGTGCGAGCGAGAGAAGTTTTCAGCTGCTCACTCAAATGAGCGGGCGGGCCGGACGGGAAACCCCGGGACGAGTTATTATTCAAACTTACGATCCCACCCATCCGAGCCTGCAGTTTGCTCTATCCACCGACTATCAAGGATTTGCAGATTACGAACTTAGTGAGAGAAAAATGTTGCTCTACCCACCATTCGGTCGCCTCGCACTCATTCGGCTTCAGGCCCAACGGGAAGATATCGGACGCCATCTTGGCGATTTGATTCGCCATCGGGCTGAGACTTTGCAAGAGCAGTTTCCTGTGTATCAACCCAACCTCGCCCTTTTGGGGCCAGCCCCTGCACCTTTGTTTAAACTGCGGAATAAATATCGCTTTCAGATGATCATAAAATGTGACACCAGCTCTCGTCTCAATGCCTTTTGCCGCCAGCTCATTGGCGATGGGCATTGGCAGCCCAAAGGGACCAAGGTCCAAGTCGACATCGACCCCCATCAAATGATGTAATATTTGATGAAATGGCTGAAAACATAAAGGCCCAGACCTGCCCACGGTGCAAGTCTTTGGCCGACCAATTTATTTCCATAGACACAGGAATGAGAGTGGCGCTCAAAGAGGCCGGCGTGGGCGGCGAAATTCCTGAGCAAGTCTGTGGCGCCTGCTATGAGGGCCTGACCAGTTCGGTCTCGCAGGGTCTCAAGCTCCGCATGGAGCGCGACCTTCGCGAGAAAAATAAAATGGTCATGTGGAAAAACCGCGTTCATCTTATTAAAAATGCCCGGACACTTATGACACAGAAAGCCTACTCGGAAGCTGCGGTTCAGTACGAAAAATATCTGCGCGTTCTCGAGATGGTCTACAACGTAAAAAAGGGCGAATTGTCTCCCGCGGTGTTCAACAACTCCTCTCGCTCGAAAGAACTCACTGTGATCGCGTCGGTCTATTGGGACTTGATGCGCATCTACGACACAAGCCCCCGCTATGGCGAGCGCATGCAAGGCTCGGCGCAAAAACTTTCTCAATTTCTACCTTTCAGTCCCATCTACCCGGACATCATCAAAAAAGCTGAAATGTTCTCTCGATCGGCTAAAAATCAACCGGTCATTCGTAGTTTTTTGCGCTCGACCAAATCCAAACGTGGCCCCTGCTTTGTCGCCACGGCCGCATTTGTCGATCAACCCGAGGCCAGGGAAGTTCAAATTCTGCGTCTCTATCGAGACCAAAAGCTTCGCCCGCACCCATTGGGTCGGGCTCTCATCTTCGCCTATTACAAAAGCTCTCCGCCACTCGCCGCCTGGGTTTTGAGCAGTCAATTGAAAAGGTCGATCAGCCGTTGGATCTTGAGAAAAATCGCGGATCGGGTCAGTAAGAGCTTGAACTCAACCTGATTCTTAGGAGACTTTATCGGCATGGGATCAGTCATAGTAGGCGGCGGCCTAACAGGTTTGTTGATTGCGCACCGACTTCATACCAAGGGCCACAAGGTCACCTTACTCGAAAAGCAAGATTTTCTGGGAGGCAGTCTCCGGCGACCCAATGTGAATCTCTTTCCTGCCACTGATTCCGCCGTTGGTTTAATGGAGTGGCTGAAGAGCCTAGCACCCCTACCCGTCAATTTCAGTGTGGCCGAACATCGTCCCCAAATCTTCGAAGAAGGCCGCTGGCGACCTTTTGCGGGCTTTTTGGATGCCGAGTTTAAAAGTTTGAACGAGCTCTCTCACATTAGCGCCGCCAATGAAATTCGCCTTGAACCGAGCTCGGATCAGATTGTCCGCATGCTCGTAGAGCAATTGCCCTTGAGCGCCCAATGCCAAACCGAAGTCACCCAAATTCGATGTAAGGACGGACGCGTAGAGGAAGTGGTGCTCAATGGCGACAAAAGCCTCCGAACCGAGCAACTGATTTTCACCGGGAATCCTCAGGAACTCAATCGACTCATTGACGGAGAGTCCTTACCTCCGAAGTACCGCACTCGCCTGGCCAAGATGGCCCAATGGACGTCCGTAACTCTAGAGCTCAGTCATCCAGAGCCTTTGTCAGATTCCGATGCGATTCTGGTTTTTGGTTCCAGCAGCAAAGAGTTTGAGCCCGTTTTTGGACGAGTCGTGGGAACGACCTCTCGCTGGATGACCTTGGTGCATAGCGAACGCTCCGACGAGCATGATTTTACCGGCCAGTGTCTTCGCCATATTAAAAGACAGCTCAAACGGGCGTGGCCCCAACTCTTTGACAATCCGCTTGAGGAGAAGATTTTAGTGCAGGCCGAGGCCTTTGGCCAGCACAGTCTAAAAACTCGAGTCCCTTGGCAAATACCTGAATTATCTAATCTTTTCATAGGTGGACCGACCTTGGCGGAAGCTCCAGGATGGCTCGGTTCGGTGGAGTCGGCGCGCGGAATTTTAGCCCTTTTGACGCCGGAACCAGAATCCGATTTGCGGCCCCAATTGGATCATTAGTCCTTGCCGCACGGCAGCCCCCTGTGCTAACTCAACCAGCTTAAATGACTCACTTTCCGCGGGTCTTCTGGTGTCCTCTTAGAAGGACTCTCGTGTTCACGTCTGACGTGAACCACGCGGGGAGGTGGCTTAACCAGGAGGAAAACCTATGCCACAAGTTACCATGAAAGATATGTTGGACGCTGGCGTCCACTTCGGCCACCAAACTCAGCGGTGGAACCCCAAGATGAAACCTTATGTCTATACAGACAGAGGTGGAATTCACATTATCGACCTGCATAAGTCGGTGATTAGCGCGAAAAACGCGGTGGAGTTTGTCACCAAGATCGCGGCCACCGGTGGTCGTATGATTTTTGTCGGCACAAAAAAGCAAGCCGTCGAACCCATAAAGGAAGCCGCTGCCAAATGCGGACAGTTCCATGTGACCAAGCGTTGGCTCGGTGGAATGTTGACCAACTTCCAAACGATCAAATCGAGTATTGATCGCCTGAAGCGCATTGATCAAATGCGGGAGAAGGGTGAGCTTGATTTCTTCTCTAAGAAAGAGCGCGCTCAGATGGAAAAAGAGTACGTTCGCCTCAGCGAATATCTGGACGGAATTCGTGACATGAAGGATGCGCCCTCTTGCATGTTTGTTGTGGATTTGAATAAAGAGCACATCGCCGTTGCCGAAGCCAAGCGCATCGGTATCCCGGTCGTCGGTATCGCCGATACGAATGTAGATCCGGAAGTCATTGAATTTCCGATCCCAGGCAATGACGACGCGATTCGCTCGATTAAGCTCTTCGCCAATCTCGTGGCCGACGCCTATTTAGAAGGCGCCAAGCAGTGGCAAGAAAAAGTGCGCGCACAGGGCGACAAAGTGGAAGAGGCAGAAGCCGCACCTGAAAGAACTCGCCGGGCACCTGGGCGTGCAGCACCAGCCGGCCCTGGTCCCGCCGTTGTGAAAGTGAACAAAGGCCGTAAGCTCGTCGCCGCTGGAACTGCTGAAGACGTTGAAATCCAGATGGAAGTCGAAATGGGCGGAGGCACTGAGGAAACTACGGAAACCTCAACCACCGAAGATACTGAAACTAAAGAGTAACCCTTGAATCAAGGAAGCAAGAAAATGTCGATTAGTGCTACTGATGTTCGAGAGCTGCGCGAAAAAACCGGCGCAGGAATGATGGATTGCAAGAAGGCCCTAGAGGAGAACAGTGGCGATTTTGATAAAGCCATTGATTGGTTGCGAACCAAGGGGTTGAGCAAAGCTGCCAAAAAAGCCGGCCGCTTGGCTGCCGAAGGTCAAGTGACCTCCTATATTCACGCCGGTGGTCGCATTGGCGTATTACTCGAAGTGAACTCGGAGACGGATTTTGTCGCTCGAAATGAAGAGTTTCAGGCATTCTGTCGGGATGTCGCTATGCACATTGCGGCACTTGGCCCTCAGTATGTCCAACAGACGGATATTGATGCCTCGGCCCGCGAGCGCGAATGGAACGTTCTTAAAGCCAAGGCCCTTGAAGAAGGTAAGAAGGCCGAGTTTCTAGATAAAATCCTGGAAGGCCAAATTAAGAAGTGGGCTTCCGAGATTTGTCTACTCGACCAAAAATTCGTGAAGAACCCCGACAAAACTGTGGCCGAGCTTCTCGCGGATATGATTGCCAAAATCGGTGAAAACATTGTCATCCGTCGCTTTGTCCGCTTTGAGCTGGGCGAAGGCTTGGAGAAACGTAAAGACGACTTCGCCTCTGAAGTCGCTTCGATGACCAAGCAGTAAGAGGCCCAATTGGCAAAAAAGAGTCGCTATCATCGCATCTTGTTGAAACTCAGTGGCGAAGCCCTTGCCGGTGGTCAACACTCTGGTATTCATCCGCAAACCATCGGTCAAATCGCTGATGATGTAGCGGATGCCCATAAACTGGGTGTCCAGATCGGTTTGGTCATCGGCGGTGGGAATTTCATTCGCGGCGTCGCACAAGCGGCGCAGGGAATGGACCGCGCCAGCTCCGACTATATGGGCATGTTAGCAACCGTAATCAACAGCATGGCGATGCAGGATGCGTTGGAAAAACGCGGCCTCGCCACTCGTGTCCAGTCTGCCATTGCCATGGCAGCTATTGCAGAGCCCTACATCCGCCGTCGAGCCATCCGCCACTTAGAAAAAGGCCGCGTGGTGATCTTTGCTGCGGGAACCGGTAATCCGTATTTTACCACGGACACGGCCGCTTCTTTAAGAGCCATGGAGATCAATGCCGACGTCATTATGAAGGCCACCAATGTCGATGGGATCTATTCAAAGGATCCAAGGAAACACAAAGGGGCTAAGCTCTACACGGAGCTTAAGTATATGGACGTGCTTAGAAAAGGATTGCAGGTGATGGACTCCACCGCCATTAGCTTATGCATGGATAATAAATTGCCAATTATTACTTTTAATCTGAATAAGCCGGGCAACATCGGACGAGTCGTGCGCGGCGAGAAAATAGGAACCATCGTTCAATAGATTGGGGGTACTTGTGAGTTCGCAGATCGGCCAGAATTCGAAAGACAAAATGGAAAAAGCTATCCAAAGCCTTGTCGGTGAACTCAAAAAGGTTCGCACCGGTCGGGCCCAGATCGGGATGTTGGATAGCATTCGAGTGAACTATTACGGAACGCCGACTCCACTGAATCAGGTCGCGGCCTTGTCGACTCCGGATGCGCGCTCTTTCTTGATTTCGCCCTGGGAGACTTCTCTACTTAAAGAAATTGAGTCCGCGATTGTAAAGAGTGACCTCGGCATGAGCCCGATGAATGACGGCAAGGTGATTCGTTTGAAGGTCCCCGAACTAACGGAAGAACGCCGACGAGACCTGGTGAAGAACATTAAGAAAATTTGTGAAGATGCCCGCGTCGCGGTTCGCATGGTTCGACGAGATGCCAACGACGAACTCAAGAATGCTTTAAAAGATAAACAAATCAGCGAAGACGACAACAAGCGCCAGCAAGATGAAGTGCAGAAGTTGACGGATGATTTCGTGAAAAAAATTGATCAACTGGCTACCGATAAAGAAAAAGAGCTGATGACGGTCTGATGGTCACTCCGAAGCACGTCGCCATCATTATGGACGGAAACGGGCGCTGGGCCAAATCGCGGCACCACAGCCGTGTTTTTGGCCACGTTCGTGGGGCCCGCGTGGCCAAGAACGTGATTGAGGAATGTGCCCGACTTAAAATCCCTTACTTAACGCTTTTTGCCTTTAGCACGGAGAATTGGTTTCGCCCTTCCGACGAAGTTGATTTTTTGATGCTTCTACTTCAACGGCAACTTCGCAAAGAGCAAAAAACTTTGATGCGCAATCGAATTCGATTTCAGGTCATCGGCGACTTGGAGCGCTTGCCGCTTTCTGTTCGCTTAGTGGTCCGCGAGACGATTGAGCTCACCGCCCAGAATGAGGGAATGGTCCTGACCTTTGCCCTTTCCTATGGCGGCCGACAAGAGATCACGCAGATGGCTCGCGAAGTGGCCAGACGAGCCGCTCTTGGTCTCATCGACCCGAACGAAATTGATGAGGCCACGGTGGCCGGCCTTCTTCCTTCATCTGACCTGCCGGACCCAGACCTCATTATTCGGACCAGTGGCGAAAACCGAATTTCTAATTTCTTCCTTTGGCAGGCGGCCTACAGTGAAATCGTATTTGAGCTTACCCCTTGGCCGCGGTTCTCATTGACGACTCTTCACGAGATCCTGCAGGAGTATTCGGCCCGCGAGCGACGATTTGGTCGGACCGGTGAACAGGTCCAAAGCTCTCGAAATGGCTGATAATCGACGAACTTTCATCATGCGAGTGATTTCGGCCCTGGCGGCGGCGGCCATCGTTCTTTCTCTCGGCTATTGGGGAGAGCGACCCGGACTCTACTTCGTGTGTTCAGTGGCAATCATTCTCGGCATCCGCGAGTTCTCCCGCATGGCCTTTAAGAAGGGCCAGGTTCCATGGGGGATTTCCGCATTGTTCTGGCTCGTTTCCCTGGCTTTTTACGGCGCGATGGTGGACCACTATGAACAGGGTCTTCAGTGGATTGCTCTCGCTAATCTCACCTTTTTTTCAGGATCACTCTGGATCGCTCGAGGACGATGCTCGAACGAAATTCTGCTTCCTTCTTTAGCCCTGGGTTCGCTCGGCATGAACTACTGTGTTCTATTTCCTTTTTTCGCAATTCAGACTGTCCAATTGGAACACGGACCCCTTTGGTTTTTTTTCCTACTGCTGGTGGTCTTTGCCGGGGACACCTTTGCTTATTTCGGCGGCCGACTCGTGGGCGGAGCCAAGCTGATGCCGGCCATTTCCCCTAACAAGACTTTCGCCGGTGCGGTCTCGGGGCTTCTCGGTTCCGCTGTGATGGGGTGCCTATATGCCCAGTGGCAGCTGTCCTTTGTCGGGATCGGAAAGGTCATCGCCTTTGCCCTGGTTTGTGGGGCTGTGGCTCAGTCCGGGGACCTCCTTGTGTCGCTGATAAAACGAGTCGCCCATGTTAAGGATTCTGGACATCTGATGCCCGGACACGGTGGCGTGCTGGACCGTCTAGACGGGATCTTTATTTCTTTCCCGCTGGTCTACTCATTCGCGCTTTACGTCAACCCGCAGTAAGGACTGGCAGCTCGAGGGAAACCTCCTTACAATCTAAACATGGAATTGATTATTACGAGTCTTCAAGGTTTATTCGCGAATTTCGCTCCCTTCTTTATCCTCCTTGGTCTACTTATTTTTGTTCACGAACTCGGACATTTTCTCGTCGCCAAATTTTTCGGCGTTCGGGTCGAAACCTTTAGCTTAGGGTTTGGAAAGAAAATTCTAAAAATCCGCCGGGGAGACACTGACTACTGCATCAGCGCCATCCCCTTAGGCGGGTACGTGAAAATGTTCGGCGATGACCCCACGGCCGATGTACCTGAGGACCAAAAGAAATTTTCTTTCTTGCATAAGCCGGTGAGCCAAAGAGTCGCGGTGGTTTTGGCTGGCCCCCTAATGAATCTGTTTTTTGCCGTCGTGGTTTTCATGACCATTGCGATCGTCGGCGAAGAGCTCCCCGCCCCTGTGGTGGGTGACGTTGCGCCAAATTCCAAGGCCTATGAAGCTGGTTTCCGATCTGGAGACAAAATCTTGGCCATCAACACCGAAGCCACTCCCACTTGGGTGCAGGTCCGTGAAAAAATTGAATCCGCTCCCGGAGAAATGTTGGATTTCACCCTTGAGCGATCCGGCGAAGCCGCGCCGATCAATTTGGCCGCTTCGCCGACAGTTGGGGAGAATGAAAATATTCTGAGCTCCAATAGATCCGTGGGCGTGATCGATGGCCTCTCACTTGAATCGCGCTCGACTTTAGTGGGAATCATTTCGCCCGACAGCCCGGCGGGCCAGGCCGGGTTTCAATCCCTCGATTTAATCGATTCGGTCGCCGGTACAAAGGTCACCCATTGGCGCGATTTGAATCCGCTCCTGGCTCGGGTCGCCGATGGCAAGCCGGAGTTTATTGAATTCATCGTCCGCAATATCAATACGCCAGAAAGCGAAGCGGGCGCTCTGAGAAGCTTGAAAGTTCCTGTCCAAGATCTCGTCAATGCCCCACCTGAAGATTGGGTGAAGGCGATTGGCATGGAGCCTGCCGAACTTTACATTTATCAAATAAAAAAGGGCTCTCCAGCCGATACGGCCGGACTCAAAGTGAGCGATCGGGTCCTTAAGATCAACGGCAAAGAAATGATGGCGTGGGAGGATGTTCTTAATCAGGTTAAAGGATTTGATCCGAGCCACGAGGGTTTAGACTTTGTTATTCGAAGAAACGGCGAGGAACTTGCCTTTAAGATTAAGCCGGAAATGACCAAGCTAATGACTCTGAAAGGCCAAGAAGAGCAGCGCTTTACCATTGGTATTGTGTCTGGTTTTTATTCGGCACCGGTGGATACGGTGAGCTACCGAGTGAGTGGCCTGGGCCCCATCGTGAAGAAGGGTCTGGCTGACACCTATTCTTGGACTGAGTTTGTGGTCATGAGCTTTGTCAGACTCATTCAGGGCGAGGTTTCTGCCAAGAATGTGGGCGGTGTCATCACTATTGGTCGAGTGGCCTCGCATTCATTTGCGGCGGGCCTAAGCTCGTTTCTAAAAACAATGGCGATTATTTCCATCAATCTATTTCTCATTAACTTAATGCCAATTCCCATTTTGGATGGCGGACATCTGCTGTTCTACACCATCGAAGGGTTGCAAGGTGCACCGCTCAGCATGCGAAAAATGGAGTTGGCACAACAGATCGGCTTGATGTTGCTAATGATCTTGATGGCTTTTGCCTTCTACAATGATATCAGCAATCTAATCAAAGCTTGGTAAGTTCAATGCGAATCTTGGCCGTTGAAACCAGCGGCCCGACCGGGTCACTGGCGCTGGGCGAATTTCAAGACGGAAATCTTTTAAGGGTCGTTTCGCGCGACTGGCAGAAGAAAGCCATCCATTCAGAGGTGGTGACTGTGGTTTTGGGCGATCTGTTAAAGGCGGCCGGCATTTCTGTACGCGATATTCAAAAGATCGCGGTCAATGTGGGGCCCGGAAGTTTTACCGGAGTCCGAGTCGGCCTCAATCTCGCCCGAACCTTGGCTTATTCCCTTGCGATTCCCATCACACCGCTCTCAACCCTTGGACTTTTGGCCAGTCGAAAGGCCGCGGCCGTGGGCTCGACCTTTGTCGCTATTCGCGCCATTCAAAATTTTTTTTACTGCGCCGGATTCGACCACCGGATCAATGGACTCGTTGAAAGACAAGATCCAGTTTCCCTTTCTGAAGACCAGCTCGCCACCGCCAGCCAAGGATTTGATCGCGTTCTGATCGAAGACCAAAGCCCCGAGTTTGACATCCGACTCTCGGCGGAAGACGGGCTTCAGTTTCTCCAACCACAAATTGAAGACTGGACTTTTGTCTCCTGGAAAGAGGTCCGTCCTATTTATGTTCGTGGATCAGAAGCCGAAGAGAAACTGTTGAAAGGTCTTCTGAAACGTGAAGTTAGGTAATGTAAGCAACGTCGATTTTACTCCGCTGCGCGGTCGGGTTGAGCCCGGCTCCACCATCATTGCTGTTGGTGGAGGCAAAGGTGGCGTGGGCAAATCGTTTGTCAGCTCGAGCCTTTCCATCTTCCTTGCACACTTGGGTTATGACACCTTAGCCATTGATTTGGACCTCGGTGGTGCCAATCTTCACACCTCCTTGGGCGCACCCCTATCCAATGTAGGAATCAACGAGTTCATCTTGAATCCAGATCTCGAATTCTCCGATTTAATTCAGCCCACTTCGTGGCCAAAGCTTAAGCTGATCAGTGGCTCCAGTGACGTCGTAGACATTGCCAACATTGATGAGCTTCAGCGTTCGCGAGTCATGTCGGCCATTTTCCGTCATAAAGCGGACTTTACGATTCTCGATCTCAGCGCGGGAACCCATCACTCGACGGTCGACTTTTTTCTGATGGCCCAGCACAAAGTCACGGTCATTACTCCCGATCCCTCAAGCATCGAGAACGCTTACCGATTTTTGAAGGCCGCCTTCTTCCGCAAACTCCGGCGATATGAACACCAGCTCCAGCTCAAGAGTCAAATTGATGAGCTCCTGAATAATAAAGCTCAGCATGGCATCAAGAACCCCTCGGACCTCATTCGTGTACTCGTTGATCGAGAACCTGTCCTTGGACTCAAGCTTAGAAATATCTTAGGCGCGCTTAACTATGAAATCGTCTTGAATCAAGCCCGCACTCGGCAGGAGATGGAACTCGGCTACTCTCTCCAATCCGTTTGTAACAAGTATTTTGGCTTCCCCTGCGATTTCCTGGGCAGCCTCGAATATGATAATGCGGTATGGCAGTCGCTCAGGCAAAGAAATCACCTTCTACAAGCCAACCGACAATCGCATCTGTATGGCCAACTGATGGGGATGGCGCGTAAACTTGTCAAATCGCACCAGCTGAAAGCTGTGGTATAGTTAAAAGTGAACATGGCGGAACGCTCAGGCAACCAAACTTATTATGAACTCTTGGAAATCCCCCAATCGGCGGGTCCAATGGACATTTACAATGCCTATCAACGAGCTCGTAAAACTTATTCGCCCTCAAGCCCGGCCCTTTACAGTATGTTCTCACCTGAAGAGGCGAGCCAACTGATGTCTTTGATCGAGGAAGCCTATCAAACGCTCTCACATCAGGGGCGCCGCAAGGAATATGATCAAAAAATCGGGCTGGGCGCGACGCCGACTCCACCCAAGCCAGCCAAGTCGAACGAATCACCAGGAAAAAACAAGGCGGACGATGCGTGGGTGGGACAAGTTCGTACTGTACCCAAGCGGGATGAACTGCCGAAGGGGTTCGCGCGAACTCGATACAGTGTTTACGAAGTGAAGCCGGATTTGGAATCGGAGATTCAAGAAGCTCAGGAAATGGACGGTCCCTTCCTGCAGAAAATACGCCTTTATAAAGGCGTCAAAATTGAACAGATTTGTGATGAGTTACGAATGACTAAGACCTCATTGGTCGCACTCGAATCGAATGATTTAGACGCCCTGCCAGTTCCCGTTTTCACTCGCGGTTTCATTGTGGGAATCGCTCGCGTGCTGGGTCTCGATGGCAAGAAGACCGCCGACGCTTATATGAAGTTTTTTAAAGCCAATAAGAAGTGAGTCCTGAATCCCGCCATATTGCCACGGTAACGGAAGAAGATCAGGGCCTGCGCCTGGATAAATGGCTTGCCACTTTGCCGATCATTTCAAGTCGTTCTCGGGCCGCCTGGCTCATCGAAAATGGGTTTGTTTTGCAAGCGGGTCGAAAGCTCAAGGCTTCACAAAAAGTAGTCGCTGGCACACAGATCGAAATTGTTATCCCGCCGAAAACTCCAAGCCAGATGACCCCACTGGCGGCGGATCTTGATGTGCTCTTCGAAGATTCAGACATCATCGTGATCAATAAACCGACGGGACTTGTCGTTCACCCTGCGGCGGGGCATGCGCAAGACACTCTGGTCAATATTCTGCTTCACCACGCGAAAGACTTAGCCGTCGGATTTGGCGAAAATCGGCCCGGCATCGTGCACCGACTGGACCGGGACACAAGCGGTGTTTTGGTGGTCGCTAAAAATGATTTCGCCCATCAGTTTTTAGCCGAGAAGTTCAAATCAAAAAACGTCCACCGAATTTATATGGCTCTTGTCGGCGGGCGGCCAAGCTCGCCTAAGGGGACCGTTCAATCTTTCCTTCGCCGGCACTCGACCGATCGTAAAAAATTTATCTCTTCTCCCAACCCTCCCGGAAAGTGGGCGATTACCCACTATCAAGTGCTGCAATCGAAGGGGAGTCATTCACTGATTTCATGCCGACTGGAGACTGGGCGCACTCATCAGATCCGCGTTCACATGTCCTCGCTTGGTCATCCGATCGAAGGCGATCCTATTTACGGCGGCAAGCAAAAGTCAGCCGCCCCCCGACTAATGCTCCACGCCAGTGAGCTCGGCTTTAGCCATCCGCGAACGAGAGAGGAAATGCGGTTTAAAACGCCCTGGCCCGAATTAGCGTTGGAGGACTTACGCGAAAAAGGATTTGATGATGTGGTCTGAATGGTTTGAAGATAACCAGTATCTTGGGCTTCGCTTTGAAACCGAGGAATTTCTGGGAGTCTTCGGCTCCGCCATTTTGAAGCGTGACGCTCTAAAAATTCACTTTCCCGATTTTGATTTTCGCTTCGTTCATCAAGTTCATGGTACGGAGGTCATCGATCAATCCCAAATTCCGCCAAAACAACTTGTAAAAGCCGATGGCCATGTTTCGAAAACTCGGGGCCAAGCGCTGGTCATACAAACAGCGGATTGTATACCTCTGCTACTTTTTCAGCCGGGACAAGTGGCGGCACTTCACGCGGGCTGGCGGGGCGTCGCCGGGCAAATCGTAAAAGCGAGTCGGAAATGGTTTTCGGTCCCACCTGATCTCGCCCTCGTCGGACCACACATTGTCCAATCGAGCTTTGAGGTGGGTCGGGACGTAGCAGAAAGGCTCAGACTCAGTGATCCAAATCCAGAATGCGCCCACCATTTGTTGGGATCACACGAGGATGCGTCGAAATGTCGGTTTGACTTAGATTCGCTCTTAGATCGCCAGATCTTGGCTGAGTGGCCTAAGATTCAAATACACCGTCAAAGCGTCGATACGATGACGGACCCACGTTTTCATTCATTTCGTCGTGACGGTTCCGCAGCCGGACGACAATTCAGTTTTGTGGTGCTGAAGGATTGATTTTTTGGTTCAATGAATCGGTGTCTGCCTCAAAATGGTTAGTTCTCAGCACCATGATGTTAGTCGCCGCCATTTTTCTGGCCGGTGTATTAACCCCGTCCGTGCGCCAGGCCGTGCAAGATCGACTGGCTGGCCAAGAGCGCGAGATCCTGGCGACGGCCGAGGGCAATGTGCTCAACGACTCCTCCAACGCCAAGGTGATAAAAGTGCGAGATGCCGAAGGCCTTTGGGTGGAGGTCTTAAAGCTCGACGAGAATGGACAAAGCTCCATGGTCGATCGTGTGCTTTTGCCCGATCGGCATGATGGTTTATTTAATTTTCATGGGCACGTCACCCGCCTGGCGATTGCCGACATTGATCAAGATGGGCAGTTCGAGCTTTTGGCCCCGAGCTTCGATCAACAACTGGTACCGCACCTGAACATCTTTAGGTACAATGCCGCCCTTGGGAAATTCGAGCCTTACCAACCAGCTGAGAATTGACCTTTATAATGCTATGTGTTAATTTCCTTCGGCCTCTGACCTTTTGTAGGGAGATTTATGAAGTTTTTTCATTACTTTATCGTGTCGGGAATCCTGTTGGGAACGATCGGCTGCAATGGCGGTGGCGGGGGAAGGCGCGCCCTCGGCGGTCAGTGCGCGGCCCAAAACAACCCCGTCCCCATGGATCCCGCGCCGTCGCAGCAAAAACTTTCTCTTAAGCCGGAGGACGTAAAGTCCTTACCAGAAGGCGTTTTTGAATACGATCATGCCACGGTCTACTTTATCGACAAGGCCACCGATTTGAGGGTTCAGTTTACCGAGGCCAAAGACAAATCGGGTAAGATGACCGCCAACATCAATTGTGTTCGAAACGCGAAACCAGGAATCGACCTGGGTGTGAGCCTTTCTGGTGTGACCCGCATCGACGTGCAAGTCGGTGGCAAGACCTTGGTCGATATCCAGACCTTCACATTCTACGTTGACGCCTCAAAATACAAAGTGGCTACAAAGAGTGAGGCCACTGGCAAGGCCGAGTCCCCATCTGAGACCTATGAACGAGTCGGGGAAAAAGCATCTCGCGAGTACTTTATGGTGCGCTTAAACGATTCGAACACAGACTATGAGATCCGCTCTCACTTCAAAGACGATAAGGGCGAGTACTGGATCTCGACCACGTTCAAACGACGTGATCATACCCACGCCGAATCTTTGGTCGACACTTATCTCTAA
Source organism: Bdellovibrionales bacterium (assembly GCA_050250515.1). Classification (GTDB taxonomy): domain Bacteria; phylum Bdellovibrionota; class Bdellovibrionia; order Bdellovibrionales; family UBA1609; genus JALHOQ01. The sequence continues at coordinate 39,065 of JBFWON010000009.1, read as the reverse complement.
GCTAATTTCCCGAGACTCGACTTCGGTCTAGTCTCGGACTCCCACAATTAAGTTAAATCCGCAAAATGACGATAAAAAACCGTAATCATACGGGAGATTTTCGTCGTGCGCTCAAAACGCGGACAACATCATAATGGCGATAGCTTTTGGACATCGTACTCAGATCTGTTCTTAGGCATGAGTGTAATTTTCCTTCTGCTCTACGTAACTTCAAGTTTGCGTAGCGGCACCGATGGAATGACGCAAGCCCTTGAAAATCAAAAACTCACTCGAGAAGTGGAAGATCTGCGAACTCAACTCAAGGCCTACGACTCCATTCGCAAAGACTACTTAAATCAGCAGGCTAGCAAAGACGAAAGCAAGATGTACGAAGAGCTCATGGACCGTTTGACCCTGCTTAAGGAAGACGCAAAAGACGAAAAAGCGAAGCTGATGCAGGCCGCCCAGGAGAACGAAAAGAAAGCGCAAGCACTCAATCAATATCAGCAAATGGTTCGCAACATCATCAATGCCAACGTGATGGCGAAAACCAAAATTAAAACACGTGAAAATGTTATCGACGAGCAAGACGTTGAGATCGACGAACAAAACAAAGAGATCGCCGACTTGAATGCCGAAGTTAGAAATAAACAAAATCAACTGGTCGAAGTCGAGGAAGAGCTTAAGGTCAAGATGCAAGACCTGAAGTCCGCCCTAAAGCGGCACCAAATGACCAAGAAGACCTTCGACAAGAAAGTCGCGGACTTGAAAAAGCGTTCCGCTGAACAAAGTGAAGAGCTGCGCGGACAGATCGCCGAAGCACAAGCCGAACTTCAAGGAAAGGCTGCCGAGCTGGCGAATGCCCAGGCGCAGGTCAACAATTTGGCGACCGAAAAGCAGGCTCTTGAAGGCCAGAAGCAAGCCCTCGAGGGCCAAAACAAAGCCTTGGCCAACACCGCAGAAGGCTTGAAAGGTGATCTCGCGAAAGCTCGGGCCGAGGCCGACGCCCGCCGAGCCATCGCCCGAGATATTAAAAAAGCCTTCGGGCAAGCTGGCGTGAAAGCCGACGTCGACGAGCGGACTGGCGAAGTGGTTTTGAGTTTCGGTGAAGTTTATTTCGCGACCGGCTCCTCCAACTTGAAACCACAAATGAAAGAGATCTTGCAAAAAGCCATGCCCGCTTATGCCAAGTCCCTATTGGGCAACAAAAAAGTCTCTAGTAAAATTTCGGCCGTGGAGATCATTGGTTTCGCCTCACCCACCTACAAAGGCAAAGTGGTGAACCCAAAGCAATTGACTCCCGAAGTTCGCAAAGCGGTGAACTACAACCTGGACCTTAGTTACAACCGCGCACGCTCTCTCTTTAAATATGTATTTGATGAAGAAAATATGAAGTTCGATCACCAGAAAGACATGTTGCCGCTGATTAAGGTGACTGGACGAAGCTTCCTGGCCGACACGGGCCGAGGACCCTCAGGCAAAGATGATCTATGTGATGATAAAGACTGTAAGAAAGCGCAGCGAGTGATCATTCGATTTAATTTTGATGACAAAAAGTAAACGGGAGCCGTTATGAACTTTAAAATTGGTGAACTAGTTGTCCTTTCCCTACCGTGGGTGATGGGCGTGGTCTTCCTGATCGGAAGCTTTCTGCGCGCCATGATCTACTACACCATCAAACGTCACGAGTGGTTTGCCACCGAGTTTGAAAAGCGCGTTTCTCGCTATTTGGAAGGTGAAAATCCTGGCCATAGAACCGGCGTCTCCTTTTACGTGCTTACAAAAAAGCTCTTGGAAAAAACCTTCTATGAGACCTTTGAAGTTCGAGATCGACTGAAGCGACGAAAGAACGACGGAATCATGTCAATCAGTGATCGAATTTTTCTTATTCGACCCGGCTGTGCCTGGTTGGTAAAGGACATCTTAAAGCAGGTCAAATTTCTTAAATGGACCAACGACACTCCTAAACTAGGGCAAATCACTCGGTCCACACTGAATCAGAACCCCTGTTTCAATCGAATTTTTGGCATAATTCCGATCAGCTCAACTAACGACGTCCTAACTGTATTACCAGGCCTGTTCGTGGTGGCGGGGATCTTAGGTACATTTATCGGTATCGCCAAAGGTCTCCCAACCCTCAGTGGAATGAACATTCAGGACCTCGAGAATTCAAAGCTTATCATGGACAGCTTCCTAAATGAGATCGCCTTTGCCATGCGAGCCTCGATTTTAGGTATTACTTTCTCTCTCGCCATGCACTTTTGGAATATGTTCTTTTATCCTGAAAGGGCCTTCGACTCTTTGGTCGATCGTTTTGAAAGCTCTATGGACTTAATTTGGTATCGCGCCGACAACAATGACTTCCCTCTGACCGATACTTTGATCGACGCCGGCGACGGGGTGGACAAGCTCGCCCGTGAATCTATTGACCAGGAAATCGGCAAGAATCCCAGGGGTCGGGAACATAGCAATTTACATAAAGGAAAGGCTTCTTGAGTCAAGATGACCGCAAGATCATTATGAATGTGGTAACGCCCGATGGTAAGGAGATCCATACCATCACGCAGTTCCCATTCTCAGTCGGTCGGTCATCGGATGCAAAGATTAAGCTCAAGCTGCAGAACATCTCTCGTGTCCATGTGGTCGGTGAGATGATGGAGGACCAGCTCTGGCTGGCGGATCAGAATTCCTCCAACGGAACCTTTGTTAACGGTCGCAAAATGGAGCCGCTTAAGCCTTTTGTCGTGACAAATAAAGACATTGTGACCTTGGGGAAGTCGGACGTCATTCTGACCTTCACTCTCCCACAGGGGGTGAATTCCTCCAGTCACAACCTAATGGCCGAGGCCCAAAAGCAAGCCGATCAGATTTTGATGCAGGCCCGACGGAATGCCACGGAGATCGTTCTCAAGGCCGAATCCGAAGCCCACGACGCCGGCAGTCTCTTACTCAAGAAAGCTGAAGAGGAGTCTCAAAAGCTTCGTCGCACGACTCGCGAAGACTGCGAGCGGATGAATCGCGAACAAACTGAGAACGGCCAGCGGATTCTTCGGGAAGCTCGCGAACAGGCCGAAAAGCTCAAATCCAAGGCGCTGGCCGAGGCCACCGCGCAAAAAGAGAAGGAACTGGAGGAAAAGATCCCTGAGCTTCTGAAAAAGCATAAGGACCTGACCGAACAAGTTGCCCATCTAGAAAAGAAGAACAAATCGGCCCTCGAGAGCTTTAACAAGTCCCTTGCCGACCTGAAAGCTGTCGGTGACAAACTCGAGCACGACAAGCTAGCAGCCGATCGAAACTCACAGGATCTCGGCGAAATGCAAAAGGCCAAAGATCAGCTGCAGGCCGAAATCGAGCAACTTCAGACGGCGAAAGTCGATTGTATGCGCGAACTCGATGTCATTGAAGGTCAGCTCAACAATGCCAAAGAAAAGTCCGAAATCGAGCTCAAAGAATTTCGCAATCAGACAGATCAATCCCTACAAAAACTTCGCGAGGAGTCCGAGTCCCGCGTGCAAGACTTTCTCGATGCCGAAAAAGTAAAAATGAACAAAGCGCGCGCCGAAATGTTGTCGACTCTAGCCAAAGACAAGGATCAGTTGGCCGCAGAAATCCATCAAAAATTCTGGGCGTCGATCACATCTGACATTCAACAGGACTTCTATCAAAAGCACGACGCCAGCACGTTAGAAACAGTGAGAAACGCTATTTCCGAGCGTCTCGGCGCCACAAGCGGTGTTGAAGACACAGCGGAAGAGTCGCTTTTGAACATGCAAAAACTGGCTCGCAAACAAAAGTACAAACATATGACGTCGGGATTTGCTGCGGGCCTCGCAGTCCTCGGTTGTGCCTGGTATGTCTCCCACGAAGTGGAAATGAAGAGTTACAACGAGATTATGGCCGCACAACAACAAGAGCGCGAGGCTGAATTGGCCGCGCGCAAGTACGAGCCCGAGCAAACGCTTGAGGTCCGCGATTCCTATACGGATTCAGTTCTATTCACCAAGGGCTTCACCGACCTCTACTTAGATGATCAGGTGCAAGAAGAGTGGCTGAAAAAATCAAGCGACTACATGTTCAAGAAGTGGCGCTTTGATGAAGAAAAGACGATTATGCTTCTGGGGCTAACGCGCTCACTTGTTTCGGCCCTTAATGAGCGACGAGCCAACATTCACCCGGACTTTGTCGACCAAAACATTGCGAAGATGCGGGAGCTCGAAGAAGGCTCCATCGAACAAATCAAAGAAATCCTGGGCACCAAATCAAAATATGCGTCTTTCCGAAAACTAGAAAAGGGCTTCTTCGAGTCCAAGGTTTCTACGCGAACCCCCACCTCAGCGTCCAAGGACGAGGATCAGGCCGAGTAGGACTCCGATATCTGACGCCCTTTTTCAAATTCCGAGGTTCTTTATAGCGACGCCGTTAGCAGACGAGCGAATCGATGAAACTGTGGCGACGTGCTCGACTTGATGCCAAAGCAGCTCCACTTCACCGTTCGCTTGCCATTGATCTCTGCCAAAACTTCCATACTGCTGCGGTGACAAGATTCCGGAGGACCCTTGAGCTGAGGAAGCTTAGCAAATTCCTTTTTCAAATACTGTACATCCGCGGGTCTTAACTTTCTTTCCCACGAAAAGCCATCGGAGGTTTTTAACTTGAGCGTAGGTTCCTTTCCACTCAACTGAATATCGAAGTTCCCCACTTTGTCCCCATGCACCGTGTGCACCAAAATTTGCTCTGGCTTTTTTTCCAACTTTTGCGCGGCAAAGCCTAGTATCAAACAAAGACTAACTAAATGAATCATTTTTGCGACCTCGGATCTGATGAAGGAGATGATTTTCCCTCTGGGCTTTTGCCATCCGGTTGAGTAACCACACCCTGAATCGGGCAATACACCTTTTCTCCAATGTCTGGACCACAACCCATTTGAGCGCGAATTTTGGGATGGACATTGATCATATTGTTGTTTCGCAAACTGGTTTCCGGATGGACTTCAAACGTGCCGGCCCGCGAAGCGCTGCAGGATCCACGCCAGACATTTGAATATCCGATTCGAAACTGATCCTTCGTTAATTGGGGATAATGTTCGGCCATATAGTCGGGTAAGATTTCAGTCGCCATCCAATCTGGAAAGGCCTCCGTAATTTGATCCGGAGGCTGACAATAGGAAACGAAAGGTTGCTGCATTGGGTCCGGCGGTGGGCCACCTGTTGAGGCTTGTTGTGGATACGGAACATAGTAACCATAGTAGCCCCCGGGTGGGGCCGTTTGGCCCGAGGAATACTGGTAGTTTCCGGCTCCATAAGGATTGGGCACCTTATAGTCCAATTGTGAAGTGGCTTGTAAAGAGCCAACTCCCCTCAGACAGCCCACCACGCCCTCAAAGGGATACAAGGTCTCGGCCTGCGCGCGCGTAATTTTTGGTGGATAACTGAATCTAAAGTCGCGAGGACCCACTGTGATATTACAAGGGTCCAAAGAGTGCGACAGCTCGTGCGCAATAATATACGCCATTTTAAATTCGCTCGTCGAAAGACGTCCATAACCCTGACAGAATTTGAACGTGTTCCTCTTAGGATCGTAGAAGGCGTTTGCCAAAAGAATTCCAGGTGCGTTTTGACTGCCCGTTAAGTCAGAGGAGCACTCACCGCCGTTGTATTTAATGGCCTTCACCTTGTCGGTTAGATCTTTCCGCACTTTGGGATCACGGACAAAGGCTTCAATTTTTTTCAGAATCTGGGCTTTGACTCTTGGGAAGACAACCTCTTCGACTCGTTTTGCTTCTGATTCGCCCCCGAGTGATTTTTGCAATTGAAGCAGCACACTCGATTCCACCGCTTTGAAATCTGAATTCTCGGCAAGCAGCCGATTTTCCTCAAGCGTCGAGGAATGACTCATGTTCTGAAGAGCCGAGTTTTCGTTGGCGTTCCAAATTTTATTGATCACCATGTCGGATCCGCCATCCACCATTAGCTTCAGACAGTCCGCACTGGGCCTGTCGGCGGCGCCTTCACATTTGGGGTTCAAAGCCAATCCGCTCACGCTTAACAACAGTTTCCTAAAATAGGACTTCTCAGGCTTTTTCAAAGTCTCTTCAAGTTTAGATTTGGCCAACTCCTGATAGGCCGTGATCTCCTTTAAGTCCGCGATGGCCCCAAGCGTACGGCTGACGCCCGTACCATCATTGTACTCTCCCGGAGCACACGATAAACGATAGAGATCTTCACACACCTGATCCGATGTGGCACCGAATGCCAGTGAAATAAAAAATAAAAACATTGTCATATACAATAAGGCTATTGGAACACCACAGCTTAGTCACTGCGGGAAAGCCCACCTCGTCTTCGGTCGAGCGACACCCGACCGACTTCAGCCACCTTTTTTCTTTAAATCGCGCCAGCTTTTTCCCTCGCGGGCATTGCGATCGAGTTGGAAAGATTTGACCGCCTTCATGTGATCATCGTATTTGACGGTAAACTCGTGGGTGCCATCATTGCGGCTAACGAAGTAAAGATATTCACTCGTTGCCGGCTTCATCACAGCCGCCAGGGCTTCGCGACCCGGATTGGCAATGGGACCAAATGGCAAAGTGGGGACCGTGTAGGTGTTGTAAGGCGTGGATCGGGTGATGTCGTCTTTCGTGATGTTCTTTTTGTACTTGCCCGTATTCACCCAAATTCCATAAATGATCGTGGGATCACTTTGCAGTCGCATTTTCTTTTCGAGTCGATTGAAAAATACCGATGCGATTAACGGGCGTTCGCTGGGCGCACCCGTTTCTTTCTCCACTACGCTCGCGAGCGTTACCATTTCATGCCGAGAAAGCTGCTTCGTTCGTTCAGGATTTTGATTCTCCAGCTGCGAATACACCGACTTAAAATTGGCCACCATCCGTCCCAGGAGTTCGCGCAAGGTCGTGTACTTCGTCAGATTGTACGTTTCTGGAAACAAATAACCCTCTAAGCTTGAAACTTCGATTCCTAAAAGCTCGCGAATAACCACCGGGTCCCGTGTGGCCTTTAAAAACTCACCCGACTTAAAAAATCCATGTTCCTCAAGCTGAGCTGCCATTTCAAAAACATTGCTGCCTTCGGGAAAAGTAACAGGATATTGAATGCTCTTCCCCGATATGAGAACGCTTAATATCTCCTGCGGAGTCATCGCTCGATTCAGCTTGTACTCGCCCTTTTTGACCTTACTGTCGAGACCCGTCAAACGGGCCACCACTCTCATCTTGTAGGAATTCAAGATAAGACCCTTGGCCTCTAAGTCGCGAGCAATTTGTTGAAAGGTCAAGCCCGGCCTAACCTCAAAGACCACTTCTTCATCCGCGCGTCCGGGGCCGGCGGACATAAACCGAAAGGCTTCAAACCCCACCCAACCGACGGCCAACGCCAAAATGAGGGCAAGTATGCGGCCCATTCTTACGGAGCCTCGTAATCGAAGCCCAAACCGGGAGGCATTTTGTCGCCGGTGAAGGGCTGTTGGTCTTCAAGGCTCGCCACCGGTACCGTGCAATACTGAATCGCAAAATGGCCAGACGGTCGATCGTTGCCGGACTTGTTCATTCCACCGAAGGGAAGTTTTGAGCTTGCGCCATTCGTAGTTCGATTCCAGTTCAAGACTCCGACTTGCGCTTCAATCAATGCCTTCTCGTAAAGAGCCCGGTTCTTGCTAAAAAGGCTCATCACTAGGCCAAAGCCAGACGAGTTGTTAATGGCCAAGGCTTCTTCGAAGGTGTCGACCGTGAAGATGGCCACATTGGGTCCAAAAATTTCACTCTTTTGATAAACCGATTTTGGATTGAACTCCTTAACCAAATTGATACTCGGAGTGACGTAGTACCCATCGTGATCCAGATTCAAAGCCTTTCCCCGCATTAGGCTGTCCGCACCTTCTCGCTTAGCAATTTCTTGATAGCGGAGGAATTTTTCTTGTGACTCGGCAGTGATGAGAGGACCCATAAACACATCCTCACGCCAATGGCCAATTTTGATTTTTTTGGCGTTAGCGTAAAACCGCTCGACAAACTCGTCACGCACCTTTCGGTGAACAATGATTCGACTGGTGCACGAGCAGCGCTGTCCAGAAGTCATAAAGGAGCCAACCAGGCTCTCATACACGGCTTTCTTCAAATCGGCGTCGTCCCAAATGACCGTCGCGTTTTTGCCGCCCATTTCAAGCGCCAAGATTTTCCAAAAGTGGGTCATTGTGTCTTGCTTGATTTTAAGACCGACTTCGTAAGAGCCCGTGAAGAGAACGCCATCCACTGACTCATGATTCACCAGGCGCTTGCCGATTTCAGCCTGCCCTTGAATCATATTGAAAACGCCAGGAGGAAATCCGGCTTTCTCGAAGGCTTGCGCCATCCATTGGCCACAGGTTGGGGTTTTATCGCTCGGTTTAAAGACCACCGTATTTCCCGCCACTAGCGCAGGAATAATGTGGCCATTGGGCAAATGGGCTGGAAAGTTGAATGGCCCTATTACAGCCATCACACCTCGTGGCTTGAAGCGGGTGTAACCATCCACTCCTGGTAGGGCATCTTTGATATGCTCTTCAGCTATCAATTTGATCGAATAATTGAGCGTCAAATCGATCTTACTCGCGAGCGCCGAGGCCTCCGTCTTGGCTTCCCACAATGGCTTGCCCGTTTCGCGGGCAATGATCTCAGCAAGTTCCCCCGCGCCACTCAGAAAGACTTCTTTCAAGCGCAAAAGGTGCTCTCTTCGACCATCAACACCCAAGTGAGCCCAGGGTAAATAGGCCGCGCGGGCGGCTTCGATCGCCTGGTGAACGTGCTCGTACTTGGCTGACGGCCGAAGCACGATGTCCTTCAAGTTCGCCGGAGAGCGGACTTCCCATTGCTCATCGCCATCGTCAGTGACCGCCCACTTACCGCGGATGAAGTCTCCGGCAAAAGGTATAGCTTTTTCGCTCTTCATAATCTCTCCTCAGTCCTTCTCCTAGATGGGTGACATGAAGACTTCTTCGCCTTCACTCAAATTCAAGGTCACCCAAACCTTTTCAGGGACTTGAATTTGGTCGCCGTCGATTTGATAGGAACACATTCCGCCATAAAACTGATTATCACGCAAAAGCCCGAGCAGACCAGATAGGGAGTAAGAGCCCGTGGTCGATTTTACCAGTTTAAATTTTTGCAAATTCTGAACTATGGTGCAACTTGCGGTTTCGCATCCCAGGTGCGGTCCGCCGTCGAAAGGATCCACCTCTTCTTTGTATCGAAAACCGATTTTCTTTAGCAAATGAAGTGCGGCCTGGGTCTCCTCACCCACCCGACCCAGAACCAAACGAGCCCTCGAATCCAAAAGGGCCAAGTAAATATCCTCTTCCGGGAAAAGGCTCTGGATGAAACCATTGTTTTGGCTGCTGATCTGATCGGCCTCGTGGTAGGGCATGCCAGTAAAGCGGCGGCCCAAGGCTTCCCAAAACTCACTACGTCCCTCATCCGTAAGAGGAGGTGCCATTTCAGAATGAAGCTCGGCTTCGAAAGAATCCCGATTCATTCCAATATAAACGAAGCGGGAGAGACTCACGAGTTTTCCAATTTTCTCCGGCCGACGACGATAGGCCCGATCGACGACCAAGCCCCCCACCTCTGTCGGTCCATCTACATTGGCATTGAGACGAAGGATTTGATGAATAAAGCCGATGCCAAGTTCCCGACTAAAGCGCTCACGCTTTAATATTTTAAAACTAAAATTTGGTGAATTGGGGGATCCTGACTTCGCCAAGATCGTCGAGCTTCCGACGACCATTTCGGCTTCGATGTCCTCGACGACGAACAGATATTCCGCTTCGGATCGAGACATCTCGCCGTTAAAGGAGGCCACGCTACGTTCGACTTTGGCTTCGATGGTGCGTTTTTCGGCGGGCAAATTCAAAAGCGTAAACTGCCGAGCCAGCTCATAGAGCTGGGGGCTATCTTCACGCCGAGCCGACCTTACCACGAAACTCACAGGCAAACCCTTTCTATTACGCGACGATAGAACTCCACCGCCAACTCAAGATCTTTAATACTAATACGCTCATTGGGAGCATGGGAATTACCGACACTTTGCCCCGGACCCCAGACAAGGCACTCCACTCCCAGGCGAGCAAACACATTGGCTTCTGAGGTTAGGGCAATTTTAGCTAGCTGGGAACCGAGTCCCATGTCATTCAACACGTCTTGCGCCTGCTGCACAAACTTCGTGTTTTCGGGTGTCTGAAATCCACGACGATAATCCTTAACGCGAAACGTTGCGCCCCCTTCGCGAACCGCCGAATCCAGGTCGCTCATCCACGCTTGATAAACTGAATCCGTGACGGATGGGGGCAAGCGACAGCTTCCACTGAGTACGACTTCTGCCTCATTGGTGCGAATTCGACCGATGTTCATGGTCGCGTGGGGAGGTTTCATGCCCACTTCTTGAAACTCAAGCAGCCGTGTTTGGAGTGTTTGTAAGGAAGAGTAAATCTTCAAGATCTTAGGCAGTAGAGGATCCTTGCAACCCGCCACCAAGTCCACCTCTAAAAAAGCGCTCGCAGGAACGGAGTTGTCGTTGATTCCCCCACTCAAGTCCATAACGACGATCCCCTCGGGCAACTGAGTCAGGTATTCAAGCATTTTCATAATGGCGTTTTCACCCAAGGTGGGATCGGCAGAATGGGCCGCTCGCCCTGAAAAGTAGCGACTCTGACTCGTTGTCGATTCCATCAAGTCGTGGTCTCGACGATAGGTTCTTTCATGTTCTGAGAAAGGAACCGCAATTTCGACAATCGCATGTCCCGTTCCTGCATTGGACAATCGCATTTCAGTAGGTTCACCAACTAGAGCTTGCACAGCTTGAATCTTCTTTCGGCGGATAAGCTTGATCGCCCCCGCCATTCCCGATTGAGCTCCGTAGGTGCCGACCAAAACAGGTGGAAGCTTCCAACTGGGCTTTTTTTCCATCACTTGAGAGATCGCCGCGATTTTGCACAAAAAATCTAACTTTGCGTCCGCTGTCCCGAGGCCGTAAATCTCATTTTCATAAATAGAGGCGTTGAACGGGTTGGACTGAGTTTTATTCCAGTGGCTAAAGTGTCCTGCTTCCACCGTGTCGAGATGGGTTTGCAAAAGAAACTCGCGCGAAGGAGCTTTCCCTGGCGGTCGAGCAATCAAATTGCATTGATCAAGACCATCCCAGTTCTCCTTTTGCATTTCAACGGAGAGTCCGGCGTCTTCGCATATGCGGGCACAAAACTCAGCGGCCGCTAAGTTACCGTGACCGGGCGTACTGTCAATCCCGATCAGCTTTCGCGCGTCTTCAAGAAACTTCAAGCCAACTCCAAGATCGATTTTTCAATGATCTTCTTCGCCACCGCGATGTCGGCTGAGGTCAAAATTGCCGGCAGTAAGAAGCGGATTCTCCAAGGATTGTTGCCACAACCAAAACAAATTAGGCCATTCTTGAAAAGCGCCTTGGTCAATAGACCCTGTTTTTCCTTGCTGCCATCTAACGGTGTGACGGCCACCATCAGACCAAGGCCGCCCGCCTCGCGCAAAAGCCCTTTGCAAGTGGAATCATTGAGTTCGTTCAGCATGCCTACAAACTCTTTATGAATTTGCATCACCTTGCCCTGCGGTCCCATGTAACCGTCTTCGTCGAGCATTTTGAAAATCTCTAAGCCGGCGCTGAGGGCCGGTGAGGAGCCCGAAAAGGTTCCACCCAACAGGCCCGGGTCAGGTTTCATATCTTCGGTGAAGAGGGTGGCTCCATTTTGACCGACCTTTGCGACCGTGCAAATGTCGATGTATTCACCTATTCCATAGGTTTCAAAGGCAAAGAACTCTCCCGTTCGGGTAAAGGTCTGGATCTCATCCGCCCAAATCGGAATGCCCTTTGATTTGCAAAAATCGAGTAACGGCAGATAAAACTCTCGCGTTGCGGCCCGGTATCCGCCCTCACCCAACATGGGTTCAAAAACGAAGCAGCCGATCTTGCCTTCGTGCTTGGCCACATGATCTTGCATAACTCTTAAAGTTTGATCCGCCGGGGCCTTCGGATCATAGAAGGGTAGACGTAGAATTTCGTGGTAATCCGGCATTCCCACCTTAAAGGCAGGATTGTCGGTGATTTCTGTCATCATGGTCGAACGACCGGCAAAAGCGTTCTTAAAAGTCAGAATCATCTTTTCGCCTGACTTTTTCTGACGGCACATTTTGAGGGCGTTTTCATTGGCCATCGTGCCGCAAGTGGCGAGCCACACATGCTTAAGACGACTCTTGCGGGCGGCAAGCTGCCCCAATTTCTGACTGTAAGCGAGGTACTCTCCATTGGGCTGAAGGTTACCCTGTTGCACGATATCGGAAAGCGCTCCAGCCAAAGTCGCCCGTACAACGCGCGGATGGGAGTGGCCAAACATGTGAATGCCGATTCCGTTAATCAAATCCAGCTTGACGCTTCCGTCCTCAAGCTCCACGTAGGGTCCCCGTCCAACCCCTGATCCCACGTAGTTATAATAAAGCGGGCGACTTCGCACGACACCAATGGCGTCGATAGATGACTTAAGGGCCGGCGCAAGCTCCGGCATAGGGTCCTGAACCCCGCGAATACGTTGGCTATAGGAGACGACCTGTTCAACCAAGTTGTCGAGTAAAGTTTGAATTTGTTTCGATGAATGCAATTCGGTTCCGAGAGTTGTGGCCATGATCCGTCCTTTCCGGGTTTTCAGTTTACTCTCCGAGAGGAACTTCGTAAACTTTTAGCGATGCTACGATGGTTTTTGATTCGTTTTACCCTGATTTCCCTCTGTGCCCCAGTCTTCGGGCAAGAAATCGCTTCTGATGACTTTTTTCAAAAGGGCTTAGCGGCCTATCAGAACAAGCAGTACCAAGAGGCCAAGGAGTCTTTCCAATCTTTAATCGACGGGGGGCGGTTTTCCACTCCGCTGCTCCACAACTTGGCGCTGAGTTATTTCCAATTGGATCAGAAGGCTTACGCCATGGCCTTGTGGCGCAAAGCATTATCGATCGACCCCGATTTTCGCCCGGCCCGCGAGGGGAGGGACTTTCTCGAGCGAAAGTTCAATATGCGGCCCCTGGAAAATGACTCGGCCACCCTTTGGACTAGGCGGCAGCTCGAACAAGTTTCGATTCATGAGATCCTCTGGCTCGTGGCTTTGACCATCGCCGGTGTGGGATTCCTTTGGCTTCGCTATTTTGGCGGGCGAAAGATCGCGCTGGAAGACGATACGCCAATGCCCCAGTTTCCGGTTTCGGCCGTGGTATTGAGCGGATTTTTGATCGCCCTCTTAGCTGTGACCGGCGCCAAGTGGCACTTCGGGGCATCAACCCGCGCCACCATCGTGGTCCCACACACAAGTGTTAAAAGTCTGCCGGCCGCCGAGGGCGTCGGTCTTTTTGAGCTTCCGGGGGGGAGCGAAGTCCTAGTCATGCGGCAGAATGACGATTGGTTGCAGGTGCAGAATTCGGATGGTGCGAGTGGCTGGGTGAAATCAACCGACCTTCTAATTACGGATTCGAGGCGAAAACTGTGAACTACATGTGGGACAATCTCTTCAGGCGGCACGATCAAGAACAAGATATTCTCGAGGCCTTGCGCCAGACCTACATTTTTCAAACCCTGTCGAAGAAAGAACTGCGCTTTGTTCAAAGCACCGTTCATGTTCGTCATTTCAAAGCCGGGGAAGCCGTTTTCCGCCAAGGCGAGATCGGCGTTGGCATGTATATACTTCTACGTGGATCCGTTGATATTTTCGTCGACCACCCGACTGAGGATGACTTGCCGACTCGCCAACATCTTGTCACCCGACTCAGAGGTGGCGATTTTCTCGGCGAACTTTCTCTAGTTGAAAACAGCTCTCGCCGCTCGGCAACGGCGATCGCGGCTGAAAACAGTGTTGTGATTGGATTTTTCAAACCCGATCTCTTGGAGATCATCGATCGTCAACCCGCGACCGGCGTGCAAATTCTTTTGCGCTTAAGTGAAGTTCTGGGAAGACGACTGAAGGAAACTACCATGAAGGTGACTGAACTTAAGGATGAAGTTCGGCGGGCCAGCGAGCGCGTATGAGGTCGCTCTCTCAAAAGACATTGCGGCGGGTGAACCGTTGGAAGTTAGTTGCACTTCTGACCGTGTTAGTTGGGGCCATCGTCTTAATTCTTTCGGTCGAAAATCTTCTCTTTTCTTCACTCGTGGGATTTGTGGTGGCCTACATGTTGGGGCCGATAGTGAACTTTCTTGAGCGGAAAGGCTTATCCCGCACGGTGTCCGCCGCAATGACATTTTTGTTCACGGGTTCACTGCTTGTTTTAGTGGGTTTTTGGGTGGCGCCCTACCTAGGTAACACCCTCTATAGTTTGAAAGAGGATATGCCGCGCTTTATTGTCGGCGTTGGCCAATTTATTTCCGACATGGAGGCCCGAGTTCGTTCCATTGCAGGACCTCTTTCTACATTTGACCTTACCACCAAAGTGGAATCCTACCTTACCACTTGGACCAATCATTTCTTCGACAGTCTTCCCCGGTTTTTAAGAACCACCGTGACCGTGATGCTACTAGGGCCTTTTCTCGCGTTTTTTATGGTGAAGGATGGGCGGATTCTCGCCCGCGGAGTTTTAGGACTGGTCCCCAATCACCTATTCGAAGCGGCGCTCAGCCTGCTCCATCAAATCAACGTGCAAATAGGGCAATTTGTTCGAGCTCGAATTCTCGAGAGTTTTATTGTGGGCTTAGTCACGGCGAGCGGACTCTTGATCATTTCCTATCCTTACGCGGCGCTGCTGGGAATCGTGGCGGGGCTCACCAATTTGGTGCCCTATTTGGGGCCTATTTTGGGCGCCGTTCCGGCGTTTTTGATTGCAGCCGTCAATCACTATTCGTCCCTGGATATTGCCGCCGTCGCATCGGTTTACATTGTAGCGCAACTGATTGACGCTGGCTTTCTGATCCCATTAATGGTCGCCAAAATTGTCGACCTTCACCCGGTTACGGTGATCATCGTCATGATTGCGGGAGCACAGATTCTTGGAGTGCTCGGCGTTATTTTGTCGATCCCTGTGGCGAGCACGTTAAAAGTGACGTTCACCACGGCCTACAGGCATTTGATCGACACTCGCACCAATTGACTTTGCGCTTCCAGTCTCAGTACTATGTCCCGGCATGACACGTATTGTGATCTTTCTTTTTGCCCTGACATTGATCTCCTGCTCTTCCACGCCGGAGCTCGACACCAGCACTCCTGAGGGAGCCTACAAGCTGGGCGAAAAATTTGAAAAAGACGAACGATTTGAAGAAGGTATCGCTCAGTTTTCGACGGTAAAAAACAAGTTCCCCTATTCCAAGCTGGCCACTGAAGCTGAGTTAAGAATTGCGGAGATTCACTTCAAACGCGAAGAATTCGTCGAGGCTCAAAATGCCTATCAGGTCTTCAAAGAGATGCACCCGTCTTACGCGCGAATTGACTATGTTACCTACCGTTTAGGCCTGAGCTTTTTCAATCAACTGCCTTCGACGATCGATCGTGATTTGGCGGTCGCCGAACGGTCCATTATCTATTTCGACGAAGTCATCATTTCCTTTCCCGATAGCTCCCACGTCAAAGAGGCTCGGGAATACAAGGCCAAGGCCCTGAAGATGCTGGCGGAAAAAGAGTTTTACATCGGCCACTTCTACTTTATTCGAGACAAATACGAGAGCGCTTTGAGCCGTTTTGAAGGGCTTTTAGAAAAGTACCCAAATCTCGGGTTCGACGCAAAATCCCTTTACGGCGCGTCGGTCAGTGCCTTTAAAATAAAAGAGCTGAGTAAGGCCAAAGCCCACTTTCAGCGACTGGTCACCGAATTCAAAAACTCAGAAGAGGCCGAGAAAGCGAGGCGCGAAATTGGAGACCGTATCTAACGACGACATGCTTTCAGCCGCGCGTGAGTACTTTCGCGAAAACAAGTACTCCATGTCTGAGCCCATTTTAAATCAACTGATCTTAAAAAATGCAAAATCGCCCGAAGTGTTCCATATGTTGGGCACGATTTATTACGACCAGGGAAAGTTCAACAAAGCCATCCGCGCGTTTCGCCGCGCCCTTGAGCTTGAGCCCACCTTTACTGATGCCAGCGTGGGCTTAAGTATTATCCTAAACGACATTGGCAAATACGAGGAAGGTCGCAAGGTTTTTGACGAGGCCAAGGAACTGCTCGCCCGGCAGAACTCAAGTGACGATCCTTACTTGAATGAAAAGCTAAGCATCAAACACGACGAATTGGGTGAACTTTACTTTCAGCACCATCGCTATAAAGAGGCGCTCGATCAATACTACAAGGCACTTTCTTTATCGAATCGTAAACCTGAACTGACGTTGAAAGTGGTCGAATGTTACGTGCGATTGCAAGAACCCGATAAAGCTCTCCGAGAATTGCGTCAGCTGATTCGCGAATACCCCGGCTTTCTTAGTGCGCGCGTCCGCCTCGGCCGAATTCTCTATGACAGTGGGGACATTTCGGCGGCCGTCGAACAATGGGAAGCTGTCGTTCAACGTGAACCTAATCATTCAGAAGCGCAGCGCTTGCTAAGGCAAGCACAAGCCGTAGCGGCGGCGCCGGAACTTTAAGGAGACTTAAGATGCAAATGCGCGAAGGCATGATCCCAGTAATCACCCGGCAAGAAATTGACGAAATGGTGGCCGAACTCGCCCGTGAAATCGAGCGAGACTACGAGGGTAAAGAACTTGTAATCATCTGCCCGCTTAAGGGTTCTGTGCTTTTCATGGCCGACCTCACCCGCAAGATTAAGCTGCCTCAGATTTTGGATTTTGTTTATATCACTTCGCCCAAGGGTGAGAGTTGCCGAATCATGAAGGATATTTCAGTCGACGTGCAAGGCAAGCATGTGCTGATTCTTGAAGAGATCATCGACGCCGGCCGCACTCTGAGCTTTTTAAAATCTCGCATCTTGGCTTCGTTCCCAGCTTCTCTCAAGGTGGTCGCGCTTCTCGACAAGCCTGCACTTCGCGAGCTGCCCATTTCGCCCGACTACTGCGGCCGCATGATCGAAGATCGCTTCGTCATCGGCTACGGCATGGACTCCGAAGAAATCGGCCGCAACTACCAAGACATCTACAACTTCGCCCAGTAAAAAAGGTTCGGACTACTTTTTGGGCCGTCGGTGCGTCAACGCGCGCGCCTCGGCCCTTTGAGACGCCTTCAATTGCAAGGATTAAGAATTAAGTCCCTGATTACGAAGGCGCGCAGCTGTGCGGGCCGATAATATCCAGGCTCCTCGATGGAAATCAGGCGCGGATCAGTCCCCTGGACCAAATCGATGCTTTCTAGCTCACCGTTGCTGCGGAACTGCCCCATTTCACATTGGGAGCCATCTTTTATCGAAAAAAGCGTCAAGGTAACAATGGACGGTTGGTGATCTGTCCCTCCGTCAATAAACAACAGGGATTCACCAATCGAGCGGGTGAGACCAATTCGTCCCGAGCTTGGCAGCTCCAGCACACTGGCCTGATCCAGCGAAGGAAGCGATATCGTCACTATCTCTCGGGTAGGTTTCGCAGGATCCATTGAGGGAAGGATTTGATACATCTGATCGTGATCCGCGACGAAGCTTTCACTGTAGCCAGTCAAGCGATGCGAGCTAACCCGTGTGAGATTCTCCTTGCCTAAGACAATCAAATCACTCTTCGTGATAGGAGTTCCATCGTGCCTGGTCTCCGAGACGACTAAAAACTTTTTCGTCAGCCCGAAATCTCCACTAAGATGGCCTATGTCAACGAACTGCCATTGACCCGTCTGTAAATTCAGGCGTCGAAGTCCGCCGATAAGACCAAGTGCGCTGCCAGCGGAGTATACAAAGGGCGAATAGGGATCAAACTGCATCTTAAAATCGTGTCCGGGGCGAAAGCTGAGCTTAAAAGAAGCGCCTATCTCAGACCATGATATCGCCGGATCCATAACGTGTGTGACAGGCTTGCCAAAAATCTGAATTGGGAACCCGTCGCGCTCCACCCAGGTCATTGCAATGTAGAGCCAACCCTCAATGACGCCACTCTTAAGAATCGTGATATTTCTTCCCGGAGTTGGAAGCACCGCCTGCCCCTCGAGGTACTCCCGGCCCCACCTGGCGAGATCCACGACAAACAAGCGCTGGTTATCTTCCTTAGTAAAAAGAAAAGCCTTATTGTCGTCATGGGATACAAAATCAACGCCGAAATCGATTGGAACGCGGCGCCCCCCCAGTTCAGAAATCGGAGCCGCAGAAACCGTATGAGCCAAAACAAAACACAACCAGACTAAGAAACGCATGCATCCCCCCCCATTTGATTTACTTTTTCCTATCACCAGTTCTGGTGCCGAACAAAGAGTATATGTAATGATCCGTTCATGCGAACCTTGCTACAGCTCTTTTCAGCCCTTCAGTTGCTTGGCGTTTAGCTTGGCCGCCGTTTCAACTAACTCTTGAACAACTTCGAGATCCCTGGCTTGTCTAAATTTGGCCACCACCCAGTCGGACGAAGGAGACGAAACCGTAATTCGTGGATCGGGTGATTTAGACAATCGCCGCCGGCGAATTTCAGCGCGAGTGAGTCGCACGTCGATTTCTTGAGAGTTGTGAAAATGAGCAATTTCACGAGTGCCTACGAACAAGGCTTCCGATTTGGAAAACCGTGATTTCTTGAGCTCGATATCCTCACTATCTAAAATGCGAGCCAATAGTTCGGTTTTTAATTTCATTATCCATCCTAACGGCGCAGCTTCGCCCGGCACGCCTTAAAAATAATTGATCACATCTAAGGTCGCGCGGTCGGAGTTGGCGGAGTTTCGGCCCGCCCAAGGATGTTGGTAGCCAATGGCGGCGATCCATTTGCTTTCGATTCGGCCGCGTGAGGTACGGGAACCCATTTGGTACTGTAGACCAAAGCGGCTCAAGTGAAGTTCGGAATCAGTTCCGCGGGATAGTCTCGAATATTCGTAACCGGAACTCGCATGGCCGCGAAACTTATCCGTCCACTTGCGCCAGTAGGAGTACTCGAAATCCGCCGACCACCTACGCGCCAGACGATAATTGCTGTCGGCCGAGACAAATACCCAATCGCCCAAATCGCGACCCACCTTGGGATCAATGTTGCGACTCGCATCGCCAGGGACCCGACCGCGAATTTGATCTGGCAGCTGTGCCACATAACCCATACGAGTACCTAGCAACCAACGTTGAAATTGGAAGTCAGTCAACGAAGTCAGACCCAGATCGACTTGGCCATTGTCAGATTCGGAACGAATGTACTCATCCAAATCGGGATTACGGGAGGTCGGCACCCGAACCATCTGCTGAAGCGACCACTGCCAGGTGTAACCCTTAAGCAATGAAATTTGACTGAGCAGAGTGGCGTCGCCAGGCTCCCACTCCAACCTTTGATCGGGGACATCATCATAACCCCGGCTCGAAAGCTCCTGCTCAGCCATCTCTCGCACTTCGGCTGACATATCTTGGGCCGTTTGATTTAGTTTTTGGGTTCGAATGGCGCCGTTTAAGCTCGGCGACATCTTAATATGAGTCTGAGTGTAGGTGCGCCGATACGACAACGGCATTTGAAACCCGATCATCCAAGATGATGTCAAACCGTAGGCCCAGTCCAACTTCAATCCCATTTCTTCGCGAAAGACCTCGTACTCGGCGCTCGCCGCAAGATCGTCCTCGCGCGCGCCGGTCGATCGCATGTAACTTTGCAGCTGTGCCCGAGCCGTCGCATCAGACTGCCGATCCAGAATCTGCCGCCAGGTCACGCCTCGAGCAAAAGGTTCACCCAATGGCTTGGAATCCCCGTTGGTCGAAAAGCGACTATCGGATTTCTGATAGGAAGTTTGAAAAGACCAAAGGTGTTGACCCAGGGGCGCCACTCGAGCCCGGCGCCATAGAAGAGAGGACTCCGGTTGGATCTCGGCAAATGCAAAGGACGAGCACAAAAGGCCCGCACCTAAAACAAATCGCATGAGCTTGAAGACCGGCCCTTCCATTGGGATTACCTTGTGATAGAAAGTTCTTTAGACGCTTTTAACGCGCGAGGCTAATCGTGGTCAAGGGTGGTTGTAAAGTCGGCCTAGTTGACCAACATATTGACGACAAAAAAGATGACCACGGAATAAACGAAGATCATGACAAACTGTCCAGCGATCAAGTTCCCCCCCCCGAAACTCACTACTCCTTAATGTTCACTTTCCGTGAGGCGATATGTCAAACAATTACTTCCTGATTTCCGAATCTTAACTCGCTGGACCAGAGTCTAGAGAATTCGACCAACCAAATCGTAATCCATGGCGTCGGTGATTTCGACTTTCACCAAATCGCCCGGACTAGCCTGCCCGTCATTGATGTAGGTGACGCCGTCAATTTCGGGGGCCTGACCAGCGTGCCGCCCAGCCAAAAGAAGTTCGGTTTCTTCACTCACGCCATCCACGAGAACTTCGACGGTTCGGCCGATCCAATCTTTTTGTTTAGCTCGAGAAATTTCCTGCTGAACGGACATCAATTCGTCGTGGCGACGCGCTTTGATTTTTTGGTTTACCTGGCCCGAAAGAGCGGCGGCTTTGGTGCCTTCTTCCGGTGAATAGACAAAGCATCCCACTCGATCAAATTGGCTGTGTTTAACAAATTCAACCAGCTCTTCGAATTGCTCCTCGGTCTCACCGGGAAATCCAACTATAAACTGCGTACGCAGAATGGCCTCAGGAAACAAGTCCCGAATATTGCCGATCGTGCTTTCAATTTTTTCGCGGGTCATCCGGCGATTCATGCTCTTGAGGACTTGATTGTTTATATGCTGCAGGGGCATGTCGAAGTAAGGAATTAGACTTTCGTGCTCCTTCATTAAACTCAAAGTCTCAGGCGAGATACCATCTGGGTAGTTGTACATAACCCGTATCCACCGGGCCCCAGACTGTTCAGCCAAAGCTTTAAGAAGCGCAGCCGGAGTCTCTTGGGCCTGCTCATTGTGCTTTCTCAAGTCCCAACCGAAATCAGTGAAATCGTGACTGACTACGATGAGCTCTTTCACCCCGCCGGCCACCAAGAGCTTGGCTTCGCTCACGATGCTCTTGAGCGAACGGGACTGAAGATTGCCGCGAATCAGAGGAATCGCACAAAAGGCGCAGCGCTTTTTGCATCCCTCGGAGATCTTCAAATAAGCCCGATGCCGAGGACCTGAATTCACCCGAGGAGTTTGGTCCTCCTGCAGATACGTCGGCAAATTAAAGAATCTTTTCTCCTGATGACCCGCTTTGGATTTTTTCAAGATTTCGGCGATGTTTTGAAATTGACCCGATCCGACAAACAAATCGGCCTCAGGCAAACCCTTCACCAGATCCTCTTGATAACGTTGGGTCAGGCAACCCGCGACAACCACCTTTTGAACGGCGCTATTGCCCTTGAGCTCGGCCATTTCTAAAATTTTGTCGAGGGACTCTTGCTTCGAAGCCTCAATAAACCCACAAGTGTTCACCACCACGGTGTCGGCCTGCTCAGGTTGATCCACCACCTGGTAGCCATCTCGCATAAGGAAGCCCAGCATAATTTCAGTGTCGACTAAGTTCTTTGGACAACCGAGGCTGACAAAGTGGACGCGCTTGGTGTCTGGGCGAAGCTCTTTCATTTGATATCCGTAATGCTGGCGCCAGCCGGCGGCATGTAGCGGAACTTGCTCGCCACGATTTTGCCTCTCTTCACATCCTCGAACTCAAGCGAGACATGATTTTCTCTGTCGTCTTTATACTCGATTTTCTGCAGCTCTTTGTCCTTGGTAGCCAGACCTAAAAATTTAAGCTCGGTCTTAGAACCCTTTTTAGGTTCGAAGCTAAAAGACTTCGTGTGATCCGACATTTTGGAGTCGATCATGTTGAAGGATTTTAGGATGTCTTTTTTGTCAAAAAGAACGGCGAGGATAGAGTCGTTCTTTTTCAGTTCTTTGGAACGAATTTTAGTGACCTCAATCGTCGATTCATCCAAACGAGTTTCCACCCAAATGGTTTTACCGTCGTACACCAAAGTCACATTTTCTGGCTCGGTGAGCTCCATTCGAAGCTTGCCTTTCGAAAAATAGAAATCACCCGTTGAGATGGATTCGCTCCCCAAGATCTCGTTGCGCACCGTCTTTTTTACCCGGGCTTGAAAGGCCTCGCTCTTCCGATACTTGGCTAAGACCTGATTGGCTTCATCGGCCGAAGGACGACCAGCACCACCAGCGCGAGCCGAGAACGAGACGAAGAAAACACTCAAAATCAGGGTAAAAACAGTTCGAATCATGACCCTCTTATAGCAGTGCGGGTGAAGCGTCGCAAGATAGCCTGTCCATTAGACACCATAACTGGCAATTCCGGGGCCGGCCCAAAGCCTCGAAAGCCGCTTGGGCCGTAGCTCCGGTGGTGATAACGTCGTCGACTAGCAAGACATTCGTGTAGAGTCTGCAATTCTTCGGCACTTGGGCGTAGAGGCGAACCTCACGGCGTGCACCTTTGCCCCGCTCCTTTTGCTCAGGCCCTGCTTGGATCTTGGAAAGGAAGCACCCCAGGGGAGCCGACAAGAAAATTTGAAGGGCCCGAGCCAATCCTAGGGCATGCTCCCCTGGTAATGGGACAATCCATGTGTTCTCGATAGGTCCCCAAGATTGCGCCATCCATGCGGCAAATTCAGTCCAATGCCGAGGCTCTTTTTGGCGCTTTAGGGCGTAGAGCAACTTCGGATAGCAGAGCTCACCGCCAGGCTTCCACCGAAAAAGGGATTTAGCGGACCAACCCGATCGGTGACGAACCGAAGTTTGTCGGCGGTCCAAAAAACGGTTTGAACAAAAATGGCAAAGTAAAAAGGAATCGAGACTCGCGCGAGAACATATCGGGCAAATTGAAAATCTGGATTTCATAGAACCCCCCAACGCGCACAATGCAACAATGAGGCTCAGCTGAGTCCGCATTTATTTTGTCCTGGTGGCCGACGGCCGTCCGGCTATCGGTTGTGGTACGGAATTCCGCGCAGAATGGTGAAGCCGCGGTAGAGTTGCTCGAGCGCACAGATTTGGGCGACCCAATGATTGTATGTCAATTTGGACAAGGACCAAGCATGATCGGCCCGTGCCTTCGTGGCGTCGTCAAAACCGTACGCGCCGCCTAAGCAAAATAGAATTCGTGACTTTCCCGACTCCATGGCACGACCCAACTGCCGAGCCAAGGCCTCGGAAGAATCGAAGCTCTTGCCTCCCTCATCAAACAAAATGACCAAATCTTTATCCGTGATTTCTTTGCGCCAAATTTCACCTTCGAGGCGCAATTTCTCATCCCGTTGGTCTCGTCCCGTGCTTGGACTTTTGAGTCCACGCCATTCGAGTGGCACAAATGGATTAATCTTTTCAACGTATTCGGAGCGCGCTTCTTTTAACCACGAGGGCACCTTGCTCTCAAAGGCCAGAAACCGTGCCTTCATGATTTCGGGCGGGTCCAGAGTTCTTCAAGTCGATATTCCTGACGAACGTAATCGTAAAACACGTGAACAATCAGGGCGCCGTAGTCCGCCACCACCCAACGACCTTCTTGTTGGCCTTCAAGGTGCTGCGGCCAAACACCGAAAGTCTTCTTCACTTCGGTGACCACATGTTCGGCCAAAGCGGATGTATGGCGGGTGCTCGTACCAGAAGCAATCAGCGCAAATTCACAGGGAGCCGAACGATCCGCCAACTCGTAGCTTTGCACATTGATTCCACCATGGTCGCGTAAGACCCCCGCGCAAAATTCGGCGAATTTGGCAAAATCCCCAATTTGCTTATCCACGCTCTCATACAGGTGATGCTCTTGAATATATCGGGCGACCGGCGGTGGAACCTCGGTCTGAAGACTTTGTCCTAAGCGAACTTTCTTTCGAACTTCCGTCGCCGAGACTTCAACATCTTCGAGCTGAATAAAATGAATGGTGCGGCCCGATTTGAGCATCGCCTGTTGGCCATCGGTATCGACCACCAACTGACTGACCCCCGACGGCCACTCACTCTTCGGGAGTGGGAGCTCATGACCCGGTCGAGAAGTAACGACCAAATCGACCTTATCTAAGAGCTTTTCAAAATCTTTCCACTGATCGAACTTCAGAAACTGATCCAATCCGATGATCAAAAACAATTGATCGTCATTCTCCTTCAGAAGCGAGTTGACCGTATCGATCGTAAAGCTCATCCCACCGCGATCGAGTTCGCGAGTGTCGATTTGCCAATCCGCCTCATCGCCAATGGCGAGACGAAGCATATTCAGTCGGTGCTCAGGATTAGAGCCTTGCGTTTGAATTCGAAGAGGACTGATTGCCGCCGGAACCGCTCGGATTTTATCCAGTTCCAAGCGTTCCTTGACCGTGCGCATGCTGTTGATGTGACCAAAATGTACCGGGTCAAAATTCCCGCCGAAGATGCCTATTTTAGAACTCATTGACCAAAAACCTTTCGACCCAGCTCTTCAATAAGAGGCTTAATATTCTTCCCAGTGGCGGCCGAGATCGACATCACCTGGCACCCACGTTTCTTAAAAACGTTCTCATATTCTTTCAGAGTCATTTCTTCGCAACTATCAATTTTATTTAAGACCACCCACTCGGGTCGAGCCGAAAGTGGTTCATAACCCGAATCACTCGCCTTGATTTCGTCGTATTTTTTGAGTTCCTGCCGAATCTCCTCATAGGCTTCGACTGGATCCTTACCCAGCATGGGACTCACATCGATCAAATGGACCAAAAGTCGGCATCGTTCCACATGCCGCAAGAACTGAATCCCCAAACCCACGCCTTCGGAAGCGCCTTCGATCAAGCCCGGGATATCCGCCACCACATAAGAAAGATCGTCACCGAAGCGAACGACTCCCAAATTGGGTACCAGGGTCGTGAAAGGATAATCGGCGATCTTGGGCTTGGCGGAAGACATTCTGGAAATCAGGGTGCTCTTACCCGCATTGGGTAGCCCGATAATCCCCACATCCGCCAAAAGTTTGAGCTCCAATCGGACCGTCATCTGCTGGCCCGGCAGCCCCTTTTGCGAAACCATGGGCGCTTGATTCACGCTCGATTTATAAAATGTATTGCCCTTGCCGCCCAAGCCACCTTTTAAGAGAACCACGCGGGACTCTCCGCCCAAATCGTGCAGGATTTCGCCGTCTTCATTTCGGATTAATGTTCCAGGCGGCACTTTCAAAACGAGATCTTCGGCATCTTTTCCGGACTTATTCTGGCCGCGGCCAATTTCGCCGTCTTTAGCTCGATAGGTCTTTTGAAAGCGAAGATCCAAAAGTGAATGAAGTCGGGCATCAGCCTCGACTACGACGTCGCCACCACGGCCGCCATCGCCGCCATCCGGGCCCCCACGGGGGACCATGGCCTCACGCCGAAAGCTCACCGCACCTTCGCCGCCTTTGCCGGAGATCACCTCGATTGTCACTTCATCTACGAATTTCATCTCTCACCAAAAAGAAAAGCCCAATCGATTCGACTGGGCTTCGCTTAAGATTCCTATCTCCAGACGTGCTTTTAAGCGGCCGTCTTCGGATAAACGCTGACCTTAAACTTATCTTTGTACATGCGCTCAAACTTCACCTGACCTGTAATGATCGCGTAAATTGAGAAGTCGCGGCCCATCTTAACATAGCGGCCCAAATGAAAACGAGTTCCACGCTGACGAACGATGATCGTGCCTGGGTTGACCAGTTCGCCACCGAAGCGCTTAACGCCTAAGCGTTTACTCTGTGATTCCCGTCCGTTCTTCGTACTACCTGCTGCTTTTTTCGATGCCACACATCACCTCTTGTTCAATATCTCTTAATTACTTCTTTGCCGTTTTCTTAGCCGCGCCTTTTTTGACCGGCTTCTTGCGAGCGGTTGCCTTTTTACCCGCGGTCTTTTTTGCTCCTGCCTTTTTAGCGGTTTTCTTGGCCGGGGCCTTAGCTTTCTTAGCTGGAGCGGCGGCTTCGGCCTCATCTCCACCCGCTCGTCGCTTGGCTTTATGAGCCTCGCGAACTTCGGCGGACTTAGCTAGCTTTTGCGCTTTTTTCTCAGCACTGAATACGATCGGCTTGGTCTCCGCATTTTCGGTCTGACCTTCAGGGCTGGTGATCGATTTTACGAAAATTTCGGTGTAGGGCTGACGATGTCCGCCCGTACGGCGATAGCCCTGGCGACGCTTCTTCTTAAAAATGACCACTTTCGGGCCCCGTTGCTGATTGGTCACAACCACAGTTACTGCGGCCGAACCCATGGTCTCGCCTACGAAGGTCTTTTCACCACCCACCAGCAAAACCTCTTTAAGGGTCAATTCCGCACCCAATTCAGCTTCCAATTTTTCAACACGAACGATGTCTCCGGGCTTAACGGTATATTGCTTACCGCCGGATTTAATGATGGCGTACATGACTAGAAAACCTCCGAAACGCACTGCTTGCCACGCTAAGTCGGCGGGTGTCAAGGCTTTTGGGTCTTTATGTGGGCCTGGAAGCCCCTGAAATAGAGGAGAAAATCTCGAACTGCTCGATATGATAGCCGGGCTCAACTTTAAAGACCACATGCCGCTTTATCTTGGCCTCGATGGCTTCCAAAGACTCCTGCTCTTCTTCATAGATCCAGTCGGCTACGGCACTGTGGCAATGGACAACCGCATCCCCCGCCTGATCGCTGCGTAGAACCTCCCGCTCCAGGGCCTGAAAGATCTCTTGGGCCACGGTGCTTTTACGCTTCACGTAGCCCGTCCCCTCACAATAGGGACAAGGCTCACATAAAAGAGAAGAGAGGCTCGGACGTGTCCGTTTACGGGTCATTTCAACCAGCCCAAGCTCGGACATCGAAACCACCGTGGTTCGGGCCATATCGCTGGCCAACTCAAGTTGGAGTTGGCTCAGAACCTTCTCCCGGTGGGCTGTTTTCTCCATATCAATAAAGTCGATAATGATAATCCCGCCGCAATTGCGAATCCGAAGCTGATGGGCGATTTCTTTGATTGCCTCTAGATTGGTTTTTAAAATCGTGTCTTCCAGATCTTTTTTGCCAACATAACGGCCCGTATTGACGTCGATCACCACCAAGGCTTCGGCCTCATCGATCACGATGTACCCCCCGGATTTCAGCCAGATTTTGCGCTCAAGTACGCGCGAAATCTCGAGATCCAGGTCATAGAGATCAAACAGAGGCTCCGGCCCCGTGTGCAGGAGGACCGATTTGCCATGTTTGGGCATAAACTGATTGATAAAGGTGAGAACCTTTTTTTGAACCTTGGGATCGTCGACGATGACCTTCTCGACCCGTTCGTTCAGCAAATCGCGGAGCGCCCTAAGCTCCACATCGATTTCGGCGTGAATGAGACCCGGCGACTTCTTCTTATCGAAGGCTTTATCGACCTCCAACCAGATTCGATTGAGGTAGTCCAAGTCTGCACTTAAATCGTCAGACGTCGCTCCTTCACAGGCCGTTCGAACGATGACACCCCCTTTGGGCTTCAGTTGTTCCACCAAACTCTTGAGGCGATCTCGCTCGGCCTCGTTCGCAATTCGGCGTGAAATCCCGAGGTGTTTGATCGTGGGCATGTAAACCACATAGCGACCCGGGAAAGAAACATGCATGGTCAGTCGGGCCCCTTTGGTCCCCAGCGGGTCCTTGGCAACCTGCACCATGATGGTTTGCCCCTCTTTCAGCAGATCCTGAATGTAAACGCGCTCACCCTCAGGACTGTCGGCGGACTCCGTGGCCTCTTCGTCTTCATCTTCGACATAAATTCGTGGTTCGATGTGGGAATCCGTTCGAACATCCGCGACATAAAGAAAAGCCGCGCGGTCGAGGCCGATATCGACGAAGGCCGCCTGCATGCCTGGCAGCACTCGAACCACCCGACCTCGATAAATCGACCCGACCAAGGTCGGAGAACCCTGCCGCTCGATTTTGAGGTCGTTCAGCACGCCGTCCTCGAGATAAGCCACCCGGGTCAGATTGGGACGCACGTTTATGAGAATTTCAGCCGCCATGGCTCACAAGCTTAACCAAACTTAGGTCGAGCCACAAGGACGCAAAATTTAAGACTCGAAAGGATCTAACCGATTAGAAAATATGGCAGAAATTGATAAGTTGTTCAAATTGATGGTGCAGCAGAACGCGTCTGATATGCATCTTTCTGCCGGGACCCAGCCGTTCTTTCGGATTCATGGGGAAATGGTGGGATTGAACCACGCCGCCCTTGAAAACGAAGCCGTTCAGTCTTTGATTTTCGAAATCTTAAATGAAAAGCAAAAACGCAACTTCTTGGAGAATTGGGAGCTTGATACCTCTTATCACGTCAAGGGTTTCGGCCGTTTTCGTGTGAACGTATTTATGCAGCGCCGGGGTATCGGAGCCGTATTTCGTGTGATCCCAGAAATCATCAAAAGCGCGAAGGAATTGAATCTTCCCCGTGGCATTATGGACATGATCGACACGCCACGTGGACTCGTGTTGGTCACAGGCCCCACTGGCTCTGGTAAGTCGACCACGTTGGCAGCCCTAATCCACGAGATTAATATCGCTCGCAAAGAACACATTATCACCATCGAAGATCCCATCGAGTTCGTGCACGAAAACAAAATGTCTTTGATCAATCAGCGCGAAGTTTCGAGTCACACGAAATCTTTCGCCAACGCATTGAAAGCCTCTTTGCGCGAAGACCCCGACATCATTCTGGTGGGTGAGTTGCGTGACCTTGAAACGATTCAGCTGGCGATGACGGCCGCTGAAACAGGACACTTAGTCTTTGGGACTCTACACACCAACAACGCTCCCAAAACCGTGGATCGTATTATTGACGTGTTTCCACAAGCGCAGCAATCACAGATTCGCACCATGCTGTCTGAAAGCTTGCGGGGTGTGGTGGCGCAGACACTGTTTCCTCGCGTGGACAAGCCGGGCCGAATTGCCGCCTACGAAATTTTGTCCAACACTCACGCCGTCGCCAATCTGATTCGTGAAGGTAAAACACACCAAATTCCCTCCATCATGCAGACGCAAATGGATGCGGGTATGATGACTTTCGATTTTCATCTTGGAAAACTGGTGAAAGAGGGCAAGGTCGACAAAGACATGGCCGATGTCTTCTTGGGTAAGAAAACAAAGAAAGCTGAAGAAGAAGGCACCAACGCGGCCGCCGCCGGCGTTGGCACTGGCTCCAATATTAAAATCACAAGCTACGATCAAAAGCCCGCGGGCGGTGGAGCCGCGCCCGGACTTCGCCCTGTTGGTCAGGGCGGCGCGCGCCCTGCCGCTGGTGGTGCACAACCACAACAAAGCGGCATCTTGGGCGGCATTCTTAAACGTAAGCCGTGATACTCGCTAAAACTCAAAAACGTAACTCGCCTTCGGGGTCCATTCGGCGACGGCCAACCGATCGGGTGAATCTAATAGTTCCAATGCTTGGGGCGCGATCGGGCGATCATAAGAAGAATTATAGAAATCCCGCGGCTCTGTGGCGGCTTTGAATGTGGTGTAGACGGTGCCGGCAATCACCCCGACGGCAAAACCGACAGCAATGTTCGACAGCTTGTCTTGGGGACGACCGTAAAAGCTTAAAGTGGAGAGTCCTAGGACCGCTCCGGCGAGACCAGCAAAAACAATAGTCGCAACATGTTTGACCGGACCTTTGGTGGCCGATTGACCCGCCTTTTCGTCGTCGGGATTTTGCGCGAAACCACGAACGGGGGCCGAGGCGATGGCCAAACTTAAAAACGCAAGGGCGATACACCTAACTATTCTTTCCATGGCTCACTCCCGTCTGGCTGCACATCAAATTCGCCGCTGCTTTTGGCGGTCGCAAATTCCCGCACCAAAAACGCATCCACAATGGCGCGACCGGGGCCCTGGCGCACCTGGGATTCCCATTCTGCCAATTTTTCAGCAGAGCCCGAAACCAGGGCTTCGACTCGGCCATCCCTCAAATTTCGTACCCATCCCGACAAGTGTAAGGCTTTTGCCACCCTGTGTGCAAAGGCTCTGAAGCCAACGCCTTGAACTCGGCCAGAAATCAAGTAGTGTCGGGTAAGATCAGGCATAGATTAAAACTAGTGCCCTAAATCAGGTTGCGAAAGGACTTTTGTGGCGGAATTAACGCAAAGCGCACTGGCGGCGATGATTGACCATACTCTGCTGAAACCAGATGCCACACGGGCCGAAATTGAAAAGTTATGTCTAGAGGCGCAGCAATTCGGCTTTGCCAGCGTTTGTGTCTCTCCCTATCGGGCCGCCGCGGCTAGTGAGATCTTAGGAAAGAACTCTCCTGTAAAGTTATGCACAGTCGTTGGTTTTCCCCATGGGAACACTAGGGCCGAGATCAAGGTGCTGGAGGTCGTTCGAGCCATTTCGGATGGGGCCCGTGAAATCGACATGGTCATTAATTTGGGAGCGGTGAAGGACGGGAATTTGGGTCTCATCGAAAATGAAATCCAAGGAGTTGTTAAGGCCGCCAAAGATGCGATCGTCAAAGTCATTTTGGAAACTTACTACTGGGACCACGACACGCTTACGCGGTTGTGCAAGATTGCCAAAGAAAGTGGCGCCCATTTTGTCAAAACTTCGACGGGCTTCGCCCCCGAAGGAGCCAACGCCGATCACGTAGCGCTGATGCGAAAGACGGTGGGTCCCGACTTTGGGGTCAAAGCCAGCGGTGGAATTCGGGATTTAGGAACAATGAAAGTTATGTTGGCCGCCGGAGCGAACCGAATCGGGACCAGCGCCGGAGTTGAAATATTAAGCAACCTGCCCAACTCGACGGAGGACACCGCGCCGTGAGCTTTTTGCCGGATGAATTGATCCGCAAGAAACGGCAGGGATTTGAACACACCCGCGGCGAATTGCATTTTCTAATCGATGAATATGTCAAAGACCGCCTCCCTGACTATCAGATGTCCGCCTGGCTGATGGCCGTTTGTTTTCAAGGAATGTCGTCGCGTGAAACCGCGTGGTTCACGCAAGAAATGCGAGACTCCGGAATTGTCTTGAACTTAGCCCATCTTGGAATGACGGTCGACAAACATAGCACCGGTGGCATCGGCGACAAAACCAGTTTGTTATTGGCGCCCATCGTAGCCGCAGCCGGAGTGAAGGTGCCCATGATGGCGGGGCGAGGCTTGGCCCATACGGGTGGAACTCTTGATAAGTTGGAGAGCCTTGCGGGATTTCGGGTGGGACTGAGTCTTGCCGAATTCAAACAACAGCTCGAGAAAGTGGGAACCGCGATCATCGGTCAGACTTTAGAAATCTGCCCGGCGGATCGCAAACTCTACGCCTTAAGAGATGTGACCGGAACAGTCGACTCTTTACCGTTGATCTGCGGCAGTATTATGTCAAAAAAGTTGGCCGAGGGCATGAGCGCTCTGGTGCTAGATGTAAAGTTTGGCACGGGCGCCTTTATGAAAACGGTGGAAGACGCTGAGCAATTGGCGCGCGCGCTCATCAATATCGGCCATCATGCCGAGAAAAAAGTGATCGCGCTTTTGACTCGAATGGATGAGCCATTGGGTCGATTCGTCGGCAACGCCCTCGAAGTCAAAGAGTGTTGGGACATACTTTGTGGACAAGCTGCCCCTTCGGGGGGAAAGACCTACGCCGACACCGTCGAGCTGACCTTGGAATTGGCGGCCCATATGTTGGTGTTGTCTGGCCAAGTCGCTGATGTGGATGCCGGTCGGGCCAAAGCCCGCGAAGTCTTAACAAGTGGTCAGGCTCGCCAAAAATTTTTGGAAATGTGTAAGGCCCAGGGGATGACAGGCGAACTCACCTTAAAGGATGCCCACCAGTCGGAGTTTTTCACCGCTCCACAAAGTGGTTTTGTTCATTTTCAAAATGCCGAAAAGCTGGGTCGGGCGTGCATTCATATTCGGGCTGGCCGCAAAGTTCAGTCCGATAAGATTGATCATGCCGCCGGGCTCGAGATCTTAGTCCGCCAAGGGGATCGTGTGGAGAAGGGGCAACCCCTTGTTAAAATTCATTACAATCAAGGATCCATCGAAGACGCGCGAGCCGATTTGGCAGAAGGATTGACCGTTACTTCAGAGCGCGTGGAGCGTTCACCACTCATTGCAAAGGTAATCCAGTGATTGATCAGCAAATTGAAAAGACATTATCAGTGATCCGCAAGTCTTCTGACCTGAAACCTAAGATCGCTTTTGTGTTGGGTTCGGGTCTTGCGAGCTTTGGTGAGGCCATCGAGGTGAAGAGCCGAATCCCCTATGGTGATCTTCCTGGCTTTGCAGCCTCGACGGTTGTGGGTCATCCCGGCCAACTGCTGCTTGGCCATTTGCATGGGGTCCCGGTTGCCGTGATGCAAGGACGGCTGCATGCCTATGAAGGTCACCCGATGGAGACCGTGATCTATCCGGTTCGAGTTTTAGCTTCTTTGGGCGTGAAGACTTTGATGGTGACCAATGCCTCCGGTGGGCTTAAGGCCACCCAGAAGCCCGGCGATTTTATGATTATCAAAGACCACATCAACTTGACCGGTGAAAATCCTCTACGCGGCCCCAACTGGGAAAAGGGCCCCAGGTTTGTCGATATGACGGCTCCCTATGATCCCGAATTAAGTCGGCGTCTGACTGGAATTTTGCGCAAAAACAGGGCGCGCTTTCATCAAGGTGTCTATGTGGGCGTAATGGGTCCCACCTATGAAACAGCGGCGGAAATTCGGTTTTTTGCCAAGATTGGTGGCTCTGCGGTTGGTATGTCGACGGTTTCCGAAGTCATCGCCGCTCGTCATGCGGGTCTGAAGGTGGTGGGCCTAAGCTGCATCACCAATTTGGGAACTGGCTTGTCGAAGAAAAAGCTTTCGCACGATGATGTAAAGGATGTTGCGACACGAGTTGAAAAAACATTTGTCCGCACCCTTTCCGATTTTGTTAAAGAATTAAAACGCGAGTTATGAAAACCACCCTGATTCGCAACGCCACTCTGGTCACTATGAATCGCCGTAGGCAAGTTATCCGCGGCGATTTACGTCTTGAGCGGGATCAAATTACAGAGATTGGTTCCAACTTAAAGAAACGCCCCGGCGACGCCGTTGTAGACGCCGAAGAGGGGTTCGTGATTCCAGGCCTGGTCCAAGCCCACACCCACCTTTGCCAAGCTCTCTTTCGAGGATGGGCTGACGATTTAGAACTGCTCGACTGGTTAAGCAAAAGAATTTGGCCGATGGAAAAGGCTCATAACAGAGCATCGATTCGAGCCTCCGCGCAAATCGGGCTTTTGGAAATGCAGCTCTTAGGCACGACCTCGATTCTGGATATGGGCACCGTTCGCCTGCATGAAGAGATTTTTGATGAGGTTCTCCGATCTGGAATGCGCTATTGGGGTGGCCCCTGCTTTATGGATGATCGAAAGACTTCGGGTCCACTTTATCGCGGCACCGACGATTCCCTCGCCTACGCGCGCGAGCTGATTCAGGAGTGGCATCAAAAAACTCCTTTAATTGAATACGCCATCAGCCCGCGTTTTGCGGTTTCTTGCACCGATCGCCTGATGCGACTTTGTTCTGAAATTCAAAAAGAATTCGGCTTGGTCTTTCACACCCACGCTTCCGAGAATCGAGGCGAGGTGGCGTTGGTCAAGCGACGAACCGGCTTGGCCAATATTCAGTATTTGAAGAAAGTGAAATGCCTAAACGAAAAGTCCGTCATTGCTCACGCGATTCACTTAAGCCCCACCGAAATTGCGACTTTGGCAAAGAGCCGGGCCGGAATTGCCCACTGCCCGAGTTCGAATCTCAAGTTGGCGAGCGGTTTTGCACCTATTCAAACTTATCTTAAGAAAGGCATAAAAGTCGGACTCGGCGCCGACGGGGCGCCTTGCAACAACATGATGGATCCTTTTATGGAGATGCGCCTCGCTGCGCTTTTACAAAAACCCTTGTTTGGTCCCACGGCCCTTCCCGCTCAGACGGCTTTCGAGCTGGCCACATTGGGTGGAGCCCGAGTCCTTGGGGCGGACAACCGAATTGGTTCCTTGGAAGTTGGTAAGCAAGCCGATGTCGTCGTTGTTCGCCGGACTCACCCCAGCGTGGCGACTGTGGATGACCCTTACTCGGCTTTAGTCTATTCCTGTTCAGGGCGTGACGTTCGTCATGTTTGGATCGCAGGAAAGATGGTCGTTAAAGAAGGGGCCCACCGAATTTTCGATCGAGATCAAGTGATCGCGAACGCCCGATCTGAAAAGCGAAAACTTTGGGCCCGTCTTCCGCGCGACGTTCGTCGATAACGGATCGACCGGCATTGACAGTTTTGAGCGTGAAAGATGTCATGAACATAATATGGTATTCGCATCCGTTCTCGGGGCGTTCTTTGTAGGGCTCGGCTATCTAGGCTTACAAAGTCTGCTTCTCGATATGATGGTTTTAGTTTGTGATCAGCCTCGTACGGCTTTGTTTATTCACATTTATCTACTTCTTATCACCATACTTGTCGCTACTTACATCATCGACGGTCGACCGGCCAAGTCTCCCGAAAAGTGTTTGCGGGTGATTTGCATCGGAGTTGTTATCAGCCATGCCTTTGCCTATTTATCACTCAATTGGTTGATCGGGCGTGATCTCACTCCGCTGGTGGGCTCTTGGGCGGGAGGAATATTGCTTACTTTACCAGCAGCCACCACTGGGATGGCGTTCGGCTGGTACTTCCAAATTCTGTTACGCTCGAATGGTCGACATGGACTACTGGGATTGATCGCCGTATCGATTGGTGCTCTGACGGCCGCCTTGCGCGCAAAACTTCTTGTCCTGGAAATCGGGTCGGCCGCCGCGTTTGTGCTAATCTTGATGTCATTCGTTGCGATACTTGCGCTCATTCCACCACCAACACCACCCGAAGATCGACAACCGTCGACCTGGTGACAAAGAATCTCCGAACATAATAATAAATTATATTTAGAGATGCCCGCGTCTCTCGATACAGTGTCACTCCGTCACCGGGCTTAGACTCTTCGAACTATATAGTCCGGTTAAGAAAAAAAACGAGTGGCACAACCTTTGCCTTACTAGAAATTCGCACGGGATAGGAAGTCCCAAAACTTTTAACAACAACAACCTATAGAAAGGGAGTTACCTATGAAAAGGTATCGGGGATTACTTTTTTCTTTTTTGCTCGCAGCGAGCGGAGCTTATGCAGATGATATCTCGTTAGGAGAGCCATCTTACGGCGGCACGGGATGTCCGGCCGGCTCGGCGGGTGTTTCATTGAGCCCAGATCAAAAGGCGATCAGCATTCTTTTTGATCAGTACGTCGTAGAGGCCGGCGGTTCGAAGGCCTTCGACCGAAAGAACTGTAACATCGCTGTCCCGGTTCACGTGCCGCAAGGCTACAGCGTATCGGTGTTCGCGATCGACTATCGCGGTTTCACTGGCCTACCCGCCGGCGGTCGCGCGAATCTAAGCGTGAATTACTTCTTGGCCGGTGGCGGACGCGGTGTACGCACTTCCAAGACTTTCTATGGTCCCACTGCATCCGACTATATTAAATCCGACGATTTAGGCCTCGAAGCCATCGTTTGGAGCGGTTGCGGAGCCGACACAATCTTGCGCGCCAACACGACTATGCTCGTTCAAACCAATTCACGCCGAGATCAAGCCATGGCAACTGTTGACAGCGCCGATATTCAAGCCGGCCTTGTTTACCACTTGCAATGGCGTCGTTGTAACTAGTCCTTTCCTCCTTTGAGCCCGCTTGGTAAACAAGCGGGCTTTTTTTACAATCATAAACCTGGAGATCACCATGCGCCCCTCCACAAAACTTTTTTGTCTGACTCTTTGTTTGATATTCGCCCTTCCTTCTTGGGGTAGGGACCGGGAAAAACGATTCAAACGTGGCAAGCGCGCCGAACGGGGCAATGAGCACTCGGAAAGACCTGGGCGCGTACCAGTTGGCCGACTCACTCACGGCGGGAACGGCTGTCCAGACGGATCCATGCAGGTGGTTTTTGCGCCCGATAATTTGTCTTTCTCTATCTTATTCGATCAATTTGTGGCGGAAGCTCAGGGCGGTAAGGGTGACCGTCGAGACGTGATGACTTGCAATGCGATTATCCCGATTGAATTGCCTGATGGAATGCAAATGGAAATCACTCGGGTCGACTACCGGGGTTTTGTCGGTTTACCCGACGTCAGCTCTCGCGCCCGTCTGCACTCAATTTTTAATTTTCGCGGTCGCGGCGGTGATGGCGATCGTATGAACTTAAAATTTGATTTTGAGGGTCCAGTCCTCGACAACTACGAAATTTCCAGCGATTTAATTGAAGCCGGAAACACCGAAATTTCTCCTTGCGGCGGCACGACCAATCTGCGCGTCTACAACCAAGTTCAAGTGGTCTCGCGCAAGCCCGACTCACCAGCGTCAGTCACAATCGATAGCATCGATGGCGCGGCCAACGCACTCTACTATGTCAACTGGCGCCGATGTTCATCGGGTGGCCCGGGAAAGGGCGGCGGACGGGACGGCCGACGCGGGCGTGGCTAGGTCCGCCTGTTTAAAAGTTTAGACTGGCAACGAACTCGCGATTTTCCTGATACCAAGAAATAGTTTTGGCAAGACCGTCTGAAAAATCCACTTCCGGTTGCCAACCTAAGACGCGCTTCGCTTTTTCAATATTCGCCTGCGTGTCTTGAACGTCAGCACTTTGCGCCGGAAGACGCTTGATGCGTGCCGATTTGCCAAGACCCTTTTCCATCATCTTAATCATTTCATTGATCGTGACCGGGGTCTTGCCACCGCCTAGATTGATAACCGCATGACCAAGCGGTCTCTCGGCCAGAATCGTTCCGCGCGCAATGTCCGTCACAAAGGTAAAGTCGCGGCTTTGCTCGCCATCGCCGAAGAGTTGAATCTCTTCGCCTCGGTCGATCCAATATAAAAAGCGCAACACACTCATGTCGGGTCGCCCCGCAGGTCCATACACGGTGAAATAACGAAGAATCGAGCAATCCAGCCCGTACTGCATATGGTAGACGAACGCGATTTGTTCTGCCGCTTTTTTGGAAACCGCGTAAGGAGAAAGGGGTCGGTTGACGGCCGCGGTTTCGACAAATGGAAGTGGCTCTCCAGCATACAAAGAAGATGTCGACGCCAAAATAAACTTCTGACATCCCTGATCGCGCATTTGGTTCAAGAGATTGAGCGAACCCATCGTGTTGGTCGAAAAATAAATCTCCGGATGCTCAAGGCTGTAGCGAACCCCCGCGCGGGCCGCAAGATTGTAAACCGTATCGAATTTGTGGCTCCGAAAGAGCTTGGCCAAGCCCTCCGAATTCTCAATGTCGATCTCATGGAATTCAAAATCGAACTTCTTTCTTAGAGTCTCAATGCGGTGGCGTTTCAATTTTGGATCGTAATAGTCGTTGAAATTATCGAGCCCCACGACCTTATGCCCCTGCTCCATAAGCAGACGGGCGGTCTCGCTCGCAATAAAGCCGGCCATGCCGGTCACTAATACGGTCTTCACCGGCCAAGGATTAGCTCAATTTGGGCGTCAGGCGAAACACTAAGCAGTAAATTGACGCGCCGACGGTGGAAAAGGGGCGGACTCCTTTTTAGCGGCGGCGGAAGGTGTGGAACTTTTGGAGGAGCCGGAGGGCGCCTTGGGGGGCGCCTTTGCGCTTCCATACACCGGCCACAAAACGATTGGCTTCGGCAAACGTCGGGTAGGAATGAACGGTGTTAAGGATGTCATTTAGGCTCAGTTTTTTCCGCTTCGCCAAAACGAATTCGGCCATTATGTCGCCCGCATGTGGGCCCACAATCGTTACTCCGAGGATTTTGCCCTTGCCCTTTTCCGTCAACACCTTCACAAAGCCCTGTCCTTCGCCCTCACAAATCGCGCGATCGAGATGCTCGATCTCATAGATATTCACATCATGGGGAATGGACTCGGCCGTCGCTTCGGTTTCATTAAGCCCTAAGCGCGCCACTTCCGGATCCACATAAGTGCACCACGGCAGGGCCGAGTAATCGGCCTTGAAGCTTTTAAAAGGCGCAAAGAGCGCATTCAACACAGCAAAGCCCGCTTGGTGAGAAGCCGCGTGGGTAAACTGAAAGGGACCCGTCACATCACCACAGGCCAACACATTGTGAAATTTGGTCCGCAAGAAATCATCCGTTTCCAGAGTTCCATTGGAGCGAATGGGAAGACCGAGCTTTTCAAGGCCATAGCCGGTGACGTTCGCCTTTCGGCCAAGGGCTACAATCACGGCATCAAAGACGACGGCCTCACCATTTTTCAGCAGGGCCTTTCCGCCCTCGCCCGGGACTTTTTCAAATCGAACCACTTCGGCCCCGAGCTGAACTTTGATCCCTTCCCGCTTGAAAACTCGGTGGATAAACTCCGAAACCTCGGCGTCTTCACGGATCAAGATGCGCTCACCCTTTTCCACGAGCGTAGTTTCACACCCCAGACGACCAAAGGCCTGTGCGAGCTCGCAGCCAATCGGTCCACCACCCATAACCAACAATTTCTTCGGAGCCTCGCTCATCTGCCAAAGATTTTCGGACGTGTAGTATTTCACATCTTGTAGCCCAGGAATCGGCGGAACAATGGGAGATGCACCGGCCGCGATGATGATGTTCCTGGTCGTCATGGTTTTGTCGCCCACCTTGATTCGATAGGGATCCATGATTTCGGCCTGCCCCTGCAGGCACTCCACACCGAGACCCGAATAGCGTTCGACTGAATCATTGGGTTCAATTTTCTTGATCACAGTTTGAATGCGTTGAAACACCCGCGTGAAGTCAACTTGCGGACGCACAGATTGCAGGCCGAACTCCTCACCCCGCTGAAATAGGTGCGCCACATGCGCACTTCGAATCAGCGCTTTGCTCGGGACACAGCCCGTGTAAAGGCAATCTCCGCCCATACGGTGCTTTTCGATTAATCCCACTTTCGATTTCAGCGCGGCCGCGATGTAGGCGGAAACAAGACCCGCAGCGCCTGCCCCGACCACCAAAACGACATAGTCAAAGCGACTGGGTTTCGAGATACCATTGTAGACCTAGCTCTGTTGAAAAAATCCAACACCCGCCATAGCAACCCAAGTCACAA
>JBFWON010000008.1:0-62470 GCA_050250515.1 Bdellovibrionales bacterium | reverse complement strand
CTGATTCTCTTTAACGCCCGCACCAAAGGCCAATAGAGCTAAGTCCTTGGTCATTTTCCCGCTCTCGACAGTTCGGACGCAGACGGACTCTAAGTTTTCGGCAAAACGGATCAGCTCCGCATTGCCATCGAGTTTGCCGCGAAAGGCAAGTCCCCGGGTCCAGGCAAAGATGGAGGCGATAGGGTTCGTGCTCGTCTTTTTTCCTTGCTGATGTTGGCGATAGTGACGCGTGACTGTTCCGTGTGCGGCCTCGGCCTCCATCGTTTTACCATCGGGAGTCAAAAGGGTTGAGGTCATCAGCCCCAACGATCCGAATCCCTGGGCCACGGTGTCTGATTGCACATCTCCGTCATAGTTTTTACAGGCCCAAACAAAGCCCCCCGGCCATTTTAGCGCCGAGGCGACCATGTCATCGATCAGTCGATGTTCATAGGTGATTTTGGCTTCAGTGAACTTGGCTTTGAATTCTTTTTCGTAAACTTCCTGGAAGATGTCTTTAAAACGCCCATCGTATTTCTTGAGGATGGTGTTCTTAGTGCTGAGATAGAGCGGCCACTTTTTCATTAAGGCGACGTTGAAACAGCTGCGAGCAAAGCCCGTAATAGACTCGTCGGTGTTGTACATGGCCAATGCCACGCCATCGCCTTTGAAATTAAAAACTTCGTGAGTGATGGGGGTGCCACTTTCGGGAGTGAAAGTGATCGTCAGTTTGCCTTTTCCCTTGGTGAGAAAGTCCGTCGCTCTGTACTGATCGCCAAAAGCGTGGCGACCGATACAAATGGGTTGGGTCCAGCCAGGAACGAGTCGGGGAATATTTTTGCACAAAATGGGCTCGCGGAAAACAGTGCCATCCAGGATATTGCGAATTGTGCCATTGGGCGATCGCCACATCTGTTTAAGGCCGAATTCCTTCACTCGCTCTTCATCGGGAGTGATCGTGGCACATTTGACACCAACGCCGTACTTTTTGATAGCTTCGGCTGCTTCGACGGTGATCTTGTCTTCCGTTCGGTCACGACTTTCAATTCCAAGGTCGTAGTACTTTAGGTCGATCTCTAAATAGGGAAGAATGAGCTTTTTCTTGATAAAATCCCAGATAATACGAGTCATCTCATCGCCGTCGAGTTCAACGACGGGATTTTTCACCGAAATTTTTTTCATACGATCCTCCGCGATGGACAAGTCAATTTTCACCATCGCGAAGGAAATAGGTCAACTTTTTACTTCTTCAGAGAGTCTCGAATCTCCCTCAAAAGCACGATATCCTCGGAAGTCGCGGGCGCTGCCGGTGGCGGAGCGGGCCTTTGCATGCGATTCATCGCCTTGATCACCATAAATAGGGCCCAGGCTATGATCAGAAAGTTAATGGCGGACTGAATGAAGGCACCGTAACCGATCGCCACTTCGGGCTGGCCTTCGGTTGCGGCTTTCATCACCAGCTTCATGTCAGAGAAATCCAGACCTCCGATCACCATTCCAAGGGGAGGCATCAAGATCTTGTCGACCAGGGCCGAAACAATCTTGCCGAAGGCTCCGCCAATAATCACGCCGACCGCCATGTCGACTACATTGCCCTTCATAGCGAAAGCTTTAAACTCTTGTATCATGCTCATTTGGAACTCCGACTATAAGAGATTGTAGTTCATGTTGATGACCAACATGTGAATCTGTTGGGCTCGATCGACCAATTGGGGTTGGATCTTTACTTTGTAGTCGTAACCGAAAGTCGCCCAACTGGTGATGTTCGACGACAATTTGACAAAACCCTCGATGTTGGTCAGGCGAATGGCGTCGCGGTCGTCGCCCGAGCGCTTGTTGTTGATAAAAGGTGTGAGAGACTCGGCGCCCACTTCGTAAGACGAGGCTTCGTTGAGCTTGCCTTTTACATTGAAGGCCAGTTCAAGACCAGCTTGGCTGACGTCATCAAGCTCAGAAACCTTGATGTCGCCATTGGTGGCGACGCCGGAAACCGCGTACTGTCCTCGGGCTGAAATCTGCTGAGCTCCAAAGCCCGCACGAGTTTCCACCTTCAAACGATCCTCTTGGATTGGCTTATAGAAGAAACCGACCGCCTCTTTAGTCGACAGCGGCTTAAATCCATCTGTTAAGCGAATCGAAGAATCAGTCTGGGTCGTGCTGGCCGATGCATTCAAGCGGTTGATCTGATAGGTTTTGTTTTCTGAGCGCACATCCTCACCGATGAAAATCGGGGCGGCGG
Source organism: Bdellovibrionales bacterium (assembly GCA_050250515.1). Taxonomy (GTDB): domain Bacteria; phylum Bdellovibrionota; class Bdellovibrionia; order Bdellovibrionales; family UBA1609; genus JALHOQ01. The sequence goes on along the minus strand of JBFWON010000008.1, from coordinate 60,252 downwards.
CCTCTGCCCGCGCGTAGGGACCAATTTTCGGATAATTTTCTAAAGAGTGAAGATAGATAGAGCCTAATTTCAATTCGTCACTGCTCTTGACGTAACGAGGTAGGCTGGGTGTTTTGGTGGTGGCGCCATTGTATTCCACGGTGTTTCGCCACTCCGCCTGCTCAGAGTTGTGGTCGAAGCTGGATTTGATACTGGTTCCATAGGTCTGAGAAGTTCCATCCGTTTGACCGACGACATCCTTACTGGAAGAAAAAGAAAGATTGGCCCCGATGTTGGCTTTCTTAGACCAACCCAACTGCTTTTCTTTACCCTCAGCGGCTGGTCCGCGTCCTAGGTCTTTAGTTGAATCCCAAACGGTCGTTTGGGCATGGGCCGATAGCCCGACCAGACTGGCAATGACGCACAATATCTTAACTGTTTCCATCGTTTTCCGCTCCTGCTGGATCTGTTAGTTTAGCAACGCCTGAACGGGTAGCCTTGGGCACTTGCGGAGTCAAGAAATCTCCAGTTGAATGGGCCTTCATGCGCTGCTTCTGGGAGAAAGCTTTCAATGCCTGTTATTGAGACCCAAAATTTGTCGCGGGTTTACACCACCTATCGTCGGCAAGAGGGCCTGTGGAATGCGATCAAAGGATTTTTCTCTCGCAAGACGGAAGAGAAGATCGCGCTTAAGCCCACATCAATAAAGATTGAAGGTGGTGAGATCGTCGGTTTGGTCGGTGCCAATGGCGCCGGCAAAACAACTTTGCTTAAGATGCTTTCCGGTTTGATTCACCCGACGTCCGGTGATTTGTCTGTTCTTGGTTATCGGCCCTTTGAGCGCAAGTCCGAGTTTCTACGGCAAATTAGTATTTTGCTCGGTCAAAAAGCCCAGCTCTGGTGGGATTTACCGGCCGCGGATAGCTTTAATCTTTTGACCCACATTTACGCTTTAGATCCCGCCCAAGCGAAGGGTGATTGGATGGATTTGGCCGAACGCTTGAACTGCGTGGATCAACTGCATGTCCAGCTGAGACGCTTGTCTTTGGGCGAGCGTATGAAGATGGAGATTATTGGCAGCCTCTTACATCGTCCCAAGGTATTGTTTCTTGATGAACCGACAATTGGCTTGGACGTGTTGGCGCAAACGACGATCCGAAAATTCCTTAGCGAATATGTTCGCGATCGCCAGCCAACGATTTTACTGACCAGTCACTACATGGATGACATTTCGAAATTAGCCAACCGGCTGATGCTCATTTCCAAGGGAAGTATTGTCTATGACGGGCGTTTACAAGATTTTGTCGCCCATGCGGAGAAAAATTTGAATCTAGACATCAAGAGTGAGGAAACGGACTTTGAAGAAGTCATTCACAAATTTTTTGAACAGGAATCTGGCGGCCGCCAAAGTCGCGATCCTGTCCCAAATTGAGTATCGCCTTAATTTTTTGGTCGATGCTGTGGGACAGCCCCTGCTCACTTCCGTGGTGGAAGCCATCATGTGGACGGCCATTGTCAGTAGTCTTCCCGGTCAGATGCTCGGAGGATTCGGCCGAGAGTATTATTTGAGCTATGCGCTGCTGGCCAACTTCGTCGGCCGCATCACCCAGAATTGGATGTTTGAATTCAAAATGATGGAGGATATCGACACCGGCCGAATCAATTCGCTTTTGGTGAGGCCCATCTCTTTTTACGAATTCTTTCTGGCCCAGTTTATGGGCTACAAGTTGACTGTGGCGGCTGTATCGATGGCGGTGCCGTTGATTGCGTGTCGGATCTTTGGTGGCGAAATTCATTTTGATCGCCTGCCTCTCGTCGCTCTTCTGGTCCTTTTGTTTCTTGTTTTTGCACACACGCTGTCTTTCTGCGTGGCCTGTTTGGCCTTCTTTCTAAATCGCGCCTATTCATTCACCGGGATAAAAAACATGGCCATTTGGGTATTGGCGGGGGAGTTGATTCCTCTCGATCTTTACCCGGAACCTCTCAAATCTTGGCTGCTTCATCTGCCTTTTGCGGCCGGAGTTTACATTCCCGTTGGGTATCTGACGGGTCGATTCGAGTCCCCTCTTATACTCTCTAGTTTTGGGAGTGTGTTGATCGGTACGATTTTGGCTGGCCTTCTGGGCTCGTGGCTCTGGCAAAAAGGACTAAGAGCCTACACCGGGACGGGAGCTTAAGTGCGCTATCTTAGTCTTTGGTATCAGTTTTTTAAAATGAGCTGGATGGCTGATCTGGAATATCGATTGAATTTTGTTGTTCGAATTGTCGGCGAGTTTTTCTGGTATACAGCTCAGTTGAGCGTTTTTGAAGTGCTTTACCTGCATACGGACTCGTTGAATGGCTGGGACATTCACGCGGTTCGCGTTTTTATGGGAACACTGTTCGTGGTCGACGTTCTCTATATGATTTTTTTGCAAGAAAACCTGGATCATTTGTCGAGCACCGTTCGCAAGGGCGATTTGGACATGTATTTGCTTAAGCCTATTAATTCGCAATTTATGGTCAGCTGTCGTAAAGTTTCGGTTCCCCATTTTGTGAATTTAATTTTGGTGGGTGGGTATCTGATGTGGGGACTTAGTCAGTTGAATGTGTCGATCTCATGGGCTCAAGTAGTGGCCTTTATCCTCCTGCTGATTTGTGGGCTCACGATCACCTATTCGCTTCGATTTATATTTACTCTCTTGGTTTTTTACATGCACGAGGCTGGCAGCATCCAGTTTATTTGGTATCAATTTTATCGATTGGGCACCCGGCCTGACATTATTTACCCACGTGTCTTGCGCCTGATGGTTCTCACTATTTTGCCGGTGGCCTTTATCGCCAGTGTGCCGTCGAGAATTTTGGTGGAAGGTTTAGATTATGAACTGGTTTGGGCGGGCTTGGGCTTGGCCCTCTCGAGCTTTTTACTCAGCCGAATCCTCTGGCGAGTGTCTCTGAAGCGCTATGCTTCGGTCAGCACCTGATTAGGGTCGAATGGTCAGGTCAAAAATGCCTTTTTCGCGATCAATCAACCGCAGAGTCGAGTCGGAAACCTTAATGATCTGACCCAATCGAAAATTCTTGGCGGCGGTCACATCGGAGGGATTGATTACCAGTTGTTGGTTGGGATGAGCACGATCCAAGAGCAAGATTTGGTCTTCGATCGCCAAGGCAATATGTTGACCTCCGTTCAATTCAAATATTTGATCCACAACTCGCCCCTGGGCTCGGTTTCGAACGCGGTCGCGCACGGCTGAGACCTGTTGGGACAAGTGAAGTTCCACGAGGGGGCCATCGTCAATGCTGGCAAAAAGGGCTTCATCACGAAGAAGCTGATTCCCAGATGTCATTCTTCCCGATCGGACCAGAAAAAGGGATCCATCGTTCAAAATCGCTCCACCCGCAATCGGCCACCGATTCGTCAGATCGCGCCGGTCTACGGTTTGTTCTTTAGTCTTGACGTTGACCTGAATCACCGAGCCAGAAACGCCCTCGAGGATCAGAAGCCTTTCTCCTGTGCTATCCCAAGAGAGATGAAACTGGTTCGAGGCACTGGTGTAAGCCATCGAGCCCATGGGGAAATCAAGTCCAGAGCGTCCAAACGGGAAAGCAAATAATTCTTCGCTCGGATTTTTTAGATCGATAACGTAAATCGAGTCTTTTCTTTTATGGGCCACGAGCGGATCGACTGCGTGCAAGGCGACCAAACTGGATTTGGGGTTCAACTCGGCCATGATGGGCTGAATTTCTTCGCCCTCCTGCGTGAATTTGATCGACTTGAGCGGTCTCAGCGAGCGCTTATCAAAAATGGTTCCATTTTGATTGAGCAAGCTCGTATGCGGATTGGCCATGGGATTTGATGGCTGATATCGTACTGTCCCAAGGGCGTTGGCAGAGTCTTGAAGGACCAAGAATGTGCCCAATCCGCTGCGGGAAACGACTTGCTCAACCCCGACGCCCCAGTAGCGGGAGTGGGGAAGGTCGAGAGACGGCATACTGGCGCCAAACGGGATCAGCGCTCGCCCTTCTGATGAGGATCGATTGCCTAACCCAAGCAAGTAAAGCTTGGCCACGTTGCCGTCTGACCTTAGGGTTCCGTCGATGGCTAACCATTGACTGCCTTCAATAAAATGAAGTGATTTAACCCGCGTGAAGTTGGCTCGCTCTAGAACCTGCCTATCTTCAATGTCAAACACGAGGACCTCGATTTCATCCTTGCCAAGGCTGCGGGAAACAGCCGAAAGCCGTCCATCTGAGCTGAGCGTCGACTCTTCACTGGAGTTGGAAAAGCCGACCCGTTGATCAATGCGAATGTTCGCCTGAAGCGCGGGCGGGCGAGCTGGAGCCCCAAGGGTGGCGATCTCACAGCCATTGGGATCTGTTGCATGGGCCGAAAGGGCCAAACTCAAAAGAAATTGAAGCATGCCGACAGGAGAGCAAGGTCCATGCCCCCAAGAGCTTAAACCTGGGCCTTGCGGGGCGGCGGGGAGTGCCGCGAAAAGTCACTCAGGGCCGTGACGGGCACCGTCTTTGCTATTTACACTCTCAGTTCTAACTAAGGGAGTTTGTGTGACGATGAAGCGGGGTATGGCAAAAGCAACGAGTAAAAAAGTCTCGAAGTCCGGGTCCTCAAAAGAGAAAAAATGGGTCTTGGCGGTGGATCCTTTCTCAGATTTGGACCAGGGGGCGATGATTGAATTTGCGCAAAAGTTGGCTGGTAAGGCGGGAGCCCAGCTTCTGGGAGCCTACGCTTTAGCGCCTGAAAGCCTCAACTGGATGGGTGAATTTTCGGGCCCTTGGCTCAAGAAGTATGAGCCCTTAGCCAAGCAAAACCTGGACGCCCGTCTGGCAGGAAAAGGGATTCCTCACGAGGTGGTTAAGGTCAGCAAGGCCGGTTTACGTGCGGCTGTTCAAGGATTTTTATCCTACGCTAAAAAACAAAAGGCCGACTGTATTGTGGTGGCCACACACGCCCGCACCGGTCTCGAACGCTGGGCTATGGGCAGTTTTTCTGAAACCGTGGTGCTGAGTGCTCCGAGCTCGGTTTTAGTTTTGCATCCGAGTCAGTCTTTGCCCTCCGATGTTCGAACCATTCTAATGCCGACAGACCTGAGCAAAAAATCGGTACAGCATGTTTTGACTTCGGCGAAGAGTTTCCAAAAATTAAGTCCCAAGATCGAACTCTATTACAAATTGCCAGACCCTTTGGATCCGTTGGTTCAACAAGGTGTTTACACGCTGGGTGGCGGTTGGGTGAATGTCCACAGCTATTTGGACAAAGAATTGACGAGCAAACGAAAAGAGTTGGAGGCCCTGGCCGGGAAAGTGCGGGCCCTCGGACTCGAGTGTCGGGTGAATGCCGATAATGGTGAGGGATCCCTTATTGATGGAATTCACAAAGCCGTCAAAGACACGGGTGCGGATCTGATTTCGCTTCGAACTGAAACCGGTCGAGTGGCCGCGGTCGTTGTCGGCAGCGTGGCTCGCATTCTTATGCGAACGGCGACGGTTCCCGTGTGGATTCACCGCTAAAATTCGAAATTGAAGCTGACGCTGAATCTAGGTTGAGTTGCGCGATGAGGAGGCACTTCGTGGCGCAGCCAACTCTCAAACAGAAGAAATTCGCCGTCTTTTGGGGCCAACTGAACATAATTTTGCTCAAAGCGGGAAGCTCCGGCCAGTCTTGGCGGGCTGGCCATCATAAAGCCAAGGCGTGGATCTTCGATCTTAAAGTGGCTCGAACCCTTGGGCACCGACACATAGTAAACACCGCTGATTTGGCTTAAGGGATGGGTGTGCATGGTGTGGTGACATCCCTTTTTCATTAGATTGGCCCAGCACGTGGTCATGCCCAGTTTTCGACCCATCAAATTCCAAGAGAGTCGTTGGACATACTTTTTAACATGTGGCCGAAGCAAGCGCTCCAATTCGCCAAAACCGGGCGACGTAAGGTGAAGCTTGGTCATGGAAGAATAGCTGGAATATCCCTCTTGATAATTGGATCGGCTCCATCTGCGGCCCTCGTCGTCTATCTGCGCGAGAATCTCGATTTCGCGCTTGAGCTCACGATTGAGTCGGCCCGCTCTTGGCAAGCGGCCTTGGTAAAGGAGGGTGGGGAAAGCATTAAGTATCGGCATTGAAATTAGGGAAATACTCGGGAAGTCAGTGAGTTTGAAGGAAATATTCTGAAATCTTGCTCAAATATTCCCTGGGACTTTCAATTCCCCGCGCTTGAGCCTCAAAAACAATGGCCCGCAAATATTGAGACAGGTGAGCTGGATGGGAATTCATGTCGGCCATTAGGTATTCGAGAGCCTTGGTGAACTGTGGATCTCGAAGACCTTGTGAAAAGGCACCGTCTTCGTAGGCCGTCTTAAGACACTGAAAAAATCTCACTTGGGACGAGTGCTGATTTGCGAAAAATTTATGCGCGTGTTCTAGGTCATGAAGCGTAAAGGCCAAAGCATGAGGATGCCGACCCATTGGCCGCCACTGAAGCTCAGGCTCCGAAAACACGGTGACCACTCGCTGACCGCGGGTTTGCATTTTTAAGACTTCGTGAGGGGTCGGAGTGGATGCGGTCAAGATCAGCTCATACTCCCCACTCAACCAATGTAAAAGGCCTAGGCGACTGTCCTCCCTCACGCCCTTAATCTGAAAAACGCGCAGCAGATCGGCGGGTGTCTGGCAGGCCTCCACCAAGGGGCGCCGATGGGCGGGGATCTGATCCGGCAAAAGATCTAAGCGGAGTGACCCTTGGGTTACGGTTGTATTTGTACGTGGGACGCCCTCGCGAGGGTTGGGCTTTCCGGGCCGGGCCACAAGACTGCCCAGCCAGTCTTTACCATGTAGATGGTAGGTTCCACGCATCACGTAATAGAAGACGAACTCGGCGGATCGAAGCGCATCACTTTGATCTTTAAGCAGGAGTGGAGGATCTTTAGTCTGCATGTGTTAAGTATACTTCCTTCTAAACGCTCCGAGTTATTTGCGCAAGAAATGCAAAAAATCCAACTAATGTGGTCAATAAATTCAAATTTAAACTACTGAATTTATAGAACAAAAAAAGTCCTACATCCTCTGGAACCAAATTGGAACCAGTTTTGCTTAAAGGGTTTTAACACCAAGAGGGGGAGGGGGAACATGCCGAATCGGTTGTTCTTGTTTTTAGTTTTATTGGCGACGGCAACGCAGGGCGCGATGGCAAGAGAGATCAAAACTTCCTATGCGATCAGCGGATCTCGCGCAGCCGTTACAACATCCATTGTGAAAGCCACGGCGGAGCAAGAAAAGCTCATGCGCGGTTTTCTCTTTAAGACCGTCGCAGATAAGTTGCGCACACTTCCGATGGTCAGCGGAATCGAATTCAATGATTCCCAGAAAGGTGAGAAGACAACTTCGTCCTATATGGACTACTGGGAGCACAAGCGCAGTTTTCCAGTCATCGTTCATCTCGCTCTCCCGAGCGCGGTCAGCTTGATGATGCGAGTGGAAGAGGTCTATCGAAGCTGTAAGTCTCCCGGCGAGAAGAACAAACCGCAAGCCTCGGCAGCCGATTTTGATGATTGGGGCGGCGGTGGCGGAAGTGACGTGACCGTGGATTGTACGCTTCAGGCTACGGCCAAAATCACGGGGCCCTTCGCAGTCTACGGGAACTTTGCTTCCAGTGTCGATGTGCAAAAGCTTCTGCGAGAAAAACAGTATATCAATTACGAAGTCAGCCGCGATTGGTCCGATAAGACCACGATGAAAATCGAAGGCAGCTTTTATATCGAGTCCGAACTGTTCGATGCCAATCTGCTCAAGTTTATGAAGGCGTTTAATCTGGCACCGGCGAATTCAGAGGGAATTCTCACTCGAAACAATTTGCTCCTTGGAATTGCCCGCATTCTGCGAGTGCAAAATGAAAGGATGGTGGAAAAATGAAACGGCTAACCAGTGTAATGGCGCTGTCCCTGTTGGCAGCTGTGGCTTGTGCCAAGAAAGAAAAATCAGAATCTGCAAAGCCTGTTCGTGTGTACCAACCATCGGAAGTGATGAAGAACGAATTGGTCTTTTCTGGTGGGGATCAGGCTGTACGCAGTTACTTCAAGTCGAAAGGTATCTCGGCCGATTTCAGTGTTTTGGATTCTCAAGAGTCCATTTACTGGGTTCGATTCGAAGGCAAAAAGGATCTCAACAAAATTTTGTCAGACGTAAAAGAAATCACGACATGGGCTGAGCCTAATTTCGTAATTCACGAAGCTTCGTCGATGCGAAAATCAGAATGGCCTTCTGACAAGTTCTTCTTCAAACAGTGGGCCCTTAACAACATTGGTCAGTCCGCTCCATTCGGTCTTCCAGGAGAGCGCGGCGCCGATATGAATGTCCTACAAGTCTGGGACAAGGTCACAAAGGGATCAAAAGACATCGTCGTGGCCGTTGTAGACACTGGCTGCGACTACACCCATCCTGATTTGAAAGACAATATGTGGGTCAACTCGAAAGAGTCCCCGGCCAATGGCGGAATCGCTGGTGTCGATGACGATGGCAACGGATACATCGACGATGTTTACGGATATGACTTTGTTTCGACTGGTCGGACTTCGTTCAAGGGAGTGCCTGGGGATCCGGATCCGATGGATGATGGTGGACACGGAACTCACTGTGCGGGAAGTATCGGTGCCAAGACCAATGATGGCATGGGAGTGGCCGGACTAAACTGGAAAGTAAGGATCATGTGTGTTCGCTTCTTAGGCGATGCCGGTGGAAGTTCAGTCGATGCCTATCGTGCTGTTCGATATGCTCGGGAAAACGGTGCGAACATCATGTCCAACTCTTGGGGGGGCAGTGCGGACGAGTCTGAACTCTTCAAGTCGGAGCTACGCAAGATTCAGGAAAAAGGCATTCTCTTCGTCGTGGCGGCCGGTAATGAAGGTCAAAACAACGACGTAAAGCCAGCTTATCCGGCGAATCTGAGTGGCGCTGAGTTTCGCGGTAAGAAGTTCAGCAATGTGATCACTGTGGGTGCGTCGGATAATAAAGACACTCCGGCTGACTTCTCGAACTTCGGTAGTGAGCGAGTGGACGTTTTTGCCCCAGGTGTGGCGATCATCAGCACCTACCCATTGGCATTAACCGCTCCAGGTCGGCCTCCTTACGCGATTATGTCGGGAACCTCGATGGCGACTCCCTATGTGGCAGGTGTGGCGGCGCTGATGATGGCAGCCAATCCAAGCTTGATCGGACGGCCCGAAGAAGTGATACGCATCATCAATGAAACCGCGGATGTGAAGGACACGTTGATCGGTAAGGCCAAATCCAACGGAAGAATCAATGCTTACGCGGCTGTCACAGCTCAGCTGAACGGCCCTAAGGCCGCTCCGGTATGGCAGAAAAAAGCGCATGTGATTGATCAGCGTCGCTTTCAAACTGAACTTGTGGATATTCGCCACGAGGTCAAAATTGAGGGTGCAAAGGCGATCAAAGTGCACTTTGATTTCTTACAGATCGAAGAGCCCTATGACAGCGTCTACATCTACGACAAAGATTTCCGACTGATTTCTCGGGTAGAAAAGAACATGGTGGATGACTTCTGGTCACCCTCTGTTCCGGGAGACACCATGTATGTCCGATTCGTCAACTCATTGCTGAAGCAAGTCTCTATGTCACCGATTAAGGCCGACAGTGAAAGTGCTTGCGTCTCTCGCGGTGGAACCAACATCGAAAGAGAAGGCGATAAGTATAAGTGTGATGTGGACGCCGAAGGAGACTCGGGCGGTGACGGTTCTAAGACCTTCACATCGTTTAACTCTGAGGGATTCCGAATTGACCAAGTGGCCTACCTAGAAGGCGAAAGAAAGGAAAAACAATGAGACGGGTTAACTCGATCGGATTGGCCGCGATTTCCGCTCTGATGCTTGGAACTGTGGCTTGTACTCAAACATTGATTTTATTTAAACCTAGCCCTGTAATTGACCCCATGCCAAATACGGACGCTTGTCCCAAGGTGGTGGAAGCGGATCCACAGGCCAAAGACCAGTGGACTTTGAGTCAACTGGGAGTCTCGCAAGAGGTTCTTCAGTCTGGTGTTTTAGATGGTAATGCGAATGTGCGAATCGCGATTATGTCGACGGGTGTGGATTACAACCATCCGGATCTATGTGGTCAGATCGCGATTAACAAAGCGGAAATCACTCAAAAAGCCATTGGAGATCGTCCTGACGTCAATCGTGAAGATGACGACAAGAATGGTTTGGTCGATGATATCGCGGGTTACGACGTGGTGGACGGTGACGGTTTGGCTTATGACCGTCACGGTGCCGGTACTGCAGTGGCTGGAATCATTGCCGCCAATCAAAGCAACGGCATCGGAATCGCCGGGCTGATGAAGAACGTCACACTTTTGCCTATTCGCTACATCGACAACAACGGGCAGGCTTCGATTGCAAGCCTGGCCGGTGGACTTGAAGCCACATTGAAGTTGAAACCGCACGTGATCTTTATTCAGTCGGCTCAAATTCAGGTCGGTGGTCATCGTCAAGAGGCAGCGTTAGCTGCCAACGAGTTGGGTATCTTAAAAGGTTATCTGGACCGAGTCCGTGATGCCAAGATTCCTGTGATCGTAGGGGCGGGTGATGACATGGGTCAATTCGGTTCAACCGAGATCGATAAATTGCTTAAGAGCTACGACAACGTATTGATCATCACCGCAGTTGATAAAGAGGGTAAACGCTCACTTCTTGCCAATACTCATTCACAAGATGTGCTGACAGCAGCGCCGGGTGAAGAAGTGTTGACATTAAAGCCCGGTGGAAAAACGGGTTTAGTGAACGGCACGGCCTACGCGGCCGCTCATGTGACCGCGGCGGTGGGATTGGCCCGAGCCGCTTTGGCGGATCGGTTGGATACGGCGAAGCTGATCCAGACTTTTATTTCCGCAAAGGGTAGTGAGCCCGACGCGGCCTTGGAAAGAGATACACGCGGCGGCACTCGATTGCAGATAGTTAAGTTCCTAGGGGAAATCAGAGGACACTAGCTGCCCGGGGGGACGGCGATAGTCCTCGCTCGAGTCCACGCCAATGTCCTCGAGCGGAAGGCGAAGGAGAGTGAATAGCACTCCAGCGCCAGCCGCTCGTGGACGTATTTTGATCCATAAATTTCATCGCCGCAAATGGGAGCTCCCAGTGCGGCCAACTGAGCCCGAATCTGATGCGTCTTTCCGGTTAACAAGCGAATCCGATGGCAAAATCGCCCATCCCTTTCCGCTGATTCTTCAATGACCATTTCACATCGCCACCAGCTATCATGGGCCTCGACGGAATGCTCTCGAGGAACTCGAGATTCTGGATTCAAATACAGGACATGGGGGCCCTGTGAGACGGGTTGATCGGTGATCGCATGGTAAATCTTAGTGACCTGATGCTTGGCAAACGCCTGATTGATTTGCCTTTGAGCCAATTTGTTCAAAGCAAAAATCAATAAACCGGAAGTTGGGATATCGAGTCGATGGGTAGAGAAAAGAGGTATTCCTAGCTCTCTTTCAAGCGCGGTTTTCGCATTCTCGACATAGTTGTCCAGAGTCGGATGCACAGGGCATCCGCTGGGTTTGTCCAGCACCAGCCAATCCTCGGTGCGCTCAACAATTAATTCTTTGAGTGATCCCTCCCACTGGTAGCGCTTAGGCTTAGTGTGAAGGCGAACAATTTGATTTGGATTTAACTGCGTATCGCTTCTAAACCGAAGGCCATCCACGTAGATCGCGCCGAACTCGTACCAGTAAGCAAGATCTTCAGCTGTGTATCCTTTCTCGATTAAGAAATGGCTAAGAAAGTCGGACTCGGTAACAGCAAAGTGGTGGATCATGGGCGCGAGACTGTGTAGCTCACGCTCTGTCCCCTAGTTTCTTCGACCTCAGCTCGTAACGTGCGCCAATGTGGAAGATCTTTGATCAAGGTGCAGAGGCGATCGGCGCAGTAGCGGGCCAGCTCTTCACTGGTGACGTTCTTGACGGGGAGCTTGAGGCAATCGGAAATGGGGAAAGAATAAAACTTAGGACCAAATTGGACTTCGGTTTGCCCCTCATTATCCTTGAGTTTTAGGTATGGCGAATTTTGCGGCAAAAGAATCTTTTCATCCAGCTCGTCGCAAATCATTCGAATCTTGGGTTTAACTTCATTGAAGTCAAAGGCAAAGCCCAGGGACTCATCGAGCTTTTCAATAATTAAGTCGATTCGGAGTTGATAGTTGTGCCCATGCAGCCGTTCCGCGTGCTTGGGAGAAAGGATAGTGAAGTGAGAGCAGGAAAATTTGAATGGCTCTTTGGACAGGTGGATGGTGAACAAGATTACCTCGACGTCTCAATCGAAAGGAATTCTTGCCGGGTTCGTGAATCTTCCCGAAAAGCCCCGCGTAGGTCACTGGTCACCGTTTCAGATGCGACATCTTCAACCCCGCGTTGAACGACGCAGTAGTGTTTGGCCCGAATACAAACCGCTACGTCCGCCGTCTCAAGAACATAGGAGAGACAATCGGCGATTTGCTTTGTGAGCCTCTCTTGAACCTGGGGTCGGCGAGAAAAGAATCGAGCGATACGATTGATTTTTGAAAGGCCGATTACTTTTTCTTTCGGGATGTAGGAAATCGTGGCCCTTCCATCGATCGTCACAAAATGGTGTTCACAGACTGAGATGATGGAAATATCCCGAACCGTGACCATTTCATTATACTCGAGTTTGTTTTCGATGCTGGTGATCTTGGGAAAATTTTGCGGATTGAGGCCCGAAAAGATCTCTTTAACGTACATTCGGGCCACGCGTTCCGGTGTCTGATGAAGACTGTCATCTTTCAAATCCAAACCTAGGGTAAGCATAATTTCGCGAAAGTGGCCGGTGATTTTTTTAATGCGATCGTCTTCGCCGAGCGAGTTTTCAATCATGGGGGTCGGTCGAACGTTGGAAAGTATGTCTCTAACGACTGGGTCTAAATTCATTTTTTTGGGCATTAGGAAATTCCCTTTTTGCGGCGGTTATGGAGAATGGAGGACCAAATGGCCAAGGCGATAAACGTGGCTCCAATGAGGCCAGTCACCATTTCAGGAATGTGAAAAAAGACATTCAGGAGCATCATGGCTGCCAGAGCTCCGATCGCATAAAAAGCCCCGTGCTCAAGATAAACAAATTGATTCAGCGTCCCCTTCTCGACTAATAAGATGGTGAGGCTTCGAACAAAGAGCGCCCCAATGCCAAGACCGATCCCTATGATGAAAAGATTGTTGGTTAAAGCGAAGGCCCCGACGACTCCATCAAAACTGAATGAGGCATCCAAGACTTCTAAATACAGAAACATACCGATGCTTGCCCGGGCCATATCGACGCCAGAGGTTCCCGGCATCTTAAGAAAGGTGCTAATACCATCCACAACAACGTAGGTAATCAATCCGCTCATGGAGGCCTCCAAGAAAGAGACCCTCTCCGGAAAAGACTCAAGAAGCTGGGACAAGCCAACAATAGTCAGAAGGGCCACCCCAATCGACACAGCTTCAATCTTCCCAATCGCCCGTAAGGGACGTTCAATCCAATCCAGCCAATGTTCCTCTTTCGAGTGATCCAAAAAATAACTGAGGGCCACCATGAGGAGAAAGCTCCCACCAAAACCGGCAATGGACAGATGGGCATTGAGCATAATTTCCGCGTATTGGTCTGGCTTTGTTGCCGCTAGGACGAGCGCTGACCAAGGATCCAATCCAGCCACGGAGCACACGATGACCAAGGGAAAGACCAAGCGCATGCCAAAAACCGCGATTAATATTCCCCAGGTTAGAAACCGATGCTGCCACTCTGGGGTCATATTCTTTAGTACTGAGGCGTTCACTACGGCGTTGTCGAAAGAAAGTGAGACTTCGAGAATAGCCAGCAAGCCGGTTAGAAACATGGCGGATCCCGCTCCGCTCAACGTGCCGGTATACTCCCATCCCACAAAGGCCCCAAGACCGAGTCCAATAAAGCTAAAGACGAAGGAAAATTTAAAGTAGTGAAGGAAACTCGCCACGTGCCGGTTATGCCTTTATTGGGGTTTGGGGGCAAGCGTTAGGGGGCCTGGAGGCGTTCCACAGTCTTCATTCTGCAGCGAGGTAATGAACTTATACTGGTTTTCCTGCACAATGGGACTGGCCGTGAAATGGCCGCGGTAGGCCAAACGGCCATTTTTGGCGAAAACTAGCCCGTAGGGAATTCCCTTCCAATCTGCAAAGATCTCCTCACCCGACTTAGACTTGGCCTCCTTTAGGGACGGGAATGCGCGGTCTAAGTAAACGATTTGGGTGGTCTCCAAAGGCAACGAGTAATCTGCCAGTTCATTCCTGACAAAATGATCAAAGGTTTTCCGAGACTCGATGCCTGGCTTTTTGAAGGCAATCAAGATGAGCTGGATTTCGGAGGCCTTCCACTCACCGGATGAAAACAGGGAGCTGATTTTTTTGAGGTCCTCCCGACAGTAGGGACTAGAGCTTCTAAATAGGCGCACCACTTGAATTTTGCCGGGAGAGGCCGGCGTGTTAAATTGATTCAAGTCGGCCGCCTGGATGGGGGTGGATTTACAAGCTCTTTCGAATTTTTCGATTTTTTTTGCCGTACTGCCACAGGAAGTGGCAAAAGCCAAAATCGCGATAATCTGGATCTGCCTGAGCATGAAAGTCCTCCTAGGCCCAATACTTCAGCATACTGAATAGGTAGGAGACAAGTTTCTTCCACCAAGGCAGCGTCGCAAGATCGGAGCGATCAAATTCTTCCGACTCATTTTGGTCACGCAAGTACTCGTTCGCCAGACGCCTTTTGTTTGCTGGATGGCTGATCACGACGTCCATTTCAAGGTCATGAAGAAAGCTTCGATGATTCAGGTTGGTCGATCCGACGCACATCCAATCATCGGCAATAAAAATCTTCTGATGGGCGAAGCGAGGTTGGTAAACCAGGACCGTCACTCCGCTTTTTGCCAATTCGCGCATGAGTGGGTAGCTGATCCAATTCATAAAAAAGACGTCGTTGTATTTAGGGATCATGAGGCGCACATCGACGCCCAACCGGGCCTTGCGCTTGAGCAAGCGAAAAACCCGCCCGATCGGAATAAAATAGGGTGTGGCCAGCCAAATTCTCTCTTTAGCGAGTTTGATTCTTTCAATGTGCGCGCTGCGAGTTCTGCGTTTATGTAAATAAGAGTCATTTAATAGCAGAAGATTGGGACTGCGCATGGGCCAATTCAACGCCTTCCATCCGCGAAAGGATCTTTGAAAGGCTCGGGCTGCATAGCGAAGCTCGCTGCCTTTGACTCGAACTCCAATGTCCTTCCACGCTTTTTCGCCGCTGACTTCCTCCAAGTGCACATCAGCAACATTGAAACTGCCAACAAAAAGTTCAAGTCCATCAATCAAGCAAAACTTGCGATGGTTGCCTCGGTTGATTTTGCGCCATCGCCAAGCTAAGCGACGAAAAAGACCACTTGGATCTCCGGGCAATCTCCGAAAAATCCAAGGAAACGCTCGAAAGAAGCGGACCCGAACGCCAGCGGCTACCAAATCTGTGTAATAGTCGACGATAAAGTGAGGAGATCCCCAGCCGTCGATCAGGACCTCCACCTTCACACCTCGAGCGGCGGCCGTACAAAGTTCGCGGCAGACTCGATCGGCCAACACACCTTTTAGAAAGATATAGGTTTCCAACTGGATCGAACTTTGTGCGTGGCTCAAGGACTGTATCAGGTGACGAAAATAAACGTCGCCCGATGTGTAAAGAGTCTCTTCGGTCCATTGGGTAGAGGGTGCCATCCCCCTAGTTTAGATGGGAATCAGACCGCCCGCAATTGCGGATAAAGCTCCATCAGCTGGCGGAACTCACTTAAAATTTCATTAAGACGATGTCCTTCGTCCATCAGGGTCTGTCGGTCAAAGAAGATACACTCCACCTGACCATTATCGGAAGCCGTTCGAACTCGGGCTACGGCCATCATGGGTATAAGGTGGCCCGATTTGTTTCGAAAACTCACTATGAAGGGCTGGGAGACGTCATGGTGCCGACCGTCCTCGGCGAACTTGGCAATGCGCCCCCAACTTTCCTGTGAAATAAAATCTTGCAGATTTCGTCCAATGAGATCGGTCGGGGCCTCGAAGTAAAGCGTGCTGGCCATTTTCGCGTTGACGTCCACGATGCTCGGTTCTCGGCGATTGACCACCAGATAGCCGGCGTGCCCCCCTTCGACAAAGTACTCGCTGAGCGAGTGCCAAGAGGTCGCCGGCGCCGGCTGATCGGTCGGCAGATCCAGAATGCGAAGAAGAGATTGAAGACTAAACTCTTTTTGATTATTCGACATTCCGTAGAAATCGACCAGTTTCATCAACGTGTCGAGGCGAAGATTGATTTTTCCGCCTTCGATATTTTGATAGTGTCGATAGTCTATGTGCATGGCTTGTGCGGCCGAAACTTGCGAGAGCCCCATGCTCTTACGCGAAGACTTCAGTGTTTGGCCGAACTGTTTTAGGAATTCGTTCACTTGAGTCATACACCTACCCCTCGTTCCCTCGAAAGCTAACGAGAAAAACGAGGCAAATCAAATACTTCGCCGGCCAGTGTCGACCGATGGGTTTTCCTTAAACATCCCGGCAATTTATCGACGATAGTGAGAGTGACTGGTTTTTCACACTCGACAACAGACGCGAGAGTCCTCAGGTGATGGGGCAGAAATCCACGGTGGAAGACCGCACCACCCGGTCCCAAATTGCCTCCCAAGCCGGGGAAGAAAAGTCTTCGCGGTATTCGAAGACGATAAGAGCGTCGGGTTCTGAACTCTCTCGCATTTGTTGGTAGAGGCTGCGGGCTGCGAGCTCGGGTTGCGATGATAATCTAATTTTATTTATACATTTTGATTTTTGACCGGTTCGCTCTTGAAATGCGGCTAAAATTTGAGATTCGCTCCAGGTAGCCGGTGCAATCACCACCGGACTTGTCGGTTGGTAGTGATGCTCCAGGTGCCCTGGGCTTGCAACGGAGGCGGATCTTTGTACCACGTACTTCAGGCCACTCTCTCGAAGTGTTTGATCGATTTCTTCGCGACCAACGCCACCTGGACGAAGAATATGGATGACCCATTTCCCTTCACGGAGGTCGGCTGAAACAACGGTGCTCTCAAGTCCCACTTCGCACGGCCCGCCATCGACCACGCTGACCTTGTCGCCGAATTCCTTCACCACATGCCCAGCCAGAGTGGGACTTGTTTTGCCGAACATGTTGGCTGACGGTGCGGCGAGTGGGACACCGAGCTTGGCCAAAATTTCTTTCGCCACGGGGTGAGCGGGCACTCTTAACGCCACTGTCGGCAGGCCAGAGGTAATCAAAGATGAGATGGCATCGGTTTTTGGGGTGACGATGGTCAAAGGACCAGGCCAAAATTTCCGGATCAAAATCTGCAAAGGCTCCGAGATTTCTTGGGCGACTGATTTTAAATCCCAGGTCGGTGGCAGGTGAACAATCAGTGGGTCAAAAAACGGTCGTTGTTTGATTTGAAAAATCCGGGTCAGCGTTTCTTCACGATCGATCCGTCCAGCCAGTCCATAAACGGTCTCTGTCGGCATGGCGACGACCTCGCCCGCTCGCAATTTTTCAATGCCGATCTCTAAACTCACCAAAGCCATAAGGCTCTATAGGCTAAAACGGGCGGGCCGTCACTTGCGATCTGAACTCTTCCAAGTAGGGTGCAAACCAGCGGTAGGTTTTGAGTAATCCGGGCTCTGGCTTTTGGCCACGGCTTAAAAACTTATAGAGGGCCTCGACCTCGGGAAGTGCGAGTTGCACGTAGCCTTCATGATTGTAGCTTGGCAGCCAGCGGGCAAATCGATTGGTTTCTTGAAAATAGACTTGGGAAAGAATTTCGCACTTTAGCTGGTAAGCCTTACGCGGGATTTTGACTACCTTTTCCGCGAAGCAATTGTAAGCAACACTCCAAACCTTGCAGGTTTTGTGAAAGGCCCGGTGGGCAGCCAGACTTACGTCCTGGTGGTGAGGATGTCCGTATTCTCCAAGAATGCCATGGGTGAAGACCTCACCAGCGTTTTCTTGGGCTAAGCGATCCGCTAGCTTTTCAACGTCGACACGCGCGTCGTATTTGTCGGGAAAATTCCACATTTCAGCCACTTGGCTCCCCAGTTTTTTGCAAGCGGCAACGAACTCAAGGTGTCGTTGAGGTCCTTTTCCATCGGCATTGCCATCTGTGACGCAAATGATTTTCCATGGACGCCGGCGATAGGTCTGAATCAGTCCACCGAAGAAAATGGTCTCGTCGTCTGGATGTGCCACGACAATGAGGTTATGTTTTTTCATTACGCCTCTCTTCTTGCTATGATTTTTATTATGCGATGGCGAGTTGGTAAAGACGAGAAATCATGGGTCGATGAAGCCTGGACCTGGATCCATGCAGAAATTCAACCGAGACAACGTGTATTCGTTCCGGCGGGCGGGACCCCCGAGGCTCTTTATAAGCGGTGGCAAGAAGAACCATCCGATCTCCTGAAATCACTCACGCTTGTGCAGCTGGATGAGATCATTACAGGTCCTAAACAAGGTGAGTTTCACCGATTTTTCGAAAAGAATCTTCCTGGATTTATGCGCCAAATGGAGTGGATAGAAGACGCTGAGAAGACCGCCGACGTGGCGATCCTGGGGGTTGGAGTGAACGGTCACGTTGCTTTTCACGAACCGGGCTTGGCTCCTGGTTTTTGTGGAGGCTGTGTTCGTTTGAGTGAGGAAACTCTAGGCTATTTAGGGCTTGGCGCCCCTACATGGGGCCTTACCTACGGCGTGGCCAACTTCCTCAAGGCCAATAAGATTTTGGTTTTGGTCAGGGGCGAGCGCAAGAGGGCCGTTATGCAAAAGGCCCTGGCGGGCGATCGAGCCCTACCTATTACCCACATCTTGAATCACCCGAATGTTACGGTGGTGAGTGACTTCCCCGCCGAGTGACGAAATTTGGTGCCTGTTCTAGCCTTAGGCAGGCCAAATCGCCAATAACCTATATATGCGTTGGACTGGGAGTTGCTGAGAGAGGGTAACCTCAAAAAGGACCCTGACTTGCCCTGGTGGACGTGTAAATTCCATTGGCTTAGGACACTGATCTTCCTATTGGCCACAATAACCGCCGCCCCCAATGGTTGGGCCCAAGGCGATGTGGCCGTGACGAGTTGTCAAGTGCATCGCTATATCGACCCTTCCGGGACCCGCGAGGTTCAAGAGATTCCAGGTATTACGAGGCCTGCGGATTGGGCCCGACATGATCTTTTGCAGAATTCTTTCGGATTCACGGAAGCGCGAATTTGGTTTTATGTCGAATGTCCAAGATTAGTTCAGGGCGATGACCTGATGATTGAGATCGGCTATCCGCCACTGGATGAAATCGACGTCTACAGTTGGCCCGATCTGCTCCACCAATTGGCTCTTGGGGATCATAGGCCTGCCGATTCAAGATGGAAAGCCCATCGTTTGTACATCATGCCTTCTGGATTTGATGGAGGTCGGCGACTTCTTTTTTCGGTGAAGACGACGGGATCCTTGCAAGTTCCCATTCAGTTTCGATCCAAAGGCGATCTTGAATGGTCGGGCTCTCTGGAAAATCTGGGATTCGGAATTTACTACGGAGTTTTACTGGGCTTAGTCCTTTACAATTTGGCACTAGCCGGCAGTCTGCGTGATCGCACTCACCTCATTTATTCGGGCTATATCGTCAGCTTTTTATTCTTACAAATGGGCCTCAATGGATACTCCAGTTTGTATATTTGGCCCAGTCTGGCGGAGTGGTCGAAGTTCGACGTTCCTGTCTTTGCTTGGTCCTCGTTTGCCTTGATCTATTTGTTTGCCCGTCGTTTTCTTGACCTCCAACGAAGCTGGCCCACCCTTTGCTCTTGCTTGAGCTTCGGCTCTTGGTTTTCTCTTGCATGGATGTTGGCCACTCTCGTGGGCTTAGCAGACTACTCTTTGTCGATACGAGTGGCCTCAGCTTTTGGGATCATCACGCCGGCCACGCTTTTAATGGTGGGTGCGGTTTTATCCGTTAGAAGAGAACTTCCAGCCCGCATTTTTATGTTGGCGTGGTTTTGTTACTTGGCTGGAATGATGATTGTGAATACGAAGAACTTTGGTTGGCTCCCCGCCGCATGGTGGGTGGATTACTCCATGCAGATTGGCGCGTGCTTAGAGGCCATTCTTCTGTCTTTCGCTATTGGAATCCGACTGCGCCAAAAAGAAGAAGAGATTCGGCAGCTCGATCACGAGCGAACCCTAGCGATCGAGCGGGCGCAAATCAGTGCGCAAGTGGCGCACGACATTCGGTCACCGTTAGGTGCTCTCAAGATTGCCATTAGTCGAACGCTCGAAATTGAGTCCGATGCCCGTTTACTTATCGAACAAGCGAGCCGCAGAATAGAATCGATAGCCAACGACCTGCTGAAAAGATCGGTGGTGGTCTCGTTGCCCTCCAGATGCAATTTGAATCGAATCATCGAGCAGGTCGTACGAGAAAAACGGATTTTGTTTGGAGAATCGGTTCGCATCGTCATCCAAGTCCCAGCCGATGTTTACGTGAGAGGTGAAGGCGATGCCTTGGAGAGAATCTTTTCGAATTTGTTGCAGAATTCCTACGAGGCCTTGCCTCCCCATGGCGGCGACATACTGGTGCGCGCTTTAAGGCGTGAAGGTTCCGTCATTGTGTCGGTTTTAGATTCTGGCAAAGGGATGGATAGAAGGACCCTTAAAAAGGTGATGTGCGGATCTTTCTCTACAAAGGCTAAAAGTGGACGGGGATTTGGCCTGTCGCACGCCATTCGGCACATCAATGCCTGGGGTGGCGATCTGCAGATGCAATCTCGTTTAGGCCATGGGACGGCGGTGACGATGGAGTTAGCGTCGATCAGACGTCCTGAAGCACGAGCGGAGTCTGCCGATTTAGGCGTTGCCGGAAGCGTTTAGGATAAAAAGACCGACTAGAAAAAGTGTCCAAACAAGAGATGAATTCATCATATTGACCCCCACACATTTGAGAGTTGCAAAGCACTCTCCATCCTCTTCGCTCATAGGTTGGATCTGGCCGTAGATGGCGCTGACAGTGTGAGCCCGCTGACACCGTCTCACTTTGATCCAAAGGGTGCCCGCTAACTTTTCTCGACCGGCGCGTCTAATGCATCGCTATAGCCAATTTACAGAGTGGGTTCGAAATGGGAATCTCGAAGCCTGATTTATGGGAGGGACCATGTATCGGTATTCAGTTGCACTTGCAGTTCTATTTTTCACCCAAGTCAGTACAGCCGCGGGCGTGTGCAAAGTCGCCTATTCCATCGCGGTCGCAGCTGGACTTACAGCGCAAGAACTTTGCGACGTTGGTGGCATTCAATGCTGGAGTGATGATACCCGAGCTCAGGCCATTTGTAAGCTCGCGGGCGTTCATTGTTGGAGCGACGACGGTGATATCCAGGCCATATGCAAAGCGGCCAAGCAACATTGCTGGAGTGATGAAGCCTTGGTTTCCGCCACATGCAAAATTGGCGGTGTTCATTGCTGGAGTGATGACTCCTTTGCTCAAGCTCTTTGTAAGATCACAGGAAAGCATTGTTGGAGCGACACCACGACAGCCGACATTCTTTGCCAGATTCGTGGGGGATCCTTCTGCGCAGACGCCGACCTGCATGAGGAAGGGCTAAGAGTCGTTCAGCGATGCCTTTGAAAGGGCGGCCCCTAAGGGCCACCCGCCTAGTTGTCTAGTACGAGAATTTTTTGATCTTTAGAATCTGGCATTCACCATCTTCTAAAAGTGTTCGAACCGTGAAATCGAGCCACTTTCGGCTGGTCCCACCCATGGTCGCATCAATGGTGATAAAATAGCTGACAAGGTTTCCGTGATGAACGGCGACGTCCGTAATATGGCTGAGCACCTCACCGAACTTGCCTGGATTTTTCGCCTTCCAGTCGGCATAGAGGGCTTCTTCGGCCGCAGTCTGGCATCTCATAACGTCTTCGTGGGCGAAAGCCGAAAGGCTGGTGAACAAAACCGCGAGCACGACAAAAAACTTCTTCATAGAGATCCTCCTAGATGATTAGGAGTCGATTTAATCCAGAGAAGGATCGAAAGTGAAACAAGGATTAGATTCTGGTTAGAATCAAATGTTTCACCAACAAACCAATTAGAGTCTTACATGCAATCTAATGGATTCTTGTCATTTCAATTAGACGGACAGATGGTACTGCAAGTTTTCGCTGATTGAAAAGGTCCCGGATCAATTGCCATTGACCCGAATCCGTTTGACCCTAGAAAAATTACGAAGGCGCCCATCGCCTTGACCAGAAATTCTGGCCAGGCCATGGTCGGCAAAGTCCACTCAGGGCGGAAACAAGGGGAGATAATATGTTTAAATTTATGATCGCAGCTCTTTTAGTCGGGGCCTGTCTGACATCCGTTGCTGAAGCTCGTGATATTTATCTGCAACCGGGGGAATCAATTCGAATTGGTTCTAACGCGGTTTCCTGTGGCGGGAATCCTAGCCAAGAGACAAAGTGGCAGTGTGCCTGCTTTGGCGTGGGCGGGAGAAACTATGGAATGGTCTGGGGAATCTGGGCAGACGATCAGCGTGATGCCGAGTACTCAGCCCTTCGCCAATGCAATATCGAATATCGTCACAAGGGGCGTACGACCTCGACTTCATGTAGCGCGCAGATGTTTTGATTTTTTAAAGAGGTAGGGACGCCAAATTGCGGCCCTATTTCTGTTGTTCGACGTTCGAATTTGAGAATTTTGATTTCACCTTAAACTTAATCGCTGTTGGCTCTGTCCATCACTTGCACCCCTGGTTTGCATGGGGGTCAAAATGCAAAAAGCAATTTTATCAATGCTAGTGGTATCCGTGATCGTGCTTGGAAAGTGCGCTCGAAATGTGGGTAAGGACTGGAATGCCATCTCTAACTATGACACCTATGAATTTAGCGCCAATTCACCAATTGAGCCGCAAAACAAACTTCTGGTAATAATTCCGACAGGACGACCGGGAATGTGGATCGAGGGAGTCGATGAATTTCTATTCTGCCAGAGCGAAAGGCCGATCATTCAGGTCCATCGGCTATGCGCCCAATGTCAACAAGTGAGATGCTTGGCATCTATTTTTCCAGCTTTTCGACGGTTGAAAAAGTATTCCTTTTTTCTCGAAATTCGGGAGCAGGTTTTAGGAGATAGATGTGGTGGATTTGGGACTGACTTCTGTGATACTCGGTTTGAGCCTACTCTTAGAGACCAAGACGGCTTTCTAGAGCTCTCACCCAACTGCAGAAAAATCTCGAAGCTTGAGTATTACTGGTTGAGACTTCCCAGCTGGCTCTGATGCCACCTGGGATTGGCGTCGTCGGGCCAACGTTAACGCACCGACGGCCCAAAAAGTAGTCCGAACCTACGGGCAGGCGCTGCCGCCGAATTTATCGATTTCGCAGGAGAACGAGGTGGTGCTGGAGGTGAGGCCCAGCTTTTCGACGACCTTGCCTTTGACGGCGATTTGGTCGGCTCCCGCACGCTTCACGCAAGACTCGCCTTTGACTTTGGCGCGGTCTTTACACTCGCTGGGATTTTTCACCTGAGTTTCGGTTTTATCTTTTAAAGAATCACACTTCTTCATGCCCGTTCCGCTCTTGCCCTTGCGAAACAAGAATCCCTCGATCGAGCAGGTGTAGGTGGACGTCACCATTACGGCCGGCCCACCACTCGCGCCGCCGGGATGAGGCTCGGCCTTTCGCTCGGGGCGAGGCGGTTTTTTGCGATCAGCTTTAGGTTGGGGAGCTGCTGGTGCAGATTCACCCGATTCGCCACTAGCATCATTGATGGCGTCCGTGATCGCGTCGCTATCGGAGGGGGGAGGGATGTCGTGCAACTCTTCGTCGGCTCGCACATGCAGCGAGAAGGTGATGGCAGTACTGAGTAAGAGTGTTGCCAAGATTCTCATGATTTCCCCCTAACAAAATTCCAGAAACAAAAAACCCGCCCCTTTCGGGACGGGTTCGAAGATTCGAACTCGTGATTAGTAACGACCGCCGCCGCGACCGCCGCCGAATCCGCCGCGACCACCGCCGCCGCCTCCTCGACCACCACCACCGAAGCCACGACCGCCGCCACCGCCGCCTTCGCGGGGAGCTTGTGGGCGTGCTTCCGAAACCGTAACGGCTCGGCCACCCATGGATTGGCCGTTCATGCCTTCGATTGCCTTAGTTGCTTCTTCATCAGAAGACATCTCGACAAAGCCGAAGCCTTTGCTGCGACCAGTGTCACGGTCAGTGATCACTCGTGCAGAGTCTACTTTTCCGAAAGATGAAAATTGGCTCTCTAAAGCCGCATCATCGATGGAATAGGGAAGGTTCCCTATGTAGAGTTTTTTACCCATTGAAATCCTCCTCTTTGGCCGAACTTACGAGCCACTGAGAAAGACTGAAAGGCACCATGCACTTCGTTTCTGTGGCGGGACTCGGAACCAAAAAATACTAGAGGTAGATTACAGTACGGGGCGTAATTCCAGCAAGTCAAATCCGCTGTAGGCTTGGTATTCAAGGGATTTTGAACATTTAGCTCGGTTTAATCTTCGCCGTCAGACCGTCTTATAATGGAACGCTGGTTACCCTTAAGGACCTTTTTTCGCATCCTAATGTTCTTAGGGGTAATCTCTATCCATTCGTCCTGTTCAATCCATTCGATACACCGCTCTAAGGTCATATCCCGGATCCCTTTTAAAGCGACGTAATGGTCACTTCCGGCCGCTCGGACGTTGGTCAGCTTCTTTTCCCGGCAGGGGTTCACATTGAGGTCGTTCTCTTTATTAAATTCCCCAATGATCATGCCCTCATAGACTTCAACACCCGGCTTCAAAAACATTAGGCCCCGGTCGTCCAAGTTCAAAAGTGCGTACTCCGTGACGGTTCCATCGCGGTCGGAAATCATGGCGCCCGACAGGCGATGAAGCATTTCCCCCTTCCAGTCCGCGTAGCCCGTGAACTGGGAGGAAAATAGGCCCTCACCCTTCGTTGCCGTCAGGTACTTAGTTCGCATTCCCAGTAGGCCGCGCGTCGGAATGTCGAATTCCAAGCGAACCCGGTTTTGGGTCCCCATGGGCCCCGAGTGGTGGCCGACCACTTCATAGGACATCAGAATGCCTTTTCGCTCCTGAAACATTCGGGTCACGTCGCTGGCAAATTCTTCAGGGAGGTCAAGAGTCGCCCGTTCGATGGGTTCTTGTTTCTTTCCACCCTCGTTTTTAATCAAAACTTCAGGTCGGCCCACCATAAACTCAGCGCCTTCGCGTCTCATTTGTTCAATCAAAATGGCAAACTGTAACTCTCCTCGACCGAGAATGCGAAATTGGTCAGGCGCATCGGTCTCTTCGAACCGGATCGCCACGTTGTGGCGGACTTCCCGGAGAAGTCGATCTCGTAATTTTCGCGATTGAACCGCCTCACCATCGCGGCCCGAAAAAGGGGAGGTGTTGACGGAAAAAATCATGGCTAAGGTGGGCTTGTTCACTTCAATGCGCGGCAAGCGCTCGGTGGTTTCTGCACCGCCAATGGTATCGCCGATTTGAAAATCTTCGGAGCCTGCCACCACACCGACGTTTCCAGCTTCCAATTCTTTAACTTCTTGTTGAGAAAGACCAGAGAACTGAAAAAGTTTGGTGACGTTAAATCCCTGGGTCACCGGTTGGCCAGCCTCATCAACTCCGAGCCGATAGGCGCGCTGATTGGCTTCCAGGCGACCGGAGAGAATCCGACCGATGGCCAATCGTCCAACAAAATCAGACCATCCCAGATTGGCGATCATCATTTGGAAATCAGAACTTATGCCAGCTTGAGGCGGCTGAATGTTTGAGACAATCAGGTCAAAGAGAGGCTGAAGGTTACCCTTCTTTTCTCCCGAGATAAGTGCAGGTACGTCGTCCGCGATTGTGGTACACCAGCCTTCGCGGGCGCAGGCATAAACGATAGGGAAGTCGGCCTGCTCTTCGCTTGCGCCCAAATCGATAAAGAGGTCAAACGTTTGGTTGATGACCTCTTTTGTGCGCAGTCCATCACTGCACTCGGGACGATCCACCTTATTCACGCATAGGATAATGCGATGACCGCGCTCCAAAGCTTTTTGTAGAACGAAACGAGTTTGGGGTAGGGGTCCTTCGGCGGCATCCACCAACAACACAGCACCATCAACCATTCCCAAAATTCGCTCAACCTCACCACCGAAGTCGGCGTGCCCGGGAGTGTCCACGATGTTGATGCGAGTGTCTTTGTAATGAATCGCTGCATTTTTGGCTTGGATGGTAATGCCACGCTCTCGTTCCAAATCCATCGAGTCCATGACCCGATCTTCCAACTGAGCGCGCTCAGAGAAAGTGCCACTTTGGCGAAGCAAGTGGTCGACCAGGGTTGTTTTGCCGTGATCGACGTGCGCGATAATGCAGATATTTCGTAAATTGTTCAGCATGGGGTGAACTTATGCGAGCTCGCGGACCTAGGCAATTAATTGTTTCTTCAAGGATACTCTTGGCAGGATCGATTCATGTAGGAGCCGCTCAACTGGCCGTACCAGCATGTACGAATTTCCGATTGGCAGCGCATGCCCCCTGTTTCGATCGAATTTCGATAGGCCGTGACGGAGGATCCATTGGAAATGTAGCCAAATTCCCACGTTTGGCAGCCCAGATCCTCATAACAGTTCTGATATTGATAGGAGCCCGAAAGCCAGCCATCGCGGCAGTACCGGTATTCCGACTGACAGCGAACCCCTACGGGCGGGCGATAATCCCGAAAGGCCTGGACACTGAAGCCATCCGAAACATATCCCCCCCAAGGGGCCGTGCAGTCCCGGGCGCTGGCCATTTGAGCGATCAAAAGCGTAGCTATAAATAAAATGATTCTCACGGCGCCCCCTTTTAGGATGTTCTGCTATAGGCAGGTTACAAACCTAAAGGTGCTCAAATCAAGGGCAGTAGGACTTTGGTCAGATGGCGAGAGTGTCTTCCATCCATCGATCGACGGCCTGATCGCACCAGCGGACCTCATCCCATTTGGTGCCCCAGCCAAGAAAACCCATATGCCCCCCATGTTCGGTGAGCAAAACATCCAAGTTGGACCGATGAGGGATCTCCGCGATTTGTTGGCCATTGACGACGGGGTCGTCCATAGCGGCGAGAATCAGGGTGGGTATTTTAATTTCAGGAATGTAGTGAACCGAGCTGCAGGTCTCGTAATATTCTTCAACTGAGCTAAAGCCACTTCTAGGTGCAGCGAAGACCTCATCAAACTTTCGAATGGTGAGATCCTTGGCAAAGATAGTACGCCCGACTTCGGGGTAAAGGTCTTCCATGAGTTTTACGTCATGAACAAGGTAGGAAAGAAACGATCTCTGAAAAAGGCGATTGTCGGGCTCATCCATTCGCGCGGCGGCGGCGGCCAAATCCACCGGCGCCGAAACGGCGACCGCGCTATCTAAGTTGCCCACGGGCCGGGAGCCCATCTCACCGGCCATCTTAAGGGTCACATTGCCACCCAAAGAAAAGCCCACTTGCGTGACGGGCGATTGGGGGTATTGCTTCTTGAGCCATTCGATCACGTAGCGCGTGTCATCGCTGACGCCCGCATGATAGGGCCTGCGCGCCAAGCCCTTACCGGGACCACAAAACCGCAGGTTCAGGCGCATCACCATGTAGCCTTTTTTGCAAAGGCGTCGACACATGCGCTGCATGTATGTGGACTCGTAGCATCCGGTCACTCCATGCACGAGCAACATGATCCGTCCACCGGGCTGCCAATTCTTGGGTCGATTCTCGGCGACCACCAAAACATCACCGTCTGGGAGAACCAGATGATGAAAGTGATCGGGTTTGGAAGGCTTGAGGATGGGCCAATAAACGCCGTAAATAGTTTGCAGAAATCCAGATCGCGCGAATGGAAAAGGATAAAACTTATTCAGTTTTAACTTTTTTAGAACTCTTTCGACCCGATCTTCAATACCCACCGGATGCCCCCAAAACGAGCCTCAGTTATACGGGAGAACGGGTGTAAACTTCAAAAACTAATTCATCTTTAGGCAATTTATGCACGGGTGACCAGACGCCGCTAGACCCCAAAGTGGTCAAAAGTCGGGTGTTCCTCAGTCGGAGAGTACTTGCCCGAGGTGGGCGAAATCACGCGGCTTCCAGCCACATCGGGATCGTGGGTGAAAAACAAAATCCAGTTTTCCGGTACCGCTTTTTGATAAAGAGCCGCCTTTTCATCAATCAATTTCTCCGGATAGCGGTCATAACCCATGGTGATCGGAAGGTGAACCCAGGGTCTTCCAGGAATCAGATCGCCACAAAAGAAGACCTTGTCTTTATCTCCTTTAAAAAGAGTCAGCAGCTGCCCAGGTGTGTGTCCTTCTGATTCCACAAAGGAAATTCGGTTAGCCAACACCGGCGGTAGGGGTTGGGTCGGCCAAATCACCAATCGGTTCGAGGATTTTAAAAGTTCGACCAGAAGGGGAACGAAGGACGCTCGGTCGCGAGAGTGGGGATTCTGGGCGCGCTCCCACGCCGTCTTTCCCACGACAAACCGGGCTCTGGGGAAGACAAGCTGGGGACCCGAGGACTGAATTTCTTGATAGGTGGGCAGAAGCCCGCCGGCATGGTCAAAGTGAAGGTGAGAGAGGATTACGTAGTCAATGTCCTCTGGCTTCACTCCGGCATTCTTCAGATTTTCGAGCAAAAGGTGGCGACCCGGCGATTGAACCCCAAATCGGTCGGCAAGCTTGGGTTCAAAGAAGGCTCCGATACCAGCTTCGCACAAGACTTTAATACCATCAAACTCAAGCAAAAGAGCTCGGCACGCCAAGGGGATCCGACCCAATTCATCGGGTGGGATCCATTTTTCCCAAACGGGGCGGGGGGCGTTGCCAAACATGGCTCCCCCATCGAGCAACTGACGATTGCCTTCAATCGAAGTGATGGTCGACCTCATCAAACACCGTCCTTTCGAATTTCGACAAGGACCCGGCCTGAAACGCGGCGGTGGATGAGGTCATCTAAAACCATCATCAAGTTATTCAGGTCAACCGTGCGAGACAAAGATTCGTTGAGATAGGGGGGCCGCCAATCCGTTGCCAGGCGATTCCAAAGCTTCTGCCTTAAGTCCATGGGGCAATTGTTCGAGCTTACGCCCAGTAGGCTCACCCCACGCAAGATTAAAGGAATGACCGTGGCCTTGAGCTCCGCGGATTCGGCCAAGCCGATGCAGCAGATATTTCCCCAAAGCTGTACATGGGCCATGGCGTGGCTTAAAAGTGAGCCACCGACATTGTCCACGACGCCACCCCAGCGAACGGACTCGAGTGGACGCGAGCCCAAGTTCAATTCGTTCGGCGGAATCACTTTTTTCGCGCCGAACTTCAAAAGATTTTTTACAGCTTCTGGTTTTTGGCTGACCGCATGAACTTCGAAACCCTGAGCCGCGAAAAGCTGCGTGGCGATGGTACCCACACCACCACTGGCTCCAGTGATTAAAATGGGACCTTTGTCAGGCGATTGATGATTCTCTAACATTCGATGGAGCGCTAAGGCGGCCGTGAACCCGGCGGTTCCGAGGATCATCGCCTCGCGCATGGTTAAACCCTTCGGCAGCGGTACAACGGAGTTCCCATTCACGCGCAGGACCTCAGAATATCCGCCATCAAAATTTTCGCCGATCCCACAGCCATTGACTAAGACCTGTTGGCCTTTAGAAAAACGTGGGTCTCTTGACTCCAGAACCACGCCCGAAGCATCGATTCCCGCATTGAGCGGGAATTTCTTTAAAATCCGCCCGGTTCCAGTGGCGGCCAGAGCATCTTTGTAGTTCACGCTTGAATAGTGCACTTCGATCGTGACTGTGCCCTCGGAGAGTTCCTCGAGCGTCACTTGTTGCAAGGTTGCATACGGATGGCCTTTGTCGCTCGCATCCGAATCGTGAACACGAAGGGCCCAGAAGGGCTTCATTTGAGCTCCTCTCGAATCTTCAGCAAAAGTTCAGAACAGGCATCCTCGAGTAAATCCAAAACGTGCTCGAAGCCTTCCTCATCACGGTGATAGGGGTCGGGAACTTCTTCGATCTGATGAATGCGACAATACGAAACCAACGGGCGCACTTTCTCACGGTGTTGCCCTCGAGTATCCTGAGCCATTACATTTTTCAAATTGGAATGGTCCATGGTAAGGATGTAATCAAAATTTTGAAAGTCATCGGGGCTTTTAAACTGTCGGGCTTCGAGTGGTCTTAGGTCATATCCGCGCTTCTCAGCATGATGAATCATACGAGAATCGGGCGCATCGCCGACATGCCATCCGCCCGTACCGGCGGAATCGACAAAAATCTGACCTTCAAGTCCTTCGGCTTTTACCATGGCCTTGAAAATTCCTTCGGCCGCGGGTGAACGACAAATATTGCCCAAACAAACAAAAAGAACCCTCTTCTTCATTTGGGTTCCTTGAACTTCAGGGAAGCGGAGTTAATGCAATAGCGTTTTCCCGTAGGTTGAGGGCCGTCGTTGAAGACATGTCCAAGGTGGGCGCCACAAGCTTTGCAAATCACTTCTGTGCGAGACATAAACCAGGATCGATCATTTTTGTATTCGATGGGGTCTTGATCTCCCCGGGTGACCGGTTGATAAAAGCTGGGCCAACCTGTTCCTGAGTCAAATTTGGTTTGTGAATCGAACAGTGGTGTCTCGCAGCAAACGCACACGTATTGGCCGCTCCCCTGATGATTCCAGTACTCTCCCGTAAAGGGCCGTTCTGTCCCACCCTCTTGGGTGACTTTGTACTGCATGTCGTTTAACTTTTCTTTCCAGAAGGATTTCGGTTGGTTTCGGTAGTCCATGCCCGGTAATCTAGGCCTTGAAATTGGGATCAGCAAGTCTGGCAGGTGGTAAAAATGGATTTTCAAGAATTGGTTGTGACAAGACGCACGGTGCATCAGTACAAAACCGATAAAATTGATGATGAACCTGTCCTAAAAGCCCTTGAATTAGGGCTTTGGGCCCCGAATCACAAAATGACATGGCCATGGCGCTACTATTGGCTCGGCCCTTTGGCACGGCGAAAACTGGCCGACTTGGCGGTGGAGCTGAAGAGCGCTAAAGAAAGCGAACCGATGTCCGAGGTGAAGGTGGCGGCCACACGCTCGAATGTCCTTAATCCTTCGCACTTTATTTTGCTGGGGTTAGCGAAAACGCCAGAGGCCCATCGGCACCACGAAAACTACGCCACTCTGGCTTGCAGTGTTCAGATCATGTCGATGTATTTATGGGATCAAGGTATCGCCACAAAGTGGAGCACCGGGGGTTTCACTACCCATGCTAAAACCTATGAGGTCATTGGTGCTTCTGCAGATGAAGTGCAGCTCGAGGGTGGACTGATGATTGGGGTGCCGGCTACGATGCCGGCCGTGCCGGCTCGACCATCCTTAGGTGAGTTTTTACAGCGGCTCGAATAGCCACAGCTACAGAAGTAACCTAGTCGCGAAATTCCACGGTCTCGAATGTGCGCGGAATCTGAGGCGCGATTTCTAAGTCAAAGTACACCCGTCCAATCTCTCGTTCATCGGCGGTTTCAATTTGCACTTTCCATCCACCAGGTTGGTAATTCTTCTTTTCGGCGTAGCCCCTATAACCATCTAATCTTCCACCATGGATTTTGATAGGGATGCTGTCTTGAAGGGTCCATCCTCGCTGATTGTCATACCAAAACCACTTCACCTGAACCTGGTCTTGAAACTTCGCGGGCGAAAAAATGCGAAAGAAAATGATGATCTTATCATTGGTCTGAGCCAAGAAATGCTGATCGCCATTGTGCCAAAACTTCCACCAAGGGCGTTCATGCGAAAGCGTGTAAACCCTTTGCTTCGTGGTTGGGTCCGCGGTCACTTTTATATCGTGGTAAACTCCTGTGAACCGAATCGAGAGCGGCACGGGCGGCACCAATCGAAAAATATAAAGGGCCAAGAAAGCGATCAAGACGGTACCCATAGGGAGCAGAATCTTGTTCTTGGCGGGCTCAAATGCGTCCGGTCGATAAGTTTGAACCCACCAACCGACGGCCACTAGGGGGAGAGCTCCCAAGAGCATGGAAAATAAGAATTGCATGGTTCCAATGGATCCAAGAAACGTCGGTACAATATAGTTAGAAAAACTGAACAGGCAAAGACTAAGTAAACCAAACTTAAAGGGCAGGCCGAGTGCTTTAAAGCGAGCGGACTCATTCAAAATCAAAAGGACCACCATAAACATCATGAACGCGAAAGAGACAAGGAGACTGGAGCTTTTGAAGAAGAAGATGGTGTAGAGATTGAGCAGGTTTCCAAAAAAGAAATGGATGATAGCCGTACGATACTGGTGGTACCAGCGGCGCAAGAAAAAAGCCTTTTCCATTTCGGCCGGCGGGCGCAGCTCCTCGAAAAACATTTGGATAAGGGCCGCTAAAATGATGATGAGATAAACAATCTGCTGGCCCACCGTGACCCAAGAGTCGATGGCGTCTAGGGTAACCAGGTCAAAGAGGAAACCGCCGACAAAAAAGCCGACGGCGATTTTATGCTCGTTTCGTTCGTAATACTCTCGCGCGCGTTGAGTGCGCGACAGGGGTGTCGGGGCTGCAGGGTCGATTGATGCCATACTTAGTTGCTACGTCTACTGCCTAATTTTAATTACTTGTGAAACTTGTCTTGTTGCTTCTGGCCGAGAAATCCACGATAACTCATGCGCCAAAACAACATCATCAAAGCACAAAGTATAAGAGCTGTCGCCGGAATTCTTCCCATACGAAGCATGATCGGATTGGTAATCGCTGCATATCCCAACCACATGCAAAGGAACGGCTTAATTTCATAGAACAACTTTTCCATTTATCCCCCTATTAATCCATGACTGCTTTCGATAAAGGGACGTTCCGCTAGAACTTAGTATAGAAATGAGACCCCCTTCGTGCCAAAAAAAAACAGCAAACTGTCTCACATTGATTCAACTTGAGGCCAAATCGCATTGGATCTATATTCAGCCGCATGCATAAGCGAATTGGCCAGCTCAATTGTCTAACTCGACCGGGGTCCAGTGACGGATTTCACGTTGTTCTCCTCCATGGTTTTGGTGCGGATGCGCAGGATTTGGCGCCTCTTTCCCAAGTTCTTGACCCGGAGGAATCTTGGAACTTCACCTTTCCAGAGGCTCCCTTGGAAGTACCCATCGGTCCCATGTGGACGGGCCGGGGTTGGTTCCCCATATCTCTAAGAGAATTGGAGGCTGGAGTGGATTTTACAAAAATTCGTCCGCCGGGGTTGGACCTCTCGCGAAAGCTTCTGCAGGAATTGGTTTTTGAGCTCAACCCGACCCGGCTGGTGGTTGGCGGATTCAGTCAAGGTGCCATGGTGGCCACCGATTATGCGATGGAGAACCCTGATGATTGGCAGGGGTTGATCATTTACTCGGGTGTACTCTTAGATCAACCAGGATGGTCGACGAAGGCCAAAGCGTTGAAGGGGAAAAAGATTCTACAAAGTCACGGATCTTCGGATGCGGTCTTACCGATCTCCGCTGCAGATCAGTTGTCGAAGTTGTTGCGGGGGGCAGGAACTGAACATCAGTTCATTCAATTTGGTGGTGGACATGAGATCCCCATGCCGGTGCTGCAAAAAACCCGCGAGTTCTTAAGCGCGATTGTTGAATAGGTGTTTGCTGACCAGCTCGTTGTCGGCGCGCCAGATGGCGTTGTCGATAAAATAGTGATGAATATTAATAAATAGATTGAACAGGGCCAGAGCAAGGGTTGGACCCGTCCACGGATTGGGGGTTCCAAAGTGCTTGTCGATAAAATTGGGAAGGTAATAAAAACCGAGCGCCCCGACGGCCATAGTTCCTAAGAAGAAAGCGGTCAGATAAAGCAGCCGAGGGTCATCGGCCATCCCACGTGTCTGGCTCTCTTTGTAGAGGCCAACAAAGTATAGATACTGCAAAGAGTGAAAGAGCGGAATAAAGGCGCTAAAGACGTCAAAATGAAAGACCGGTATGTACCAAGTGTGCATGGCAATCACCGCGATCAAGGCGGGAAATGGCGGCCATTCTCGCGCCTTAATGAATCGGCGAAAAAGGAGTCCGACGAATGCCGCGGATGAAATCGCTAGCACAATGGCTGATACATGCACCAAATATTTAGGAAGTGTTGGAGGTGTGTAAGTCACTCCATAAAATACCTGTACTCCGGGCCGGGACAAGTGTCGAGTGAAGCTCAACATCCAGATGGCATGCAACTGAATCAAAAGCATTTGCCGCTCGATTTTAGCTAAGTAAAATCCGCGCCGAGCGGAGCACACCACGAAGCAGCCGAAGGTTTGTTTGATATAATGCCAGCCCACCAAAAAAAACATAGAAATAATCACGGGCGGCAGAAGTTCGGCGCGCAACCCGCGCCAGATAAAATAGAAAAT
This sequence comes from Bdellovibrionales bacterium, assembly GCA_050250515.1. Lineage (GTDB taxonomy): Bacteria > Bdellovibrionota > Bdellovibrionia > Bdellovibrionales > UBA1609 > JALHOQ01. Next base: position 25,786 of record JBFWON010000008.1, on the reverse strand, counting down.
TCCCACCATTATGCCAGGCGCTAGGACTCCCGCCCAAAAGTACCTGGCCCGTTTGAAAATCAAGTCCCGGTGGTCCTGGTAGAGCAAGGCATAGGATGCAAAAAAGTGCGGGAAGTTGACGAGAAAGGCCAAGATAAACGCCACTTGCGTGGGCCAGTAATAATCTTGTCTTCGCTCCGTGAGGAGCCACGCGAGTATAAGAAGAATCGTAGAAAGACCGCCGACTGAGAGAGATTCCCAAGTAAAAATTCCGAGGCGTACTTTACCAACCGGAGTGGCCGGGGTTGTGGTGGCCGCAATGGAGCTCATTCAATATTGTGAGGAGCAGGTACGGGAGTAGGTCAAGACATTAGTGGCTCAAGAGGCTTAAGAACTTGGCGATTCTTTGGTGATTGGCTCCGAGATCACTTCGTCCCAGGCGAGACTTGGAGCGCATATGAACAGTTGAGCGAGAGCCCTCGGGACGAACTTCGATCACAATGTCGTCGGAGAACTTTAGAGTTGAGGTCGTAGCTACGGCTTCTAAACGAAAGTTCGATTCGTCGGCCTGGATGATTTTCCATCCTTCCTGTGTCTTCGCGAGCTTTACAATCTGGTCAAATATTTTGGCTGCGGACAATGAGGATGGCAACGGTTTCAAATCTGGATAGAGTTTGTTCTGCCTCGCTTTCAGTTTGGGATCGTATGCGAGATCTTGATTTTTATGGGCGTCCAGCTTGGCGATTTCGATAAAAGCCGGCGCTTGATCCGGTGTCGTGGTGATATCATTGATGGGTAGGAGTAAGGCCCAGATCAGGGACATTCGTAAGCGATCCCGGTCACACTTGTCCCATAAGAGGAGTACTGCTTGACCACGACGTAATTGGCACCGCGGTTGGCGGCCTCAGTTTTAAGGTCATTGAGAGCGTCTTCTTGCGTGCCTTTGGTCGAATTGGTCTTGCCAGTCATCGTGCCAATTTCTTTGCACTTTTCCGAAGGAGCTTCCCGGGACACCTTCACTTCTTTAGTGTCAGGTAAGACGGACCTTGACGCACAACCCGCACCCATAAGAGCGGTGGCCACGAGTGAGGTTGAAATTAGGATTCGCATTCGGGCTCCCCCTTAGTTGGTACCAGATATATTCAAATCATGAACTAGTAGGGACGGGCAACTGACCATTCCCACTGGCGTCAGCCGATCTTGGCCTACTGCATCCACAGAGCTGAAAAGATGCAGGATATTTCCCGAGATTAAAAAATCCTTAAGGGCATGAACGGGTTGACCGTTTCGATAAAGATATCCTTCTACGGGAAAGGAAAAATCACCCGACGCCGCCCGAAAACCCGCCTTGCCGAGAATATCGGTGATGAGAATGACTTCCGGCTTGGAGTTTAACATTTGATTGATTTCGGTTTGGCCGCTGGCCACCACCCAATTTGAGGCGCTGATATCCAAGTCAGTCGACGGTGTTCGGTAAGCGTGGGCGGTGTGTGGGAGCCCCATCTTCTTCGCATAAATGGAATTGGTCAGATAGGAGTCCAATCGTCCCTGGTTAAAAACTTTAATTTTTTTCGAAGCATAACCCTCGGAATCGAAGGGCCGAGAAGCCAAACCCGGGCCGAAAAATGGATCGTCCTCGATTGTCAAAAGGGGAGAAAGAACCGTCTGTCCAAGTTTTCCCGCCAAGGGTGAGCGACCTTCATCTACCGATTTGGCATTAACGAAATCGGTTAGAAAATCAATAAGCTGTTCGGCCACTCGATTCTCCAACACCGCGGTGTAAAGACCGGTGGCGGGCCTTTTGGCGCCTATCATTTTCACTGTGGCTTGCGCGATTTCTGCGGACCATTTTTCGACGGGGAATTGTTTAGGATCTCTCCCGAAATAGCTATCTCCGGCAGAAACTGAAGCCTCACCATCATTGGAAAGACAGGTCAAGACGCCGAAAAAGCCATTGGATCGATGGGTGACCTTCAAACCGAGAGTATTCGCCAAAAGCATTCGGCTGGTCGAATCTTGAAATTTGCAGTGATTGACGTTTTGGATCCTTTTGTCAAATCCATAAGCCGCCTCTTCCATTTTGCGGGCGAACTCGATTTTTTCATCCGTCGAGAGATTCTCGAGTGCCGAGTTATAGACTTCCGGCATGGCCGGAGCTTGCACGGGTCCTTGCAATTCGGCCTGATAATCTTTGACGATCATTTTGGCGTTTTGAATAGCCTGATCTAAAGTTTCAGTAAGGCTGACTTCGTCTAAGCTCTCCGTGTAGGCCAAACCTTCATTTTTCCCGGCCACAATGCGAATACCGAGTTCGCGAGTTTCGGAAAAATTGAACTGATCCAATTCGCGTTCGCTAAAGGAAACCGAGGTCGAGAGTCTTTCGGTCGCCAAGACTTCGGCGGTGGCTGATTTTCTCTTGGCCTGTTCGATCACGAAGTCGGCGGCTTGTTCTAAATTCATGCGCCCGCCTTTCCACCCACAGTCAACTTAGAAACAAGTAGAGAGGGCTGTCCTACGGTGACGGGGACCCATCCGCTAATGGAGCCACATGTTCCGGGAGCTAATTCCAGGTTATTGCCCACCTTAACGATTCTTTGCAAAGTTTCGATCCCGGTACCAATTAGGCTTGCACCCTTGATTTGCTTTTCGATTTTCCCGCCCCGGACTAAATAGGCCTCGGGTACCGCAAAGTTGTAGGAGCCCGTGGCCGGTGAAACCGAACCGCCGCCTAGTTTCTTGGCGTAAATGCCATAGTCAATATCCTTTAGCATTTCTTCGAACGAAGAATGACCGGCGGCAATGTAAGTGTTGCGCATGCGAGAAGTTGGCGCAAATCGGTAATCCTGTCTGCGTCCACTTCCCGTCACGTTATAACCGGTCTTTCGTGCACCCATTTTGTCGACAAGATAGCTTTTCAAAACGCCGTTTTCAATCAACACGGTTTTTCGGGTGGACTCACCTTCATCATCCATGGCCAAGGATCCGTAATCTCCGTCTCGTGTCCCATCATCGATCGCAGTGACGCAAGGATTCGCCACGGCTTCGCCCAGTTTTCCGTAAAAGACGGAAGCCTTTTTGGCGATCGAGGTTGTCTCAAGCCCGTGACCGCAGGCTTCGTGAAAGATCACGCCACCAAATCCGGAATCAATCAGCACAGGCATCTCGCCTGCGGGCGCCCATTCCGCCCGTAGAATTCGAACGGCCTGTTCGGCTGCATCACGTGCCAGTTGGGCAAAATCCACTTTGTGCCAATCGTCAGCTTGACCAAGAAAGCCGACTCGGTCGAAGCCGGCTTCCTTTTGGCCATTCTCTTCGGCAAAAGCTTGCGCGATCGCATTCAGATAGTTTCGCTGATCGCTTCGATGCACGCCTTCCGAGTTGAAGACCTGCACCTGCTTGCGAACTTCGACCAGGTTGCCCTCAACTTGCGTAATGAGTGAACCTGTTCCACGGGCGGCCTCGTCCATTTGCTTCAATCGCTTCCAGTTTTCGTCTGAGTCAGTGATTTTCTTAGATGTCGCTTGAGAAGGACCAGCTTGAGGGAGAACGGCGGAGGGACCACGCCCGCCCGCTTTCAACGCGCTCGCGGCATTTTCGGTGGCTCGTAGAAGTCCTTCCTCCGACAAATTGTTCGTGAAGGTATACACTTGGCGAGTTCCCTGAAAGAGCCGAATGCCCGCGCCCAGCGTATGTCCGCTGATGGCCTTGTCGGGTCTTCCACCGAGCCAGCCGAACTGATTTCGATGGGTGTCTTCTAAATAAACTTCAACGAAGTCAGCCCCTTTGCTTAAGGCCGAATCCACGATTTTTTTGAGTATGCTGTCATTTACAATCATCGCTCAGACGCTAACATGGACGAGATCAAAAAACAAAATGCCACTGTGAAATAAAGGCTACGTCCGGCGCGTTATTGACGTAGAGCTTATCATTTCGCTCATCTTTATCTCCGAGTCCCCAGTCCTCGACCATAAATAAGTTAATTTGATTTCCCTTGCCCCAGCGCCATCTGAGGCCAATGGACTGAGAGCCGCGCCATTCCACCAACGAATTCCAACCGGAAGCAATGCGCTCTTGCGCCTGGTCCTCTGGATTCGTGAATGTGTAATTGTAGTTGACGTACTCTTTCATCAAAATGGGTGACTCGGTTCGGGCTTGGAGAAGAAGTCCAAGATTAGGCCCGAGACCAAGATCAATCGAAAGCTCATACATCTGCGCCCATTCGCGGCGAGGCCATCCTTCGATGTTATTGTTCGCGCCAAGCTTGGTGAAGCCTGCGGTCGCCCAAACGCCCACGTATTTGAACATCGGCACGCCAAGATGTACGAGGCCACTGTAATCATTATGGCCTGAACTCAATCCGCCGGAACTTCTTTGTGTGGGGAATTTGGCCTGCGCTGAAAATCCAAGCCCGCAATCGCAAACACCAGGGGTGGGGCTTCGCCATTTTAACAACCAAAACTTGAGTTTGGCTTTAAAGCCGCCAACACCCTGTCCATGTTGGGAGGCCAAGTGCTCATCGCCATTGGTTTGAATGGAAAAGTCGTTACCAAAGGGATCATTGATGTGTCTTAGAAATCGATTGCTCCCGATGATTACATGAAATTGGTCGATGAAATCATCTAAAAATCCGCCATTGCGATTGGCGTAAGGGACCTCTAGGGCGAAGGCCATGCTGTCGCTGAGAGCCCAACCGAATTCGTAGATAGCGGAACTTTGCTCGAAATCCGCTTTGTATGTGTATACGTCGCCAGTTCTCTTGTCGGTCATGGAGAATTGATTGTTCCAGACATTGGCGTGGTTGAGCTCAAGGTCGATCCATCTGGGTTCACTCCACCCGGGCGTTTCGCCCACCGGTAACAAGTGCATCCAGCCGATTGGGTGTGCGTTGCGATAGCTGCGATTGATCGCATGCGCCGCAAATGCTCCTCCAATGAGCCAAGCCAAAATGGCGATTCTCGCCATTGTTTTAACCATAATTATAGGATCGCAAAAAGGCTCTGAGCTTACAAATTGTCGTAGGAGAGCTTGACGATTCTAGACAGCGGTTTGGCCTGGCACGTGAGGGCTTCACAGTTCTTCACATTGTCGTCGGTTAAGATACCTGGGTCCGTTTGATAGACCCGACCTTCCTGGATCTTGGCCATACAAGCCATACAGGCGCCGTCCATGCACGAGTAGGGCGCTTGGGCGCCGGCCTCGAGCAATGTTTCAAGTACACTTTGCCCCTCTTTGGCGGCGATTTCTAAAGTCTCGCCATTGATCTGGGCGATGATTTTCTCGGGTTTTTCGACAGGAGCCTCCGGACCAATGACGGTCCAGGTTGCATCTACGCTCGGTGGTGCCTGGTGAACGCTCACGCCAAAGTCTTCGATATGAATTTGATCCTTTGCGACCTTTAATTTCATCAGAGTGTCTTGAATGAGAGTCATAAACTCAGTGGGACCACAAAGGTAAAATTCTTGCCGGCGATCTTTCGCGAGTTCGCGATGGATCTTTTCCACAAGAGGAGCTGAGACCCGACCCGCGGGAATGGAGGTCGGCCCCACCGGGCGCGAGAGAACATGCAACACATTCAGGCGGCTGGTGTAGGTTTGCTCAAGTGCCGCTAATTCTTTCTTGTAGATGATCGAATTCTCGTCGCGATTGCAGTAAACAAGCGTGACGGAATTCTGGTCCGAAGTTTTCAGGACGGTTTTAAGAATGGAAAAGACCGGTGTAATGCCGCTCCCCGCTGCGAATAGAGTAAAATGCGCGGGTTCGCTGGTCGGCTTAAAAAATTGTCCGGCCGGCGGAGTGGTCAGTAAGGTGTCGCCGACTTTTACCTGCTCACATAGAAATGTCGAGCCACGGCCGCCATTGACCCTTTTGATCGTGACCTTAAATTCCTGATCCACCACGGGAGAGGTGGATAAAGAATAGCTGCGCGATAAGGTTTCCCCGCCAATTTTCAGGAAGAAACTGACAAACTGTCCAGCTTGATAACGAAATTGCGAAATGAGGTCCTTGGGAATTTCCAGTACTAAAGAAACCGCGTCGGGCGTCTCTTGAATTTTTTCTTTTACTTTGAGTTCTTTGGCAAATTTAGTTGGATCCATCAAGACTCCTCGTCAAACCACTCCATCGCCGCGACCAATCGAGCCGGTCCTTTCAGCACAGGGCATTTGTTTTCCCATAGCACATGGAGGCTTCCACCGGGTACTCGAACCTCAACGCCGTCGACGCACTGGCCCCTTCCAAAAGAAAAAGCCGCCGCAATGGCCCCCGTTCCACAGGACAAAGTAAAGTCCTCAACTCCGCGCTCAAAGGAGCGGGACTCGATTCGACTGGGGGCAACGGCCTTGATAAAAGTGACGTTGGTTCCGGTGGCCAAGAATTCGTCCATTCTCTTCACTTTGAGCGCCATCCCCGCTTGTTGATCCGGGGGCACATCGTGAATCACCACATGCGGCACACCCGCCAGTACGAAATCGGCCCGAACACCCGGGGCGAAGGGGAGGGTCAAATTTAATTTGGCCTCTTTAACCTCTGGCAGCTGAATAGAAATGTCGTCGGCGGAACCCACTTGGGCGCTGACGGTGCCGATCACACTTTCCCAACACATCTTTGATTTCTTCAATTTCTGGGAAGCCCAAAGTGCCACGGCTCGGGCTGCGTTCCCGCACATTTCGGCGGCGCTGCCATCCGAATTGTAAAAGTCCCAGCGAAAATCATGGGGGGGAATCGAGCGCTCGATAAATATCAGTCCGTCGGCCCCAAGGCCGAAATGTCGATCGCAAACTGTTCGCGCCCACTGGTTCCTATTTTCAATTTTTTGAAACTGGCCTGAATCTGTAAGGAGATCCGCGATCAGAAAGTCGTTTCCAGTGGCCTGGCACTTAATAAAACGCATGGTGACCCAGGTTAGGGGTTGGGCACGGGGTGGACAAGCCTTTTCGCGATACGACCCCTGTCACAAATCTAACGGATCTAAGTGGTTGAAAGAACCGACAGATTTGAACCTCGCTTGGTTGGGGCGTCAGGTGAGCGACAGTTTCGGTGCCGGGGCGATTGCGGCATGAATTTAAATACTTACACAATTTCAAGTACTTATCGTGCCATGCCAACTGGCGTGGCCTTTGAAGTGGGATTGGGTTGAGGATAAGAGAAATGAAACCGCAAATCGCTATATTAACAGTATTCGTTGTCTCGATCGCGTGGTCGGCGGGCAGTTTTGCCCAGGATCAGGACGGAGCCGCGGCAGCACAATATTCGGAAGCCCGAAAAGAGGGTTCGCCGGAGACCGTGGCGAATGAAGCGGACCGTGCAAAAGTATGCGCCTTCATCGAGTCGATGGGTTACCCGGGTGATTCTTGTGGCGGGGCCGGCACATCAAGTGAAATTGCATCCACGACATCGGTAGATGAAATCCGTTTTATCCCGCGCAGCAAGGGTCGCGCGAATCGCTAATGAATATCGAGAAGTTCGACCTCGTAAACGAGGACCGACCATGGCGGAGTATTCTGCATGGAGTGATCGCCATATCCAAGTTGTGGCGGCACCCAGAATATAGCCTTACCACCCTTTTTCATAAGTTGAAGTCCTTCTGACCAGCCGGGAACAACGCCGCTGACATTGATCTCGACATTTTGATTGGGCGCGAATTTTCCATCGGGTGGAGAGCCCTCGGTGATGGGATAAAAGCGAAAATTGATGGCCACTTTGTTATTGGCTTTGGGACTTTTGCCTTCACCTTCTTCAATCATCTTGTACTGCAGCCCCGACTTGGTCACGACCACATCTTCCTTCTGGGCATTCTCTTCGAGGAATTTTTCTGAAAATGCTTTGTTTCGATCACCCACCTGTTGGCGTTCGGCTCGTTGGTTCTCACCCAGCTTGATCATGGCTTTGTCCATTTCTTCATTGGTCATTTGCATGGGATTTCCCATGTAGGCATCGACAAGTCCTGCGGCGACGGAGGGACCATCAAGATCTAACTTTTGGCCGTTGAGGCTCTGGCCAAATTTGTAGCCAATCCAGTAGCTGGCTTGGCCCTTAGTATCTTTCCATTTTTTTGGATGGAGAAGAATGTAGATCCCGGCCCCGGCCACGATGATAAGCAGAACTCCGATGATCCACGATTGTCGCTTCATAAATCCCTCGCAATCCAATAAGCTTAAGCAGGCCGCAAATGAGACTCAAGAAAATTGGGGGACCGTGGCGCGTTACAATCGCAAGTGGATTCAGATTTTAGGGCTCTCGCTCGTGACTGCTTTGGTGTTGGGCCCCTCCCTCACCAGCGAATTTTTGTGGGACGATTTCACCTACGTTGTGCAAAACAGCCTGTTGCAGGGGTCCGATTCACTTTTTCGAATTTGGCTGACGCGCGAGAGTGCTGATTTTTGGCCGCTGTCTTATTCTTTTTTTTGGATTGAAACAAAGCTCTTTGGTCAAAATCCTCTCGGCTATCATGTTGTGAACCTGCTCTTGCACCTGGGAAATGTGGTTCTGGTTTTTTTGCTGGTCTCGAGGTGGTTCTCACGGGCGTGGTGGATCGCGCTTCTCTTTGCAGTACATCCTTTGGGGGTGGACTCTGTGGTTTGGATCGTGCAGGCCAAAACCACGCTGTCGACGCTTTTGGGATTACTGAGTCTGCTTTTCTACGTCAAATGGCGTGAGGAAAGTGGCATCGCAACATACGGTCTTTCATTGTTTTTCTTTGCGGCCTCGTTGCTGGCCAAAACACATTTGGTCTTGCTGCCGGTGGCTCTGTGGATCTGCGAATCTTTTTTGCCTTCCATCTCGCGTAAGTCTGTTCGTCGAGCGACGCTTCGACTCTTACCCTACTTTCTGATTTCGGCGGTGATGGGTTGGGTGGCGCTCGGATGGTATGATGGCCCTACCGATTTTTCCTGGGGCGAGCGAAGCTTTGCGGACCAGTTTTTCGGTCAGTTTTATTTGTCGGGTCTTCACGTACAGCACGTGCTAACCCCCCATAACCTTCGATTCAGTTACGGAGATTGGACCACGGTAACGTTTGGCTGGAAGACCGTGGTTCTCGCAATTTTTGGTGCCTCGACGATCTTAGGCAGCCTTTTTTGTCTTGTGCGAGGTTCTGCACAAGTGCGCAGGCTAGGTGCCGCTGGAGTTTGTTACTTCGTCATCTTGTTTCCTGTCCTCGGATGGATTCGGATTTACTTTATGAAGTACTCGGTGGCGGCCGATCACTGGCAGTACCCGATCTACGCGATTCCGATTTTAGTATTGATTGAAGCAGCGCACATGGGTTTTGAGAACTCACGGACTCTGCGCTCGGTTCTCCCCGTGGTGGCTTTAGTCTTGGGAGGCCTAACCATTTGGCATGCGCGGAACTATCGAAGCGAGGTCGCCTTGTGGCAGTCGGTCTTAGATCATGACCCTAAATCTTTGCTGGCGCTGAACAATATGGGAATCGTGTTAGAGAAGTCGGGCGATATTGATCGGGCTCAATCGTATTTTTTGGAAGTTTTAAAGCTCAATCCTAACGATGTGGAAGCGAACAACAGTCATGGAGCCTACTTGCTCAACAGCGGTCGAACGACTGAGGCCGTTTCGTTCATTGAAAAGTCAGTGCAAGCAAATCCGCTGGCGGTGAATTCGCTCTACAACTTGGCGCTGGCTTACGGCCAAATAGGTCGGACCGATGAATCGATTTCTCTTTACATGCGTGCGATTCGGCTGAATCCAAAAATGTCCATTGCCTACAACAATCTGGCGTTGACGTACTCGAAGTTGGGTCGCGCGGCCGAGGCGCGGGCCATCTTGGAAGAAGCTTTGAGGAATGAATCTGCGGACGGCAAAATTCATTTCAATTTGGGCTCAATTTTAGAGTCTCTGGGCGATCGAAAGGCCGCCAGGGAACACTATGTGAAAGCCTTTGAATTTCTGCCCAATGACCCTCTGGTCAGGTCAAAAGCCACTGGGAACTAGGGTCTTTTTGGCGCTTTTTGGCGGCCTGTTGAACAATTTTCCTTACTCCCCAAGGTCTTAGGGGGCCCTCCCGGCATTTATTAGATATGGGATGGTCACTCATTTGCACAGGGAATGGCTTTTTCTAGAAGGGGAAATAGCATGAATCGTTTAATGGCCGCTGTAATTGGGCTAAGTCTTGTGTCCGCTGGGTGCTCGATCGTTAAAGACTCCAAGCAGATGAAGGGCAATATGGTCGAAATGAAGGACACCTTAGGGGAGCTAGATAAAAAGGGTCAGCACATTGCCAAACGTGCCGACGATCTAGAGCGTGAAGCTAAGAAGGATCGATCGGCCGCGGCTTTTGTTGAGTATATGAAGCTGCTCTTTGGTGAAAATGGACAAAACGGTCAGGTGTTGCAACACAATGGTGATCGAGTTGTTTCAGAAAGTGAAAGAAACCCTGACACCGAAATGTTGTTTTTCGCGGATGCGGCCATTCAATCTCTGCGTTTTCAATTTTGGAAGGGCGACTTCTATGAAAAGTCGCTCGATTATCTCGACATCGATTTTGACGACTCTGTCGCTATGTTTTTTACCCGTATTGGTAAATACACCAAGGACCAAAAGGTAAACGTGATGTCGATGGATCGAGGCTATAAAGGACTAGCTTCGCTGGCGGCCCGCCTTGAGCAGACCGAGTCCTACTATCGTCGCGCCCTTTCTGAGATCGGTCAGCCGACTTATTCGCTTTACGAAGTGATCTTGATGGCTCTTAAGGATCGTGACTTGTTTTCTCAGCAAGCGCCTTTGGCTCGCACCAAGGCTCGTGTCCTTCAGTGGAAGGCCGAGGCTATCTTGCTGCTTCAGCTTCGACACAATTACCTTCCGGGTATGGTTTTGGCTCGTATGACGAATATGAACGAAAAGAGCATGATCGGTAAGTTAATGTCAGGAGTTCTAGGAATTGAGGCCCAGTTGGATTCTGAAGATCCGACGAAGTCGCGTTCGAACGAAGAAATTCGGGAGTGGACGTTGTGGCTCAATGAGGCGATTGAAACTCGCAGTCGTCTTCAGGCGATTGGAATTAAGCCGGAATACAACTCGACAATAGGGGCCGGAGTGAAGGCGCTGAACTTTGGTCAAAAGAGTATTTTGTCGGCTAAGAGTGCGCCGGCGGATGGAACTCGTGCTCGCTTGATTTATGATTTCGCCGTTGCTTATGAAAAGGTGAAGGGCGAGATGACCTCGATCATCCCCAGCATTAAATTTGTGCCGGCTAAAGCCGCCAAGTCGGAAGGACCGCACTCCGATCCATCGGCGGCGGCAGTTGTTCAGCCGCCGGCTCGCGATAAATTGTTGTAATTGTGGGGCGACTGGAGCTACTTGCCCAGTCGCCATCCTCGACTACTTGGTCGTAGTACTTTCGGCGGGTTGGGCCGCCGCTTGATCGCAAATATTTTTCTTCACACCTTTGGCGATGTTAAAGAGGCGTTGGTAAAGCACGCCACACTCACCACAATGAAAATTCAAAGAGGCTTTGTCTTCACCGCATATCTTCTTTAGGTCTTTAGCGTACTCATTCCATTTTTCTTTAAAGCCTGTGGGCCCCTCTTCAAAAAGTTTGGCCGAATTGCCTTGAGGGGCGGCCTCGTCACAAGCCGTTGTCGCATCGGATTTAGCCGAAACACAAATGCCTTTTGGCTTCTTGGCGGTGCTGCCTGGCTTGTAGCCGAACACAAGAGGATTACAGAGAACCTTTCCAGACGGGCAGCGAACGCCTTTGTCTGTCTCTGAGATTTTAAATCGAGTGACGGGTTTGCATTTTCCTTTCCTAGGGGTTCCCCCTGAGTAATCGCTAAAGTTGCCCGCGTAGACACAGTTTCGTCTTTGGCTTTGAAATTCAGCTCTGTATTTTTCACGATCTGATTCACAGGCGGGTTTCTTTACGCCGCAGACGGCATCGCCCGCGGCTTTTGGGGCCCCATCTTTGGGGTCGACACTGGCGGTTTTTATAGGCGTGGGTCCATCTTCGCTGGTGCATTTCCATTCGTCTTTACCAGGAATATTTTCGCACTTTGTATATCCAGCGGGAGGAGTTTTACCTAACGGTCCATTGCGAGGTGAGCGAATGTTTCTTACGCAAGCATCGCCTTCTAAGATATGAAACTCTAGACATCGGTCATTGGAGGCGGGAGGGGGTGGAGCGGGTGCCTTTTCGGCTACCTTTGGGGGTGTGGTGGCCACTTTGGTGAGGTCGGGTGCTTCGTCGCTGACACATTTCCACTCGTCTTTGCCAGGAATGTTTCTACAGTTCGAGTAGGTGGAAGGAGGCCTTTTGTCGAGGCCATTGTGTCGGGGAGCGCGAATGATTCTGACGCAGACGTTACCTTCGAGAGTTAGGTATGGCCCGCAGGGTCCGTCATCCGCCGCCGCATCGGGAAGAAAGAATCCTTGGGCAACTTCTTCCCAGATCGAGCGATCTTGAAAAGCCAGCAATCCGCTTTGAGACTGCGTTTCAAATTCAATGATCGCAGCCCTTAGATTGTTTAAGTAGATTTCACGTTGCTTAGGTGATGTCCGCATCAGTTCATCGTAGGTCAAGATCCACTGATCGATTTTTGTCTTTTGTGCGAAAGCGGGAGCGATTTGAAATCCGATGATTGCGGCGAGTACAATCCACAAATTCCTTTGCAGCATGCCTTAAGACTCCTTTTTGATGTCCCCTTTAGGGTACTGGCTTTGCACCGTAGACTCATCGTCCGGCCCCGAATCTGGACGATGGGCCTGTTCACTTCTTTGTGAGTGGTTATCTCACGCTGTGGTCATCGACACATTTTTCAAAATCGTAAGAGGTGGTGGGCGTGGTCGAGGGGGCTGAGGCCGGACCGAGAGCTTGACGCGCCGACGGTGGAAAAGGGGCGGACTCCTTTAGGAGTTTTTCGACGGGGAGGGCTTTGAGGACTTCGGCGCGGATGTTGATGACGTCGCCGGCTTTTTCTAAGAAGCCACAGATGTGCAACAGAGGATGATAAATCAAGATCAAGCGGAACTGTTGGTAGATGTCGGGTCTTAGTACCACGTTGATCAATCCGGTTTCGTCCTCCACGGTTAGAAAGGCAAAACCTTTGGCCGTGGGGGGGCGTTGCTGCACGCTGAGCAACCCTGCAATACGAACGCGAGAGCCATTCTTCATATCGGGCAGCCGATTGGCCAACACAAACGGTGTGGCTTTGCGGGCGCGTTCAATGTCGGACCATTTTTCAAGGCCTGCGCGGAGAATTCCTAAAGGGTGATGCACCAGTGAGAAACCTTGCATCTTGTATTCGCGATTCAAAGTCTCCCAACTGCTTTCCTCCGGGATCCACTGCCGATCTTCCCGTTCTTCAGATTCAGAAAAGAACAAACTCTGAGGATCTAAGCTAAGGGCTTGGATTTTCCAAAGGGCCTCGCGGGGGGAAAGTCCCAGGGGTTCAAGGGCCCCGCTGGCACCAAGCTGAAACAAAGTGCTCTTCGCTAAATGCGTCCGTCGAATCAGATCGCTCAGGTCTTGAAAGGGGCCATTTTTCTCCCGCTCATCTAAAACTTGCTGAATATGATCTTCTTTTAGACCGTAAATAGCCCGAAAGCCGGTGCGGACATTCTCGCCTTCTAAAGTGTAATCGTACTGGGATTTCAAAATATCCAGCGACAAAAACTTCACCCGATGTCTTTGCGCATCCATAATCAGTGCGCGGGGAGAATAAAATCCCATGGGTTGTGCATTCAAAAGTCCACAGACAAAAACTTCTGGATAATGGCACTTGATATAGCAGCTGGCGTAGGTCAGCAGCGCAAAGCTGGCCGCATGGCTTTCGGGAAATCCGTAAGAAGCAAAACCAACAATGGTTTGGTAAATCTGCTCGGCGTATTGATGGGTGATGCCGTGGGAGAGCATGCCGCTGATCAGGCGCTGTTTCAGTCCTTGCATAAGATCGGACTTCTTCCAGCTCGAAGACATGATTCGTCTTAGTTCATCGGCTTCTCCAGGGGTAAATCCCGCCACAGTCGAGGCGATTTGCATAATCTGCTCTTGAAAAATCGGGACACCGCAGGTTTTTTGCAAGATGGGTCTTAGGTCTTCATGAGCGTAAGTGACGGGCTCAAGTCCATCGCGTCTTCGAATAAAGGGGTGCACCATGCCGCCCTGAATAGGCCCGGGTCTGACAATGGCGACTTCGATCACCAGATCGTAAAAGTTTTTTGGTTTTAGCCTTGGCAGCAAAGACATCTGCGCGCGGGATTCAATTTGAAAAGTGCCGACGGTGTCCGCCGCCTGAATCATGGCGTAGGTGGGTTTGTCATCTGGTGGCAATTTGTAAAGATCCAATTCGATCTTCTTGTGCTCGCGAAGCAGGCGAAAGCACTTTTCCAAAGCACCGAGCATGCCAAGCCCCAAAACATCGATCTTTAACATTTTAAGAACCGTCAGATCATCTTTGTTCCATTGAATCACATAGCGATTGTCCATGGTGGCTTTTTCCACCGGGACACATTCGTTGATGGTCCGTTTGGCAATTAAAAATCCCCCGGGATGAATGCCTAGGTGACGGGGAAATCCCACCAACGACTTTGCAATTTGAATCCACAATTTAAATGTCTTTTCGGGAATCTTCCAGTCTTTGGCTTTTTCTGGTGATTCGTCTAAACGGGAGATTCCCTCGCGGCCCATAAACTTAATGGCCTCGTCCACCGTTTTCAGTGGAAGTCCCAAAACTTTTCCACACTCACGCAAAGCCATGCGCGATCGATAACAAATCACATTGCACACCATGGCCGCGTGATCGGCGCCATACTTTTGATAGATGTACTGGATCACCTCTTCGCGCCGTCCACTTTCAAAATCGATATCAATATCGGGGGGCTCGCCTCGCTCTTTTGAAATAAAGCGTTCAAACAGAAGTTCAACCTGTGTGGGATCCACGGCGGTTAAACCTAAAGCGTAACACACCACCGAGTTGGCGGCGGAGCCTCGCCCCTGATGCAAAATTCCTTGGCGTTCCGCAAACTGGCAAACATCCCATAGAGTCAAAAAATAATCTTCGTAGCGAAGCTCTTGAATCAAACCCAGCTCATGTTCGGTCATGCGCCGCACTTTTTCGGTGATGCCATCCGGATAGCGCCACTTAAGACCTTGTTCGACCAGCTCGCGCAGATACTGGCTGGCCTCTTTGCCGGGAGGTCTTGCGGCCTCTGGGTACTCGTAACGAAGTTCTTTTAAGGAAAACTGCAAGCGCTTGGCGATCCCCACCGTTTTTTGCAAAAGATCAGGGCGATCGTGCCAGATCTTCGCGAGTTCCTCGAGTGGTTTTAAATGGCGCTCACCATTGCTTAAAAGTCGGGTCTTAGCCTCGGTCAAAGTGCATTTATGCAAAATACAAGTCAGAACATCGTGGACCGGTTTTCTCTCCGGCGCGTGCATGTAGGGCCGATTGGTGGCGAAGAGTGAAAAACCAAGCGCCTCAAGTTCCAAAGCCTGTTTGTATAAATCGAGAGACTGCCAGGTGTAGTCCTTCCAAACGG
Source organism: Bdellovibrionales bacterium (assembly GCA_050250515.1). GTDB lineage: Bacteria > Bdellovibrionota > Bdellovibrionia > Bdellovibrionales > UBA1609 > JALHOQ01. Next base: position 10,321 of record JBFWON010000008.1, on the reverse strand, counting down.
GTAGATACAGGCGATCGTGAAAGATCTCGCGCAGACGATTCAAACTTTCCAAATTCCATGGCGGCAGAGCCATGGCCATCAAGTCGTCCCCATAAAGCGCGAGCGTATCCAATGTGAGGTTGGAAAATCCTTTCTCGCTATGGCGCTTGCTCTCAGTGATGATGCGACACAAGTTGGTGTAGCCATCTTTGTGCATGGGCAAAAGGGCGACAGAGCTTCGATCCTGCAATTGCATCTCGGATCCACAAAACGTTGTGAATTCCGGGTCACCCTCCACGTGCAAGGTGAACTGTGAGGGATATTCAATGGCCTGAAAAGCCCGGACCGCTCCGTAAAGGCCATTCAAATCTAAAAGAGCCAAACCTTTGTAGCCCAAAGCTTGCGCTTGCAGCGCCATTTCTTCAGGGTGTGAGGCACCCTGCAAGAAAGAAAAATTGGACCGCCCCAAAAGTTCGACAAAAGAAAAAGCCGCCTTTGCAACCGGACGAGTAGGGGAAGCACCAGGAGACGTTGTTGTTAAATCCTGGCGCTTCCGAGGCCCGCCGCCGAGGAGACGAGGCTTGGCGTGGGGTAAGCTCATGGCCGACCCGTCCGATTGCAAAAGCGGAGGTCAATCAAAGTAGCCGTGCAAGTAATGCTCGTTTTCAATCCGGTCATAAAAAATCCAAACAAATTCTCCCAAAGGAGAAAGGGCAAAGTAGTAATCCCGCCCGCGCGAACTCTCCCACCAACTGTCTTCTAGCCGCTCAATGGGTTGAGCGCTTAACATTTGAAAGCGACTCATCTCATGGTCGGACAAACGTAAAGGTGTTCGCAAAAGTCGGGTGGGCCGTGGCGCTTGAGCTAAGTTGAAGCTATGAGCAGGACGAATCTGAAAGCTCTGGCCTTCAATTTCCACTGAGTCTTCTACAGGTTCATAGTCTTCAAATTCCGGAGTGACCCGCCAGGACTCTTCCGGCAAGATTTCATCCTGCGGGCGTAGGTAACCTGAGGTGATCGACGCCTGCTGAAAAACACTGACCAGTTGCTGTAACTTTTCGCTGTCGCTGACCCGCGGCTCGAAAAAAGATAGTTGCTGAGTTTTTTCGGGCGAAGGAATGATCTCAATTTCGATCTGCTGAATCGGATTTTCTAAATTGAGATCCGACATTTTATTCTCAAGCAGTTTCATAAAAAGCTCGAGGTTGCGACTGGGCGAAGCGGGTTCAAGTTCGACCAGATGAACAGAGCCCGAGTACTCGCAAAAAAGTTGAATCACCACGCGCTTAGCGAACTCTCCACGTCCTTGCAGGCGAGCCATCAGGCGGCGCATGCTGGCTTCCAAGCAATGGAGTAGAAACGACAACATGGAGACCGGATAATCTAAATAAATAAAATCTTGAACGGCCTCGCTCGGTATCAAAGGAGAGATGATTTGTTTGTCCAAACCATGCAGCCGCTTCCAAATCAAAGTTCCGGTGTCCCGCCATCGCTCGCGAAAAGAATCCACCTGGAATTTGCGAATTTCACTTAAACGATGCACACCCAGCATGTGAAAGAAGTCGATAACATCCTCAACCTCGTTAGTAGACCGCCACGCGATCAACCCTTCGAGCTGGTGCAATCGGGAGAGTGGGGCATCGGCCAGATCTTTCAGTTCTTGTGTGGGGAGGCTGATGGCAAAAGGTCTTTCCGCGATCAGCGCCTGCGCCCCCCAAGGGGAATCGGCAATGGCCGCCTGTGTGTCAGGAAAGAACTCTCGTGAAACCTGCACGGCTTCGTCCAAAAGACGTCTTTCGCCACCAAATAACTTGGCGGTCGAAGACACGTCCAAAAAGACCAGGCCAGGTGCACGGTAATGCACACGAGGGCTAAAGGTCAGAAAGTTTTCAGCCACAGAGGGCTCGGCGTCCCGCTGCAAGTTGAGGCAAAGTGTCCGCATAGAGGTCTCTCCTTTCTAAGATGTGGGGGGTCGGTCGATGTAAGGCGCGCACCACTTTCACCTGTTGCTGATGAAAGTGTAAAATAAGCGAATAAAAAGAGCTCAAACGCCGAGGCGGCTTTTGGCGGCACACCACCAAAGCCGTTTGATGGCGAAGCGCGAGCTTTTTTAGTTTCAAGATCTGATGGTCGCGAAACTCCCAGGAGCCAAGATCACAACCAATCAATTCAAAAAGATCCAGGGACATAAGTTCCTGCAACATCCAAAGCAGTTGGCGTTCATCCTGTGGGGCTGAAACATAAATAAATCGATCCAATTGAACGGAGCGATGTTGGAGTCCCCATGACGTCAGCGATCGATCGGGTGCATTGACCCAGGCACTCCATTGCCGTGCCTTTGTCACCAGCGCTGCGCTTTTTAACCAAAGAGTGGTGGCGCCACCGGACTCGGAGACCAACAAAGACACCGCGCTTTTGGGGAATCCCTGCCATAACAAAAAGCGATCGAGAGCTGTCCAGCCGCTACTAACGCCAGGCGGTGGTGCCACTTGCTCGGCCGAGCGCAACCGGGGGCCAAGCTCCCGGCGCAGCTCTTCTAGTTGTAGCGCACCATGTGTCATCAAAGATACACCTCTGCCTGGCATTGATTCGAACCAATGCGGATTATTTGTTTACAAATGGATACCGTTTAGAGGTCATGAAACACACTCAGTTACAGGCATAACCGAGCGGAATCAGGCCGCTAAAATCGTCGCATTAAGCCTACGACGAGGCCCTGAATATCGACCGCGTGGGGCGGGTGCCACATCGACTCCATAGTCGAATTCGCGGGTCTTAGCTCCACACGGGGTTCTCCAGAGGATTGTGCATCACTCTGTGGATTGCTGTGGATATCGGGCTTTGAATTTCGGTGTAAATAAAACCGTTTTACGGTCGCTTGGTTGTTGACCATGGCCACCACGGTGTCGCCATTGTTGGCATAGGATTGCTTTTGCACTAAGATTAAATCCCCATCTAAGATCCCATCTTCAATCATGGATTGCCCCTCGACCGACAAAGCATAGGTTTTGCTTGGATCACGCACGAGAGTGGTAGGGACTTCGACAAACTCATTTTGCAAAAAGGCTTCAATAGGAGAGCCGGCGGCAACCCGCCCCAGTAAAGGTAAAGAAAGGGCCTCCGCCCGCGAACTATTCGACGGGGGAAACCCTTTCTTTGATTGTAGAGTAGTGGGTATGGGGACTTGGGGTTGGGGACGCCCCGCAAGGGCGCTGATTCGCTCTTGCAGGGAAGTTGAAACCGAATGGGAAGGGTGCAAGATCTGAAGGGCGCGTTTCTGATTGCCCCCGGGGATGCGGAGATAATGTTTGTCTTGCAGCTGCTTTAAATATCGTTGCACAGAATTAAAAGAGGCAAAACCAAAGTGTTCTTTGATTTCTTGGAAAGTAGGCGAAATCCCTTGGTTTTCTATAAACTGTTCGACAAATTCGAGGACCCTAAGCTCTTTGGGCGAGAGAGGTAGGGGTGTATTCTTGGGGACCATTTGGGACTCCTATTTTAGGGGCGTTGGGCCCCTTGTTCCGGCCGTTTCACTTAACTTACCGTATGTGTAAATCTATGTGTAAGTTTGGTGTAAGTCAATTGGGGCTAAATGAAATCTAGACCTTTTCGAATTCGCCTGACGGATTCATAACTTAAACATTGGCGCTGTGTGGAAAAGTCGCGGGCGTCGAAATTTTGTGGGTTGGATTTGTTGAATCCGAGATCAGAAAGGCAGATCGATTGTGAACGACATTTGTGCGCGAGAAATTTGAATACTGACTGGAGTGGGCAGAGCTGTTAATAATTGCGCCGATGCGTGTTGTTCCATTTGCTCTCTTCATTTCCGCTCTTTGTCTTAGACTGGTCGTCGTGCAGCTGTGGCGGATTCCTCAGTTCGCATACATCCCCGTAGAATTGCTGTTAATCGGCTCTGCGCTATATTTCGAAAGAGACCGCCTAGAAGACTTTTACATTCGCTTTGATCAAATTAGAGCAGATCTTGCATGGGGAGTCTTCTGTGGGGTTTTATTTTGCATCTTTGAATCCATTCACCTTCACTTCATGGATGGAATTTCGAGGGAGTTTAAATTCGAAACCGTTCTGCTTATACCCGTAGGTATATTAATTGCTGGCTGGCGCGCCGGAGTTTATGAAGAATTGCTTTTTCGATCTCTGGCCATGGGATATGCCCGTCGATGGACAAACCTGCCCGTTGTCGCAGTTGTTGTGCAGGGTCTTTTATTCTGGATCGCCCATATTCGCTACTTCAATTCCGAAGGTTATTGGGGAATCCCAAGTCTGGTGTTCGGTCTCGCGCTTGGAGCACTCACAACTTATCGCAGGTCCGTTTTTCCCGCGATGATCGTACATTCCATCGGTAATAGCTATGGCGGAGCCACCCTTGCGCCAGCAGAGTATCTTGGCAAGGCTTTGAAAAGTTGGCTGTAGGGCGCACTCTAAAACACTCGTTTCCTGATTGCTGACCGTCCCAGATTTCACAGACTTGCCGAGTGGTCTTTGAATGCTAGCGCCAGACCCAGGTCCAGATCACCTGATAGATTTAAAGGGTCTTAAGTCAATTCCACAGACAAAGTGAAATCCCACACTTTTAGCCCGCACTGATCGCAAGCGCCAATTGACTCCACAGCAGGAGCAGCTTGAGCAGCACGAAGTGCAGCGCAAGCAGGAATTTAAAAATTCCAATGGCGAGCCGATAAGAATCATAAGGGTTATGATCCATACTTGCTCCCTTCTGGTGACCAGGACCCTGGGCCCAGCAAGGGAGGGAGTATGCAAGACGGGGCCAAGCGCAAGCTTGGCTTTGTTTTTATCTGGTGAGCGGAGAAATTCGAATCGCGGATTGCGATTCGAATATCGGATTACTAGTTCGACCTACCGATTTTCTTTGCGGCAGGCAGTCCCTTGCCGTCTAAAGTGGTTTTCTGTAAAGCGGAGCAATCGCTGGCCACGCGAGTGCCGCGGTTGCGCATGCTGATCGATCGAACTTTTTTATCAGAGGCCACTTGGCGAGACTTGTTGTCGCAGGGACCACTGAAGAAAGAAACCTGGCCGCCGGCTTTGCCGGACTTCTTGTAGGTTTCAACCGTGACGGTTCCGGCCGTGCTCGGCTTGATATTGATGTAGGTGCGTGCGGTGTCTTTTTCTCCCTTATCATTGACCGACCAGAGAGTCGCGCCATCGCCCGTGACCTCGAGAAAGGCTACGGTTTCCTCTTTCACTTTGACCGGGCCCGAAGTGAGCGGTTTGCATTCTTGAGCTGTGTCCGAGTTGGAGCAAAGGCGACCGTTCTTAGATCCAATAGAAGATAACACGGTTGGGACTTGCGATTGCAGCTGCTTGCGGTGTTTGAGCGCGATTTCGCGAAACATCTTATCTGCTTCGGCTTTTTTATCGGGATTGCTTTTTACCCATTCGTCATACTCAAGCTCAATCGCCATCTGGATGTCTTGGCTGCCGAACTCTAAAAGCGATAAGTTGAACTGGCAGTCTCTTTCAATCCGTAAACGGATGTCTTTAGTGAAGCTGGCGCCTTCCACTTCGAGATTTGCCGGTAGCTGTTGGCAAGAGTTCTGTGCCTCTGCCGTGGCGGTCATGGCCAAACCCAAACTGACCAAAGAAGTGACAACGAATTTCATGGTGCCTCCCTCGTGTCTCATCCTGTCTCATCCATGCAAATGAGGCTCCAGCCTGAGAACACTATAAGGATGGGCTCGCGGTCGCTTTGTCTTAGATTCTTACGCAGATGTTTCAGGGGTTTCAGGTGTCGAAATTTTAGTCTTCTGTCTCATTCTGAAACGTTGTAAGTTGAAGGCATGCAACATGGAATTTTGATGCTCGCACTTGGACTTGGCGTTGGAGCTTTCGGTACGTTGATCGGTGCGGGTGGTGGATTTTTGATGATGCCGATTTTTATGGTGATCTTTCCCGATCGCTCGGCGGACGAGTTGACGGCGATTTCGCTGGCCGTGATCGCCATGAATGCACTCTCCGGTACGATCGCTTATGCCCGTAAAGGGCGGGTCGATTTTCATTCGGGAACCATGTTTGCGGCGGCCTCAGTACCGGGAGCCATTTTGGGGGCCTTGACTACCACCACTATGTCGCGCGAAGTGTTTGATCCTATTTTTGCGAGCCTACTTTTTATTGTCGGACTTTATTTGTTTTGGCGTCCCACGCCGAAGGGTCACAGCTCCAAGGCCGAAACTGCGGCGGAGTTTAAGGGTGACTACAATCGTTCATTGGGCATTGGGCTGAGTGTGGGAGTGGGTTATCTTTCCAGTCTGCTTGGTATTGGTGGAGGTATTATCCACGTCCCCGCGATGGTGCACCTTTTGCGCTTTCCCGTGCATATTGCTACGGCGACTTCTCATTTTGTTTTGGGCTGTATGACATTGGTGGGTACCTTGGTGCATCTGTGGAATGGAAGTCTTATCCCCGGACTTCATGAGATTTTATTTCTTGGCCCGGGAGTGATTGTGGGTGCTCAGATCGGCGCCAAATTTTCAACCCGCGTGCATGGCAATTGGATCATTCGTGCGTTGGCATTGGCCCTCGCGTCAGTCGGTCTGCGCCTACTTCTCAAAAGTGCGTGATGCATCATTGATGGCATGAAGGGTCAATGCCTAACCGCTGTTGACTACCCATCAATACTAGCCGAAATAACCAAAAAAAAATATTAGGGATGGGGACTCAAGTGATTTCAAAATTTGTGGTTTTGTTCGTTGGTGCTTTGGCGACTCAAGTGGCGTGGGCGGGCGATAGCTCGTGGACAGATCGATTCACTTTGGGCGGGGATCTCCGTTTTGAGCACGATGCGATCAGTAAAACGGCTCCGAATGACAATGCCGGCCGACATCGAGGCCGTTTTCGCCTACGGATGGCTACGAAGGTCAATATTGACGAAAGCACCGACGTTTACGTACGCCTTTCTTCGGGTGACAGTTCGAGCGCCATCTCGGGCAATAGTGCCTTCACCAGCAATTCCACCAAGAAATCGATTGGAATCGATCACGCTTACCTCAATTGGCACCCCAGTTCCGAATTAGAGGTGTTGGTCGGAAAGCAGAAAAATCCCTTACAGGTTGTCGAGCAAAGTCAGATCCTTTTTGACAACGACTATGCTCCAGAGGGCCTGGCCGTCGTGCATGAAAGCTCTCGATTTTTCGCGATGGGCGCAGCCTATCTTTTACAGGAGCGTTCGCCGCAAGCGGATGGCACAAGTGAGCCTGATTCGAGCCTTCTGTCCGTGATGGCGGGTGTTCATCAATCGGCAAGTGAAGGCTTGGGATACAAAGTGGGTCTCGGTTACCATGATTTTACGAATGTAAAAGACAATGCCGCTTTGACTAGCTTTGAAGGCAATAGCAACACAGGCACTCGCTATGTGCACGAATACCGAGTGGCCGAGGCCCTCGGCCAAGTGGATTGGACGACGGCTGAATGGAAGCTGTCGGTTTATGTAGACCACGCTCACAATTATGGAGCGAAGGACCACAATCAGGCTTTGACCTCGGGTCTGCAGTGGCAGACCCTTCGGGACGGAAAAGCGGATTGGACGGTCGGGTATGCCTATCTAACATTAGAAAAGGACGCGACCGTGGCCTCGATCAACTGGTCGGACTTCGCCGATGGTGAAGATGGATCCAATGGTCATATGGTTGAGGTGCGAAAGCAGCTCTCCAAGAAGGTGTCCTTCGGCATCCAGCATATGGCGGCGAATATCGACAATGCGGGATCGCCCTTCGTCATGCATCGCACGCAAAGCCAACTTCTCGCGAAGTTCTAGGTTTTCGGTTCGGACTACTTTTTGGGCTGTCGGTGCGTTAGACGCACCAAGCTCCCAATCGTCACGGTAAAGGCGTAGTAAACGAGCAGACCCAAAATGCTGCAGGCAAAAAAGACCAGCCATTGACTGGCGGTCATGGGAACAAAAAATAGCAGCAAGGCCGGTCCCAAAAGGGCGTCGCCCAAATTCACAGGCCGAATGTGACTGACACTCAAGTGCAGCAACACGTTCTTTGGTAACAACAGGTAAGAGTCGACCTGTCCCCGCGTGATCAGTTCGGGAAGTCGGGCCACATTGTGAAACAATCCAAAGCACAGGCCAAAGCTCGTCGTGATCACGGCCCACATCACTAAGAGATCATTTAACGTCCAGCCATTGAGCACAGGAAACTTTTTAAAATACAATACCCAAAAGAGCACCCAAAGGGTGTCATTTACGATCATTCCAAAAATCTGGCTCCAAAACGAAAACTTGTATTCGGCCGCCGAGGCGATGTTGTTACGCAAATAAGCGGGAATAAAGGCGAGCGATTTCAACGCTAGCCTCCGTTCACGTTCAGGCGACGAACGCCCAGCTGATAAATGCCTTGGGCCAAGATGGCTAAGATAACAAACAAAGCGACCTGATGGGACAAAACGCGGACCAGTCTTTCGGAAGAGAAATTGACAAATAACATGGCCGGTTCGTTGATCATCCATCGAAAAGGTAAACTCTCGGCAATCGACTTCAGTGGTTCTGGGAAAAATGAGACCGGCAGTAAAAAACCACCTAAGAGCCACTTGGCGCGATCGAAAATAAAAAACAGTCCGGTGACGTCCTCTGTCCAAAAGGCGGAAAGCCCGATCATGGAATTGTAGAGAAAATGCAGCAAGACCGTCACCACATACACCAATGCGAGGGCCGGCAGAGAATACCAATTGAAAGAAATTGGTCCCGCCATAAAATAAGCGATGCTACAGCCGACCAGCAAAAGAAAAACCACACGGCTTAGAGCTTCCGCAAGGTATGTGGCCCCGTGAAAAATCAAGTATTGATAGGGCTTGTTGAGTTGGACGGCCACGTCTCCCTCTTTGATTTCCCGTTCGTAAATTCGATGAATAAAAGGAAGGGCCATAATGATCGATTCGGTACCGACGTAATACCAAATGATCATAGCAAAACTAAAACCTTCGATTTGTGGATGATCTTGATAGCTAATGCGCCAGAGATGCACGAACACAAACAGAATGACCGCTAAAAAGCTAGTTGAGGCCAGCAGGTCGAGCGGGTAGGCCCACTTGGATCGAACGGTCGTACGCAAGATCCAAAAATACTTGGCGAGCTTGGTCATGGGCTCACCGCCTGACGGCGGTAGATATCCATAATGATATCCTCCAGCGGCAGGTTTTGAATTGTGATGTCTTCGACCTGACTTCGCTCGAGCAGCCGTGAAACTACGCTTTGAATGGATTGCTTAGCCGTGTCGACCGTCAGCTTGACGCCGAAATTTTTGGCCTTGAGAACGGTGACGCCCTCTAATTCGATGCCATTTTCCCAAGGCGCAGAAAGTTTAAGGTCAATTTCCTTAGTTCGCAGGAATTCACGCCGAAGCCGATTGGTGGAGTCGTCAAAGATCAAGCGGCCATGATTGATGATAATCACTCGCCGACAAAGTCGTTCGATATCGCCCGCATCGTGCGAGGTGAGAAATACAGTCACGCCGTCTTCTTTGTTGGCCCGCTTAATCAACTCGCGAATGGCCGCCTTGGCGACTGGATCAAGACCAATTGTCGGCTCATCCAGAAAAATGATTTTTGGCCGATGCAATAGACTGGCAGCGACTTCACATCGCATGCGTTGTCCCAATGAAAGTTTTCGAACCGGCACATCGATGATGTCGTCCAATTCAAAAGCCTTCACCAACTCGTCTCGTCGGGTCAGATAGTCCGATCGCTTCAGCTCATAGATTCGCGACAAAAGATCAAAGGTATCCCGTGGGGGTAGATGCAGCCAGAGCTGCGATTTTTGGCCAAATACACTGCCGATTCGGAACGACAATTGAGTCCGATCTCGCCATGGGACTTGGCCGAGCACCGAGGCTTCTCCGCTGGTCGGATGCAGAATGCCCGTGAGCATCTTGATGGTCGTGGATTTTCCGGCGCCGTTGGGACCAATAAAAGCGAGGGCCTCACCTTCGTTTACCTTGAAGTCGATGTCATCGACCGCCACAAAGTGATCGTGCTGTGGCCTGAATGAAGACCTAATCCTAGCGATTAGACCGGGTGGCCGTTTCGCACGGGAAAAAACCTTTCTCAAATTTCGAACTTCAATGGCTGACATTGATTGAGTGTAGTGGATCACAGCGAAGTCAATCAAATCGGTTTTTTTGATGGACTTGATAACGCGGGCTCGAGTTCCGAAGTGGAACTGGACTCGAAAGGTTCGGACTACTTTTTGGGCCGTCGGTGCGTTAGTCGCACCGACGGCCCAAAAAGTAGTCCGCTGAATTCAATATTCCATTGCAACTCCTGGTAATTGAAAAACATGCCACTCTTTGCCAAAAAACTCATTTAC